>CAJLCS010000006.1 GCA_905205195.1 uncultured Eubacteriales bacterium
AAGCTCCTTGTTTGTTTTCATTTACATCACCGGCGTTAGTGTTTGCAGCCCGGCGGCGGTTATGCACAGAAAGTTTTTCGGCGGCATATCCTGAACAAAGGAAGGAGCGTGAGGGCATTATGTGCGCGATTGCCGGTATCTTAGGCCTCCCGGCAGAGGAAGAAACCCTTCGCCGGATGCTCGATACCATGAGACGGCGGGGGCCGGACGGCTCCGGTGTGGAGCGGATTCCGTCCGGTGCGCTGCTGCATACCCGGCTGGCCATTATCGACCCGGCGGGCGGGCAGCAGCCCATGACATTGGACCGGCCGGAGGGAACCTATACCATCGTCTATAACGGAGAGCTTTACAATACGCAGGAGCTGCAGCAGGAGCTGCTCCGGGCGGGCCACCGGTTTTCTGGTCACTCCGACACGGAGGTTCTGCTGCACGCCTATGCCCAGTGGGGGGAAGGTTGTCTGGAGCGGCTCAACGGCATTTACGCCTTCGCCGTCTGGGAGGCAAGGGCGGCGCGGCTGTTTCTTGCCCGGGACCGGATCGGTGTGAAGCCGCTGTTTTATGCCCAAGACGGTGACGGCCTGCTCTTTGCCTCGGAAATGAAGACGATTCTGGCCCATCCGTCCATGAAGGCAAGGCTGGACCCGGAAGGGGCGGCGGAGCTGCTGCTTCTCGGCCCGGGACGGACGCCGGGCTGCGGCGTGTTCCGGGGAATCCGGGAGGTGGAGCCGGGCTGCTGCGGCTTTTACGCCGACGGCAGGCTGACGCTGCGGCGGTACTGGCGCCTGACGGACCGGGAGCACACGGACGGCTTCGAAGAAACGGCAGCCAAGGTCCAGGCACTGGTGACCGACGCCATCCGGCGGCAGACCGTTTCCGACGTCCCCATCGGCACGTTTCTCTCCGGCGGGCTGGATTCCAGTCTGATTACCGCCGTCTGCGCTGCAGAAGCGGAGAAAAACGGCGTGCAATTGCCGGTATTTTCCGTGGATTATGCGGATAACGACCGGTATTTTACCCCCGGAAAGTTCCAGCCCTCCACCGACGGCCATTATATCGACCTGATGTGCCGGACGCTGCCGGTGCGGCCCTTCCGCACGGTGCTGACGCCGGAGGCGCTGCTGGCCGAGCTGGAAAACGCCACCGTGGCCCGGGATCTGCCGGGCATGGCGGACGTGGATTTTTCCCTGCTGGCCTTCTGCCGGGAGATCCGGAATCAGGTGAAGGTGGCCCTGTCCGGGGAGTGTGCCGACGAAATCTTCGGCGGCTACCCCTGGTATCGGGACCCGGAGATCCGGCGGCAGGCCGGGTTCCCCTGGGCACAGACCACGGCCCGCCGGGCGGCACTGCTGTATCCGTCCCTGCGTCGGCGGCTGCGGCCGGAGGACTATGTGATGGACCGGTACCGGCAGACCTGCCGGGAAAGCGACATCCTGCCCGGGACGCCGCCGGAGGAACGGCGGATGAAGGAAATGGTGAATCTGAATTTCCGCTGGTTCATGCAGACGCTGCTGGACCGGAAGGACCGGATGAGTATGTTCTCTGGGCTGGAGGTGCGGGTGCCCTTCTGCGATGAACGGATTGCCTCGTATCTGTACGGCGTGCCCTGGGCCATGAAGGACGCCGGGGGCAAGGAAAAGGGCCTTCTGCGCCGGGCCATGACTGGCGTTCTGCCGGAGGAGGTCCTCTGGCGGAAGAAAAGCCCGTATCCCAAGACCTGCGACCCCCATTATTGGGATCTGGTCCGCGGGCGGATGATGCAGCTGCTCCGGAAGAAAGACGCGCCACTTTTTGCACTGGTTTCTCCCGCCGCCGTGACGGTACTGATGGAGGAGGAAAGCGACTGGCCCTGGTACGGCCAGCTGATGAAAACGCCCCAGACCGTGGCCTACCTGCTTCAGGTGAACTTCTGGCTGGAGCACTATCAGGTAGAGCTGACGGGCTTCTGATGCAGGAAACGGCGGCGCTGCTTGCACAGAATCCACAAAAACCGATGCCGAAATTCGTTAAATTAACCATGTGAAACTTCCCGCCGGTTGTGCTATAATAATATTAAATAAAATCGGAAAGGGGAATCAAAATGTACCGGATCGGAGAGCAGATTGTGTACGGAGTTCACGGTGTTTGTACGGTCAGCGCTGTGACGGATCGGACGGTGGATCGGAAGACGCACCGCTATTATGTGCTGGAATCAGCGGAGCAGAAGGGGGCCACCTATTTTGTTCCGCAGGATAACGAGGCGGCACTTTCAAGAATGCGCCGTATTCTCAGCCGCGAGCAGCTGCTTTCGCTGCTTCAGTCGGAGGCGGTCCGCCGGGACGTGTGGATTCCCGACGAAGTGCAGCGCAAGCAGCGCTATCACGACCTGCTGGCCAGCGGCGACCGGACGGAGCTGATCTGCATGGTCCGCACGCTGCGCCGCCAGAAGCAGGGGCAGCAGGCGGCAGGCAAGAAGTTCCACCTCTGCGACGAGAATTTCCTGCGGGACGCGGAGCGGATGCTGGATTCCGAGTTTTCCGTGGTGCTGTGCCTGCCCCGGGAGCAGATCAGCGACTACGTCCACGAAGTCATGTCACATTCCTGAGATAAAGCAAAGCCGCCTGACTTGCGTCAGGCGGCTTTGCTCCATAGCAGTATCCCCACGGCCAGCTGCAATACCAGCAGTGCGGGGATTCCAAGGTAAAATTTCGGATGTCTGGTTTTATGGCGGAACAGATACATCCCAGCCAGGCTGCCCACACTGCCGCCGAGGGCGGCCACCGTCATGAGCGTGGCCTCGGGAATGCGCCATTGGTGACGCAGGGCCTTTTTCTTGTCGATCCGCATAAGGACAAGCCCCAGCGCATTGATTAGAATCAGGTAGACAGCCAAATATTGCATAACGTTCCTTTCTGAGGTGATGGCGTGATGAAATTCGGAATTTTTCTTGTAACGGCGGCGCTGCTGCTGACCGGCTGCGGCGCGGCAGAGACCTTTGAAACGGTGGGGGACATCTGGGCGGCGACGGAAACGGCGGCGCCTGCCCGGCAGGTCCGTCTGACGCTGCCGGAGGAGGCGGCTGCGGCAGCCGGGGCAGGGGACGGGGAAACCGTCTATCAGTGCGACGGCTACGAGCTGACGTCGGAGGTCCTGCCCGGCGGCGATCTCCACCGCACGGTGAAGACAGTCAGCGGCTTCGAGCCGGAGCGCCTGACGATTCTGAAAACCGGCCGGGGCGGCGTGAGCCGCTATGACTTTGTCTGGACCGCCGCCGGAGAAGAAGGAGAGCAGGTGGGCCGGGCCGCCGTGCTGGACGACGGCCGCTATCACTACGTCCTGACAGTGCAGGCCGACGCTGCCCGGAGCGGCGAACTGACGGAAACGTGGAATCAACTGTTTTCCGGGTTTTCGCTGGAATCCGAGGAATACTGAGCCAGCGCTTCCCGGCACAGAGCCCGGCACCGGTCCACCACGGCAGGCGGGTAGAGAATTTTCGCTTTGCTGCCGAAGCCGATGATCCAGCTTAAAAACATGGGGGAAACCGCCACCTGCACGGTAAAGACAAAATGCTCCGGCCCGTCCGGAATCAGCATGGTGTCCTTGCCGAACCGGTCGATGACCACGTTGATCAGGTCCCGATGAAAACGGAGTTTGACCGTGGTCTCGTCTCCGGCGTACATCTGAAACAGCCGCCGGGCGTGGTCGGTCAGGGCGCTGCCAGTCAGCTCCGGGCAGGGGACCCGGGCTTCCCGGCGCAGCGTAATGTCGCTCATCCGGTCCACCCGGTAGGCGGTGATGCCGTGCCGCGCCGACAGGGCCAGCAGATAGCAGTTTTCGTTGTCCTGGCACAGGCCGTAGGGGCTTGCTTCATAGCTGCGGTCCCGGTAGTGGCGCTGGCCGTCCAGCCCCCAGTCGAAATAGCGGAACGCAATCTGTTTGTTTTCTGCAATGGCCTCCTGAATGCGGTCCACGTTATAGTAGATGGTCTCGTTCATGCTCTTGACCCGGCCGGAGACGTAAACGTCCCGCCGCATGAGCCGGGCGTCCTGCTTGTTGCATTGCAGGCAGAGCTTCTCGATCAGCTCCCGGGATTTTTTCTCCGTCAGGTACCGGCTGGACTGGACCGCATCGATCAGCAGCTTCAGCTCAGGCAGTTCAAAGTTCCGGGAGGCAATGTAGTAGCCGCCCTTTTTTCCGCTGACGGACACAATGTCCACCCCGTACTCCTGCAGGGCGGCAATGTCGGAATAGACGGTTTTCCGGTCGCAGACCAGATCGTAGCGGGCTTCGAGCATTTCCATCAGCTCGCTTGCCTTCAGCGGATGATCCGGGCCGGAATCCCGCTGCAGGGCGTCCAGAATGTAGAGAATCCGGAGCTTTTGCCGGTCAGATTTTCCCATAAGTTCCTCACTTTTCCCAAAAAGAAATTCCCGCCTGTTTTTGCAGGCGGGAATCCGATTATTTTGCCTGCTTGCGGCTGCGGATCGCCTCTTCCTCCCGCTGGCGGCTCACTTCCACCCAACTGGGGACGGTTTTCAGCAGCTCCGTCAGCTCCTTCATGATCCGGGGGACCTCAATCCCTTGGGGACAGATCTTGGTGCATTTGCCGCAGGCCACACAGGCCGACGGCTTCTTGTCCTCAGGCAGAAATTCGGTCATCATGGCGGCGTTCGTGGTGGGCTGGAATTTCAGGTCGTTATACACGGAAATCAGCACCGGAATGTTCAGCCCCATGGGACATCCGTCGCAGCAGTACCGGCAGCCGGTGCAGGGGACGGCGTTTTTCATGTGGTCGGCGATGGAGAAGGCAAGGGCCTCTTCCTCCTTCGTGAGCGGACAGCGGGTCTCAAAGGTCGCCAGATTGTCCCGCATCTGGTCCGGATTGGACATCCCGCTGAGCACCATTTTCACATTCGGCAGCCCCTGCAGGAACCGGAAGCCCCAGGACGCGGCAGAGTGGTCCGGATCCATGGCCTTCCGCTTTTCCTCTGCATCGGCAGGCAGATTGGCCAGCTTTCCGCCCCGGACCGGCTCCATCACCCAGACGGGAATGTTCCGCCGGGTCAGCAGCTCATACTTTTCCTTTGCCTGCTGGAGGGTCCAGTCCAGATAGTTCAGCTGAATCTGGCAGAACTCCATGTCGTCGCCGCAGACATCCAGAAAACGGTCCAGCAGCTCCACCCGCCCGTGGCTGGAAAAGCCCAGATGGCGGATGCGGCCCTGCTTTTTCTGCTCCCGGAAATAGTCCAGAATGCCCCAGCGGGGGTCTAAGTAGGTTTCGATGGACTTTTCGTAGACGTTGTGCAGCAGATAGAAATCGAAATAGTCCACCTGACATTTTTCCAGCTGCTCTTCAAAGATGGCGGCGGGGTTATAGCTGCTGCTGATCTGATGGCCCGGGAACTTGGTGGCGAGGAAGAAGCTGTCCCGGGGATAGTCCTTCAGAATCTTGCCGATGACCCGTTCCGACATTCCGCCGTGATAGGGGTAGGCGGTGTCAAAGTAATTGACGCCGCGGTCGAAGGCATCCCGGACCATGATCCGGGTCTGGGCCTCGTCGATGGTGCCGTCAGGCAGCGTGGGCAGGCGCATGGTGCCGAAGCCCAGCAGAGACAGCTGCTTTCCTTGAAAATCGGAGTAAATCATAATGGTGTCCCTTTCGTTTTTTTGATCGCTTATTCGTTTTCCTCCGGCTTGCGGCTCCGGTACAGGGCGGGGAAGTCGTATTCCACGCCGCCGGACTTGCAGCCGACCATGGTATCCAGCCGGACGGAATGAATGCTGTGAAAAATGCTCTTTTCGATGTTGGGGTTGGTCTGCTTCAGCTGCCGGAGCAGCTGCTTGACCTCCTTGCGCTTGGAGGTGGTTTCACTGTTTTCCCGGGCGGTATCCTCCGTAAAGCGGCAGGCGCATTGCAGAAATTCCAGCTGATTGTAGTTGGCCCAGGCGATGATATCGTCCTCCTGCACGCAGTAAAGGGGCCGGATCAGCTCCATTCCCGGGAAATTCCGGCTGCGGAGCTTGGGCGGCATGGCCTGCATCTGGGAGCCGTAGAACATACTCAGCACGGTGGTTTCCACCACGTCGTTGAAGTGGTGGCCCAGAGCAATTTTGTTGCAGCCCAGCGCCCGGGCCTGACTGTACAGGTGGCCCCGGCGCATCCGGGCACAGAGATAGCAGGGGGAACGGCCGCTCCGGTTGGCAACGTCGAACACATTGGTTTCAAACACGGTGATGGGCAGACACAGCAGCGCGGCGTTTTCCTCGATTCTGGCCCGGTTGGCCGGGCTGTAGCCCGGGTCCATGACCAGATAGACAAGCTCAAAGGGGAATTCCGTCAGCTCGTGGAGCTGCTGCATCAGCTTGGCCAGCAGCATGGAGTCCTTGCCGCCGGAAATGCAGACGGCGACCTTGTCGCCGGGGGCCAGAAGCTCATACCGCTTGACGGCGGCAATAAAGGGATTCCAGACGGTTTTCCGGTACTTTTTCTGAATGCTCCGGTCAATCAGCTGGCTGCGATCCAATTCTCGGCTCATTTTTGCACCCCGTCAGACGCCGATGCCCTTCCCGCGGACACCAGTCAGGTCCTTGACCACCTCACCGGCGATAATCAGCCCCACCACCGACGGCACAAAGGCGTTGCTGCCCGGCACCTGACGGCGCTGGGTACACTTCCGGGCGGTGTCCGGCGGGCAGATGCAGTGGCTGCGGCAGCTGATGGCCATATCGTCCACCGGCGTCATGGGCAGCTCCTTGGAGTAGACCACCTTCAGCTTCCGGATCCGGCGCTTACGAAGCTCGGAGCGCATAACCTTGGCCAGCGGACAGACGGAGGTCTTGAAAATGTCCGTCACCTCGAAGGCGGTGGGGTCCATTTTGTTGCCCGCGCCCATGGAGCTGAGAATGGGGGTTTCGGCGGCCTTGGCGTTGACCACCAGCGCCAGCTTGCCGGTGACCGTGTCGATGGCGTCCACGATATAATCGTATTGGGTGAAATCAAACTGGTCCTGGGTTTCGGGAGAGTAGAAGGTCTGGTGGGTTTCGATGCGGCAGTTCGGATTGATCTCCAGCAGCCGCTCCTTGGCTACCTCCACCTTGAGATGACCGACGGTTTTTCTTGTGGCGAAAATCTGGCGGTTCAGGTTGGTCAGGCAGACCCGATCGTCGTCAATCAGGTCCAGCGCGCCGACGCCGGACCGGGCCAGCGCTTCCGCGGTGTAGCCGCCCACACCGCCGACACCGAAAATGGCAACCCGGGCGGCAGCCAGCTTCTCCATTCCGTCGTGACCCAGCAGCAGCTCGGTCCGGGAAAATTGATTCAGCATAGCATTCCTCCGTCAGACCGCGACGCAGGCGTCTTCGCAGCTCCGCATGGCCAGGATGGTCTTTTCGATCAACTCGTCCAGCGGCCAGCCCAGCATTTCCGCCCCCCGGGCAATGACCTCCCGGGAGCAGCCCGCCGCGAAATTGGCACTCTTATACTTCTTCTTCACGGATTTCAGCTCCAGATCCGCCACGCTTTTGGACGGGCGCATCAGCGCCACGGCGCCGATCAGACCCGTCAGCTCGTCGGTGGCGTAGAGGACCTTCTCCATTTCGTGCTCCGGTGCGATGTCCACCGTCAGCAGGTAGCCGTGGCTGGCCACGGCGTGAATGAGCCGCTCGTCCGCGTCGTGCTCCCGCAGAATTTCCTGCTCCTTGATGCAGTGCTGCTGGGGAAACTGCTCAAAATCCAGGTCGTGCAGCAGCCCCACGGTGGCCCAGAAATCGGCCTCGTCGCCGTAGCACAGCTCGTTTGCAAAATACCGCATGACGCCCTCCACGGTGACGGCGTGACGCAGATGAAAATGATCCTGATTATAGGCGGTCAGAAGCGCCCAGGCTTCCGGCCTTGTCAGCATATGGCTCATGGTATCTCTCCTTGGGAAAATGGGGAATTCTGCCCCTTCCGGGCCGATCTGAGATTATTATACGACGAAGCGCGGCAAAATGCAAGAACCCCTTACAGATCCGCCAGCTCGTCCAGCCCCTGGAAGGGGAGGGACTCCTCCAGCAGGATCCGGCAGTCCGCCCGAAAAACGGCGCACCGCGGCAGGGGCGCCCCGGCCAGATACTCCCGCATCCGCATGACGGCCCGATACCACTGCCGGGCCGGTTCCTGGCAGAGCGCAGCGCCGATGATGCCTTCCTTCAGAAAGGTGGGGGTCATTTCCGTCCGCTCGTAGCCGAAAACCTGAATTTTCCCGCCCATCCGGTGATTTTTCACGGCAGCGGCAGCCCACTGGGTCAGGCCGTTGGTGACGTAAAAGACGTTCATGTCCGGGTATTTCGCCATCTGGGCCTCGGCCAGGGCGTAAATGCTCTGATAACCGATGCGCTCGGAATCCAGCGCGCATTCGCAGACCTCCAGAATTCGGGCAGAGGTGTCCCGCCCGGCCAGATAGTCCTGAAATCCCCGGATCCGGTCCTGGGTGCCGCAGAAACCGCCGTTGGAGGTCAGAATCACGCAGCGCATTCCGCTGCCCGCCCCCAGCAGCGCCAGCTGCCCGGCCAGACGGCCCATGGCATAATTGTCCGGCCCGACGTGGAACAGCCGCCGGGAGTCCGGCGCATCCTCCAGCACCGTGGCGTAAGGAACCTCGGGGGGAATCAGCGCGTCCAGATCGCTGCTTTTCCCCTGCAGAGGCACCAGAATCAGGCCGCTGACGCCGCCGTCCAGCAGCTGCCGGACGGAGTCCTGCTGATCTGCAAAACGGTAGGAGTCCGTGTCAATTTCGGTCACCTCCACGCCGAAGGGCAGCAGCTTTTCCCGAGCCAGCGTGACGCCGTGGATGGCCTCGGTCCAGAACTCCCGCTCCACCTTGGGAATGCAGACGCCGATCCGGATCGGCGCCCGATGCCGGACCAGGGCGCTGGCAATGGGGCTGGGCCGGTAACCCAGCACGTCGATGGCGTTCTGCACGGCCTGACGGCTTTTGGGGGAGACCTTTCCCCGGTTGTGGACCACGCGGTCTACAGTGCCGATGGAAACGCCCGCCAGCCGGGCCACATCTTTGATCGTGGGTTGGGTTGTCATGGCAGCGCCGCCTTCCGATAAAATCCTGAGAATTTCAGAATTATTATAGCGCAGAACAGGCGATTGTAAAGAAGCGTTTGATGTTCCAGGAGTGTGTACGTTCACAAAATTACAAATCCGGCAGGGGAGCAATCGGTCAAAACACGAAAATCCGCAGCTCCGGCCGGTGATTTTCGATGTGGCACACAAAAGAATCGATCTTCCGATTGGCAGAAGCCCCTTGCGTGGTATCATGGCGGAGAAAAGTGTTAACGTAAACACACCGATCACAGAACAGGAGAGAACATCCAATGAGGAATATTACCGAAGGCGTCGCCGTCTGGCAGGAGGCGGTGACCATTCCGACCTACCCCGTGGGCCAACAAGCAGGACGATTCCGCCGGTGTGGATATCTCTCGCTACCGCAACATCCCGGTGCCAATGTCCTACATGGCGTATCATTCGGATTACGACTTCATCGGCGGCTACGACCACGGCAAGAAGGCCGGCATTCTCCATGTGGCCGACCACCATGTGGCGCCGGGGAAAAAGCAGTGGACCTGGGGGTGCGGCGATTTCGGTCAGGCCTGGGACCGGAACCTGACCGACGAGGACGGCCCCTATATCGAGCGAAAGCTTTTTGGAACCACCGGCACTGCCGGTGGTTTTCTTTCTACAAAAAGGCGGACCTGCTTCTCCGAATGGGGAAGCAGGTCCGTTTTTTCAGAAAACGAGGAGAACGGTGGCCGCCAGCGACAAAGCCGCCGCCGCCAGATTGGCTTTGGAAACCCGCTCCCGCTGAAGCAGGCTGATGACGACGGAAAAGACGATGACGCCGCCGGTAATCATGGGATACTGGACCGAGGCCGGGCAGGTTTTCAGCGCCAGCAGAAGGAAGGCGTTGCCCACCACGGAAAAACCGGACAGCCCCGCGACGCAGCCAAGCAGCTTAGGGGAGAGCTTCGGCAGGCGCTCCCGCCGGAGCAGCAGCCACACGACGGCGGCTGCCGCCTGCACCAGCTGGGTATAGGCCATAAAGCTGGATGCGTCCACCGGCCCGGGCAGCTGATTCTGGTGAATGGCCGAAATGACGCCGAAGCAGCCGTTTAAGAGGAATACCGCCGCGTAATACCGGATGTTCTTGCCAAGATGGGACTGCCCCATGCAGTTGAGCACCAGAGAACCGGCAATCAGAACCGTGCAGAGAACCTTGAACACGGTCAGCGGTTCGCCGCCGAAGGCAATGCCGTAGAAAAACGGCAGCACCATCCCGCCCAGCATGGCGAACATACTGTACACCGCCAGATTGACGGCGGAAAAGGCTTTCAGGCTGACATAGTTGAAGGCCATGGACGCGGCGGCATACAGGGCGGCCAGCAGAAACGACGGCAGGCCCCATTCCAGCCTGAAGCCGCCGGAAATCAGCATAATCAGAAACCCGATCAGGCCGGTATAGGCGGAGAGGGCCAGGCTGGCTGTCAGCGTTTTGCCGCAGCGGCGCTGATACTGCTGCTCAAAAAGAAACTGGGTGGCAAACAGCAGCGCCGCAATGAGAAGAAGCAGGTAGGCCGTCATGAAGTTACTCGTCCTGCTTCAGGCCCTGCTTCATGGAGATTTCCATATAGCCGGTGTGGGATTCCAGCTCCTCCTGCCACTTCTGCCGCATATAGTCGTAGACACCGGGATCGATTTCCGGCGTGCCGTTTTTGGTGGTGGGCAGCAGCTGATCCCCGGCCACCGCCGGATCGGTGCAGGCGTTGTCGTGACGGTACCGCTCCCGGACGGCCTTGTCCCGCATATTGGGCACCTCCATGGGAATGCCGCCGGCCAGAATGGAGCGGTAGGCAAAAATACCGGGCAGGCACATATCCAGCGCTTCATAGACGTCGATGGTATCCGCGTTCTCGTCGCCCTGAATCTTGCGGATGAAGTTGTACATGGAGTAGAAATCCGAGCCGCCGTGGCCGAAAATCTGGGAATCCTCGTCCTGCGCCTGCTTCGGCTCGTAGGTTTCCGGCACGGCATCGCCGTACTGGCCGGCATAGTCGTCGGCAAAGACGTAAAGGCGGGAAACGCCGCCGTTCTCGGCGTCCTCCCGGGCGGATTCCATGCGGCCCTTGGAGCCGTACAGGGTGTACCAGACGGAATTGCGGTACAGACCGCCGTGAATGCTCTTGACGATGCCACCGTTTTCCAGCGTCACCATTTCCATGCCGAACTCCGCGCCCTTGGCGCCCACTCTCTGCCGCCGCTCGTTGCGGGTGGCTTCAAAGCCGGTGACGGACACGGGCCGCAGACCGGTGATGTGAATGATCGGCCCGAAGGAATGGGTGCAGTAGAAGGTGGAGAACATATTGTTGCGCCAGTGGTTGGGGTCGCCGTAGCTGATGCCCGCCCAGCACGGCTCGCAGTTATGGATGTATTCGCCCTCGGCGTACTCGAATTCGCCGACCTTGCCCTGCCGGTAAAGCCGCCGCATTTCGTAGGGGGCGGGCATATAGCAGTAGTTTTCGCCGTAGGCGTAAATCTTCCCGGTGCGCTCCACCGCTTCCACCAGCTCCACCGCCTGGGCGGGAGTCTGGACCGGCAGCACCTCCGAAAAGACGTGCTTGCCCGCCTCCATGGCCCGGATGGCGAAGGGCGCGTGCTCGTGGGCGTAGTTGGCCAGCACCACAGCGTCCATGTCGTGCTGAATAAAGGAATCGAAATCGTGGTAATAGGTGATGCGGCCGTCGTTGTGCAGCGCCTTCTGACGGGCGATGCCCTCTTCCCATTTGTCGCAGATGGCGACGACCTCGGCATGGTTTGCCTGCTCGCAGTAGTTGATCATGCTGCTGCCGCGTCCCACGCCCATGACACCGATGCGGATCTTTTTCATAGGTTGTTCCTCCTTTGCCCGCGGGATGATCTTCCGCGGCTTGTGTCTGCATTATAGCACGGCGGCCCGGAATGGGAAATAGAATACTTCCATATCTTGATGGAATATCGTCAGAATTCTTTGACTTTCGCGCGCCTCCGTTTTATAATGACGGCAGAGGTGATGGGCCGTGGGAGAAAACGTCTGCCGCTTTTTACAGCCGTCCGGAAGTCAGGACGAGCTTCATGTCATCAATTTTGTGCTGGAAACCGCGTCGGAGCAGCTGCGGACCAACTCGGTGTACCGGATGTGCCTGGTCTGCGGCGGAACCGGAACGCTGCAAACGTCCCGGCAGTTTTTCCCGCTGACGCCGGGGGACCTGTTTCTGACGACGCCTGCCTGCTCCGGCCTTCGGATCGGCGGAGAGGGGCTGCAATTTTACTATATCAGCTTTCTCGGCCGCCGGGCCAATGCGCTGATGGAGCAGATGGAGGCGGCGGAGCGGTGCCGCCTTTTTCCGGGCTTCGATGCGCTGCTGCCGGTCTGGGAAAGCGGCCTGCGGTCGCCCCAGGCCGTGATCCGGCTTCGCAGCGAGGGCATTCTGCTCTATACCTTTGCGGAGCTGGGCCAGCGGCTGCTGTGCAGGGAAGACGCCGGGCCGTCCCGGGACGAAACGGCCCAGCTTGTGAAGCAGTATGTAGACGATCACAGCGGCGACCCGGATTTGACGCTGGAAAAGGTGGGGCAGGCCTGCGGCTATCACCCCAAATACCTTTCCGGCCTGTTCAAGGCCACCTTCAAAATCGGTTTTTCCGACTATCTGAACACCGTCCGCATCCAGCAGGCCTGCACGCTGATGGAGCAGGGCTTTACCAGCGTGAAAACCGTGGCCACGCTGTGCGGCTACCGGGATCCGCTGTATTTTTCCAAGGTGTTCCGCAGCCGTCTCGGCCTGTCGCCCCGGCAGCAGATGCAGGCGCTGGCGGAAAAGCGGCAGGGTCAATAGAGCTTCAGCCACAGCACCAGCTTCCGGCCCATGCGATAGAGGGGGCCTTCCATGGATTTTCTGGCGGCCTGCAATTGCTTCCGGATTTCGATGTGCTGGGGGCAATGCTTCTCGCAGCGGCCGCAGCCGATGCAGTTGCCGGCGGCGGTGGAGTCCTTCCGGACGGCGGTACACATGAAGTATTCGATCAGCCCCCGGAGCCTGCCGTCGGAATACCGGCGGTTGTAGGCGGCAAAGGTGCCGGGAATGTCCACTCCGTGGGGACAGGGCATACAGTACCGGCAGCCGGTGCAGCCGACTTTCTGTTTCGCGTTGATGTCCGCCACCACCTGGCGCAGCATTTCCTCGTCCGCTTCGGTCAGCTCGCCTGCCGTGACGGTGGAGGCGGTTTCCACGTTGTCGCGCACCATGTCCATGGAATTCATGCCGGACAGGACACAGGTCACCTCCGGCTGGTTCCACAGCCACCGCAGCGCCCATTGGGCGGGGGTATGACGGACGGGGTAGCGGGCCATCCGTTCCACGGCGCGGTGGGGCAGGCGGCTGACCAAGCGGCCACCCCGCAGCGGCTCCATGATGATTACCGGCAGCCCCTTGGAGGCAGCGTAGCGCAGGCCTGCTTTTCCGGCCTGCGAATGCTCGTCCAGATAATTATACTGAATCTGGCAGAAATCCCAGTCGTAGCAGTCCACCAGCTTGCAGAACATTTCCGTGTTCCCATGGTAGGAAAAGCCGATCTGACGGATGGCGCCGGATTTTTTCTTTTCCGCCAGAAATTCCAGAATGCCCAGGCCCTTCAGCCGTTCCCAGGTGGCGGTGTCCGTCAGCATATGCATCAGGTAAGAGTCGATATGGTCGGTTTTCAGCCGCCGGAGCTGCTCGGCAAAGTATTTTTCCAGCCCCTCCCGGGATTTGATGAGGTAGTGGGGCAGTTTGGTGGCAATGCTCACCTGATCCCGGATTCCGTTGCGGGCCAGAATCTCCCCCAGCGCGGCTTCGCTGCCGGGATAGACATAGGCCGTGTCGAAATAATTCACGCCGCCGCGATAGGCCTCCAGAATTTCCCGTTCGGTTTCCCCCATGTTGATGTGCCCCGCCGTCTGGGGAAAGCGCATACAGCCGAAGCCGAGAATGGAAATGGGGTTGCCGTAACGATCCTGCCGATGGTTCATGGGATGCCTCCTGCTTCTTTTTCTGTCATTATACCACGGCGGTGCGGGAAAGCAAACGGTTACTTTCCGCCGGAGCCGCGCAGAAGCCCCAGCCCCCACCGGAAATCCTCCCTGCCTACAATGCCGAGAAGCACCAGCCCGCCGTACAGCAGCGCCGGATAAGCAGCCGCCCGCAGCAGGGGATGGGGGGCCATGGCCGTCAGGCGGACAGCCAGCAGCATCACGGCCACGGTGACCAGCGGGACGAAGGGCGTCAGCGTTTCCCCACTGATTCGCAGCAGCCGCCGCAGGCTCAGGATGAAATTCAGCGCGTGGGTCACAAGAAAGCTGAGAAAGTAGCCCGTCATGCCCCAGCGGGGCAGAAGCACATACAGCAGCGCCACATCCAGCGCGGAGGTGAGGATGTTGTAGCGGACGCAGATCTTCTGCTGCCCCAGGCCCTTGGTCATGGCGTCCGTGACGGCGTCACAGTACAGCATGGGGACGAGAAAGGCAAACCGCCGCAGATGTCGGGCGGCTTCCTCGCTGTGGTACAGCGCGCCGCACAGCGGCCCCGCCAGCAGATACAGCAACCCGCCGCAGGTGACGCCGTAGAGCAGCGCCGTCCGGAGGCTGCGGGAAATCAGGTGGTGGATGCGCGCATGGCTTCCGGCGGCCCGGCAGCGGGCCAGCTCCGGGATCACCAGCTCCGCAAAGCCGTAAAGCAGGGCGGCAGGCAGCATCATCAGCGGAAATACCATGCCGCAGACAGTGCCGAAGGCGGCCAGCGGCGCCGCCTCTCCGGCAAACAGGGAAAGACGCCGGGGTACCAGCAGGTTTTCCGCCGTGGAAATGCCGGCCTTCAGATCGTCCGCCAGTGCCAGCGGCAGGGCCAGCCCGGCCAGGTGCCGGGACACGGAAACCCGGGCGGCGGCTTGCCGGGGGAGGACGGCGGCGCAGAGCACGGCCAGCGCCAGCAGCGTCAGACAGGCACCAAGGCCGCTGGACAGCACCATCACCCGGCAGGCGGACACCGCCCGATCGCCTGCCGGGCCGGACAACAGCAGGAAGGTCAGACTCATGGTCAGAAGCTGCTCCGCCGCCTGCACGGCGGCCAGCGTTCCGATCCGGTTCAGGCCGGTAAGGCAGCCGCTCAGGACGCCGCACAGGCAGGAAACCGGTAAAAACAAGGCAAGCAGACGGATGGCAGCGGCGGTTTCCGCTTCGCCGATCCAACGGGAGGCCAGCAGCGGGGAACAGCCGAACAGGACTGCGGCGGTGGGCAGGCTGAACAGAAGACTGTAGCCGATGCAGCAGCGGACAATCCGGCGAAGACCGGCCTTTTCCCGGCGGCCCACGGCTTCGGCGGTCAGATACATGGCGGCGGTCCGCACCCCGGCCATCCCGGCGGTCATGGCCAGCGCTCCAACGGAAAGCACCAGCTGCAAAAGGCCAACACCGGCTGCGCCGATCCGTCTGGAGACGTAGACCTGAAATCCCGTGGAAATCAGCCGCAGCAGCAGATTCACGCCGGTGAGCAGCAGCGCACCGTAAAACATGGGAAGCCGTTTACGCAAAAAAATCCCCCCTTGTCCGCCATTCTATGCGGAAAGGGGGGTGGGCAGAACGGCTACCGGCCGGTCATTTCGCTGCACCAGGGGGCCAGGGGACATTCGACGCATTTGGGGGAGCGGGCCGTGCAGATTTCCCGGCCGAACAGCACCAGCCTGTGGCAGAAGTTGGAGCTTTCCTCCGGCGGCAGAATCGCCCGCAGCTGGGTTTCCACCTTTTCCGGCTCCTTGCTGTGGGTCAGACCCAGACGGCCGCAGATGCGGATGCAGTGGGTATCGCATACCACGCTGCCCGGCACGCCGTACAGGTCGCCCAGCAGCAGATTGGCCGTTTTGCGCCCGACGCCGGGCAGACGCAGCAACTGCTCCATGGTGCCGGGCACCTTGCCGCCGTAATCCTTCAGCAGCATCTGGCAGGCCAGCACGATATCCCGGGCCTTGTGCTTGTAAAAGCCGCAGGAGCGGATGTAGTCCTCCACCTGCCCGATAGGGGCGGCGGCCATGGCCTCCAGCGTGGGGAAGGCCGCGAACAGGGCGGGCGTCACCAGATTGACCCGGGCATCGGTACACTGGGCCGACAGGCGCACCGCAATCATCAGCTCGTAATCCGTCCGGTAGTGCAGCGCGCAGAGCGCATCGGGGTAGCGGGCCTTGAGCAGGCGGATGATTTCGCGCACTTTTTCTTCCATTTTCGATTCTCCTCTCCCATTTCCCGTATTCTATCACAAAAAGCGAAAAAAAGAAAGGGCCCGCTGCACCAAACGGCGCCGGAGCGGATAGAATGAACCGACGACAAAGGGGGAATCGGCAATGAAAACTGTCAAACAGGTCCGGCGGGACTGCCCCGCCGTTGTGACGGAGATTGGGCTGCCGGAGGCCCAGACCCGGCGGCTGGCCGCCTTCGGACTGGTGCCGGGCAGCACCGTCTGCTGGCGCTATCAGAGTCCGGACCGGACGCTGACGGCGCTGGAGGTCTGCGGAACGGTGCTGGCCATGCGCCGGGAGATGCTGGCGGGCATCGCGGTGACGGCTCCATGACGGCGCCGCGGCCTACGATCCTGCTGGCCGGAAATCCCAACGTGGGCAAAAGCACCCTGTTCAACGCCCTCACCGGCGGGCGGCAGCACACCGGAAACTGGCCCGGCAAAACGGTCGGCACGGCATCCGGCACCCTCCGGCAGGGCAGACGGCGGGTCAGGCTGGTGGACCTGCCGGGCACCTACTCGCTGGAGGGACCGTCGGAGGATGAGCGCATTGCAGCCGAACGGATCGGCAGCGGCGAGGCAGACTGCATCGTGGTGGTCTGCGACGGCTGTTGCCTGGAACGGAATCTGATTCTGGCGCTGCAGATTCTGCCCAAAGCCGCCCGGGCGGTGGTTTGCGTACATCTGATGGACGAAGCGGACCGACGGGGTGTGTCGGTCCGGGCCGACGTTCTGTCCGACTGTCTCGGCGTTCCGGTGGTGCTCACCGCCGCCGACGACCGGGCGTCGCTGCGTCGCCTGAAGGACACCATTTTCGAGGTTCTGGACGGTCCGGCCCGGGTGCATCCCGGTTGGTCGGACACGGTGCGGACGGCCCGGCTGATTGCCGCCCAATGTGTCCGGGTTTCTCCGGTTCTTGGGGTGGAGCGGCGGCGCAGGCTGGATCGGTTGCTGGCCGGAGGCTGGGTGGGCGTCCCGGTGACGGTGCTGGTGCTGCTGGGTATTCTGTGGCTGACCGTCCGGGGGGCCAATTTCCCTTCCGAAGCGCTGCAGCGGCTGTTTTCCCGGGGCGGGGAGGAACTGCACCGGCTTCTTGCGCCGTGGCCTGCCCTGCTGCGGGGCGCGCTGGTGGACGGCGTTTATGCCACGGTCACCCGGGTGCTGGCCGTGATGCTGCCGCCGATGGTGATTTTCTTCCCGCTTTTTACGGCGCTGGAGGAAATGGGCTTTCTGCCCCGGATGGCCTTCCTGCTGGACGGCCCCATGGCTCGGTGGGGCGGCAGCGGGCGGCAGGCGCTGACGCTCTGCATGGGTCTGGGGTGCAATGCGGTGGGGGTCACCGGGTGCCGCATTCTGGAGTCGCCCCGCGAGCGGACCACGGCTATGGTCACCAACGCCATGGTGCCCTGCAACGGCCGGTTTCCCACGCTGCTGGTGCTGGGCGGGCTGCTCTTTTCGGATGCCGGGGCGGCGGCCTGCACCGCCGGGGCTGTTTTCCTTGGTACGCTGGGGGCCATGGCCGTGACCCGGCTGAAAAATGCCGGGGAAAGCGGCGGATTTCTCATGGAAATTCCGCCGCTGCGCCGCCCGCGATGGGGCAAGATTCTGGTCCGGTCGCTGCTGGACCGGATTCTGACCATGATGCTCCGGGCCGTGAAGGTGGCCGCCCCGGCGGGCTTGCTGCTCTGGGCGCTGTCGGAAGGGAACCTTCTCTCGCCGCTGGCCGCCGCGCTGGACCCGGTTGGCCGCGTGCTTGGCATGAACGGGCCGATTCTGCTGAGCTTCCTGCTGGCCTTCCCGGCCAACGAGCTGCTGCTGCCCATCCTTGCCATGATCGGCATGGGCGGTCCGGAAACCTGGGCGCCCGGCACGGTGGTGTGTACGCTGGTTTTTACCGTACTGCACTGGCCCTGTGCTACCACGCTGCTCACCGTCCGCCGGGAAACTGGCAGCGTCAGGCGGACGCTGGAGGCATTTTTCCTTCCGACGTGCCTTGGTGCGGCGGTCTGTTTTATGCTACACGGCATCTTCCGCCTGTTCGGCGGTTAGGGCTGAAATTTCGAAGGCGGTCCGCTCCTCGGCGCCCGCCTCGGTCAGCTTGGTATAAGCCCGGCTCTGCAGACGGCCGTCGATGCGGATCCGGTCCCGGACCTGACAGCCGGAAAGCTCCTGGGCCGTCCGCCCCCACAGAATGCAGGGCAGATAATCCGCCCGGTGAAAGCTTCGGGGGACCGCCAGCATCACGTCGCAGATTTCCCGGCCCAGCGGCGTCCGCCGGTACACCGGGGGCTTGCACACCGTGCCGCACAGCGCCACGGTATTGACCGGTTCGCCGTCGCAGACGGCCAGGTCGGAAGCATACACGAAAATCAGCAGTCGGCGGACCCCGTTTTCCCGGAGATTGTGGGACCGGACCTGCCCCCGGACGGCGATCATCGCGCCGCCGGACAGATCCAGCGATTCCAGCAGCGTCTCCGATGCCACCACCGGCAGGGTATCCACGGTGCCGGACAGTCGGGGCACCTCCAGCGGAAAGCGATAGAAGCGGCGGCCGTGATTTTCGTGGGAAAATGCCGGAAGCGCCCCCAAAGCGCCGCAATGGGTAACGTAATTGCCAACGGTTTGTACCATAGTACCACCACAAATGCTGTTGTATGGAAAAGCCTATGCGTCCCGGCCCTAACCCGAACGTCCCGCAGCCGGGTTGCCGGCTGCGGGACGACCGTTTATCGCTTTTTGCGGGGGGACGGGGCTTTTGCCGGTGCTTTTTTTCCGGCGTCCGGCCTCGGCGGTCTGCCGCCGCCCTGAATGCGGCGGCTCTGGTGGGGCGGGATGGCCCGGATCAGACATTTGGGGCCGGAGCCGATCAGATCCTCCCGGTGAGCCTTTTCCAGCGCCTCCCGGACCAGATAATAGTTTTTCGGGTCCCGGTACTGAATCAGCGCCCGCTGCATGGCCTTCTCGTGGGGGTCCGTGGGCACATAGACGTGCTCCATGGTCCGGGGATCCAGCCCGGTGTAATACATGACGGTGGAAAGGGTGGAGGGAGTGGGGTAGAAATCCTGAACCTGTTCCGGATTGTATCCCATTTCCCGGATGTACTCGGCCAGCTCGATGGCCTCCTTCAGCGTGGAGCCGGGATGGCTGGACATCAGATAGGGCACCAGATACTGGTTCATGCCGTACTGCTTGTTCAGCGCAAAGTATTTCTCCACAAACCGGTTATACACGGCGTTGCGGGGCTTTCCCATGCGCTGCAGCACTGCGTCGGACACATGCTCCGGCGCCACCTTCAGCTGGCCGGAAATATGGTAGCGCACCAGCTCCCGGAAAAACGTATCCTTCGGGTCCGCCAGCAGGTAGTCAAAGCGGATGCCGCTGCGGACAAAGACCTTCTTGACGCCGGGAATGCTCCGCAGCTTCCGCAGCAGGGCCACATAGTCCGAATGATCCGCCTTCATATTCTTGCAGGGGGTGGGGAACAGGCACTGCCGCCCGCCGCAGGCGCCCTTGGTCAGCTGTTTTTCGCAGGCCGGGGCACGGAAATTGGCGGTGGGGCCGCCTACGTCGTGAATGTACCCCTTGAAATCCGGGTCCTTGACCATCTGCTCTGCCTCGGCCAGAATGGATTCATGGCTCCGGACCTGAATGATCCGGCCCTGATGGAAGGTCAGCGCACAGAAGGAGCAGGCGCCGAAGCAGCCCCGGTTGCTCACCAGACTGAATTTGACCTCCTCAATGGCCGGAACGCCGCCCAGCGCCCGATAGGACGGATGATAGGTGCGGCAATAGGGCAGGGCATAAACGGCGTCCATTTCTGCGGTGGACAGGGGCTTCTGGGGCGGATTCTGCACCACGAAGCCGTTTCCGTATGGCTCCGCCAGACGTTTGGCGGTGAAGGGGTCGCAGTTGGCGTACTGAATCCGGAAGCTCTCCGCATAGCGCTTCCGGTCGGCCTTCATGGACTCGAAGGACGGCAGCACCAGCGTGGGCAGGCTGTCGTCCGGTGTTTTGGTATGGTACACGGTGCCGTCGATGTAGGTGATGTCCTTCACGTCCATGCCGCTGTTCAGGGCATCGGCGATTTCCACCACGCTGCGCTCGCCCATGCCGTACATCAGCAGATCCGCCTGACTGTCCAGCAGAATGGAACGCTTCAGGCTCTCGGACCAGTAGTCGTAGTGCCCCAGCCGCCGCAGGCTGGCCTCAATGCCGCCGATTAAAATGGGCACGTCCCGGTAGGTCTGGCGGATCAGATTGCAGTAGACCACGGTGGCGTAATCCGGGCGCTTGCCCATAACGCCGCCGGGGGTGAAGGCATCGGCTTTCCGGCGGTGCTTGGTGACGGAATAGTGGTTGACCATGGAATCCATATTGCCGCCGGACACCAGAAAGCCCAGCCGGGGCCGACCGAACACGTCAATGGATTTGGGATTCTTCCAGTCCGGCTGGGAGATGATGCCCACGGAATACCCGTGGCTTTCCAGCACCCGGCTGATGATAGCATGGCCGAAGGACGGGTGATCGACGTAGGCGTCGCCGATGACATAGACAAAATCACACTGAACCCAGCCCCGCTGCTCCATTTCCTGCTTGGTAATCGGTAAAAAATTCATATCCGGCCTCCTCACTCTTTACGGACAGTATACCACGCCGCCGCGAAAAAGAAAAGAAAAAGTTCCGTTGACTTTCGGGACGGAGCTGGTATAATCAGCTTATCAAGAACGGGAGGAATCAAAAAATGCGTGATCTTACCATCAACGGAACGGACCTTCGTGTCAGTGCCGTCTGCATGGGCACCGCCATGCTGGGCAGCACTGTCAGCGCCGCCGACTCCGTGGCGCGGCTGAGCCGCTTTGCGGATCGGGGCGGTACGTTTCTGGATACGGCCCATGTCTATGCCGACTGGGTGCCGGATGTGGAGCCGAGCGTCAGCGAAAAGACCATCGGCCGCTGGCTGCGGACCAGGCCGGACCGGGACAGGATTGTGGTGGCCACCAAGGGCGGGCACCGCCTGATGGATTCCGAGGTGCCGACGCTGCATCCGGAGGAGCTGAGCGAGCAGATTGAATGCAGCCGTCAGAACCTGAATCTGGACTGCCTGCCGCTTTACTATCTCCATCGGGATGATCCCACGCTGCCGGTAGATCTGATTATGGATACGCTGTTTGAGCAGCAGGATCTGGGGCGGATCCGGTATCTGGCCTGCTCCAACTGGCGGCAGGGCCGGGTGATCCGGGCCAACGAGTATGCCGCACGCTGCGGCCGCACCGGCTTTGTGGCCGTGTCCAACCGGTGGAGCCTGGCCCGGTGCCGGGAGGGAGCCCAGGACCCCACGCTGGCGGATATGAATGACGATTTCTATGACTTTCACTGCCGGACCGGCATGGCGGCCATTCCGTTTTCCTCCACGGCCGGGGGGTATCTGTCCAAGCTGCTGGCGGGAAAGTCGATTTCCGACAGCCAGAGGGAATGCTACGATTTGCCGGAAAATCCGGCCCGGGCGGCCCGGGCCGCTAAATTGGCGGCGGATCACGGCCTGACGGTGGCCCAGATTGCGCTGTGCTACTTCTACGCCCAGCCCTTCCCGGCCATCCCGGTGACGGCATTTTCCAACGACGCCCAGATGGACGAGGCGCTGGAAAGCGTTTCGGTCCGGCTGACGGAGGAAGAATACCGGTACCTGACCGGCGGACAGAAATGGTAACAAATCGGGGCCTGTCGTTTTGCGCGGCAGGCCCTGCTTTTACTTTTTCTGAAGCTTTGTTTTACTCCCGTCCGGACGGAGCAGATAGGTATTGTCCAGCTGGCCCACCAGATTGGCCTTGACGGAGGCCAGATAAATCTTCCGAAGCTCATCCCGCTCCCGGATTTCCTCCGGCGTCAGCGCCGTCTGCTTTGCTTTTTTCGCCAGTTCGTTGATTCTGGCGATGACTTCGTTCATTTCCATTTGATCACCTCAAAGATACCGTTCCAGAATGACGGAAATTCTGCCTTTTTTCGTGGTACCACCGACGGATTTCAGCTTCATTTTTCCAAGCCCCCGGACGGACACCGTGTCGCCCTCGGCAAGGCTCTTGTCCGGCTTTTCGCAGGGCAGGCCGTTGACGGCCGCTTTCCCGGCGGCAATGTACTGGGCGGCCAGGGACCGGCCGATCCGGAATCCGCCGGAAACGATGCTGTCCAGCCGCACCGACGCCACCGTATCCCGGATTTCCTGCACATCCGGCGCGGGAATTTCCGCTTCGGCCAGAGAAATTTCCTCCAAATGGAGCGCCGTCCGCCCGGCGGAGGTGAAATTCTGAAGCAGATACGGCCCGATTTCCCGGGCGGCGAAAAAGTCGCACCGGCCTTCTCCTACGCAGATATCGCCGACGGTTTCCCGGCCGATACCGGCGCCCATCAGCGCCCCCAGAAAATCCCGGTGGGTGGGTGTATCGCCCCGGAAAAACGTGGCGCGGAGGCAGACCGCAGGGCTGTCTTCCGCCCAAAGGGCACTCTCGTCCAGATAGTCGGGCAGATAGCACAGCATCCGCCGCTCCGCATCGTCGTAGCCGCCGAAAAAGGTCAGCCCCGGCGCGTCACCGAACAGATACCGGGCCAGCTCCTGCTCCCGGGGGGAGAGGAAGCAGGTGCTCGACGGGACATTGCGGCGGATGCCGCCGTCGATTTTGTCCCAGAGCTTTGCAAGAAGCATCCGATCCTCGGCTGTTTTTGCGATTTTTTCAATGTTCTTCCGATCCATTCCCACTTGCCGTCCTTTCCGTTCCTTCTGATTATACCATGATTCCGGGAAAAGGAAAAGAGGAAAACCGTGAGATTTTTCTTGTTTCCGGGGGGAAGGTAGGGTATAATGGGGGAAGAAAGCAGGTGCGTGACATGGTAATCGGAATCATCGGCGGCGGCGCCTCGGGGATGGCCGCCGCACTGGAGGCGGCCCGGAACCCGGACAATCGGGTTTATCTGCTGGAGCGTCAGGCCCGGCTGGGCCGGAAGCTTCAGGCCACCGGCAACGGCCGGTGCAATTTATCAAACCGGAAAATGGACCTGACCCACTATCACGGGGATACCCCGGATTTTGTGGCGGCGGCGCTGGGCCGGTTTGACGTGGCGCAGACCCTCCGGTGGATGGAAGAGCTGGGCCTTTACGCCGTGACGGAGCCGTCGGGGCGGATCTATCCCTACTCCGATCAGGCCAATTCCGTGCTGGACGTGCTGCGCTTCGGGCTGGAAAAGCCAAATCTGACGGTGATGACCGGCACGGAGGTGACCCGGATCCGGCGGGACGGGGAAGATTTTCTCCTGGACCACGGGGACGGTAGCCTGCGCTGCCAGCGGGTGATCGTCGCCTGCGGCGGTCTGGCCGGTGGGAAGCTGGGCGGCTCCATGGCGGGCTACCAGCTGCTGCGGCGGCTGGGCCATTCGGTAACCCGGCTGCGGCCCAATCTGGTGCAGCTGAAATCGGACTGGAACGGCACGACCTCCCTGAAGGGGGTGCGGGCCAATGCCCGGGTCCGGATTTTCCGGGAGGCATCCCTCTGGGCGGAGAGCACCGGGGAGCTTCAGTTTACGGAGTACGGCCTGTCCGGGCCGGTGATTTTTGAAATTTCCCGGGACGTCTGTCAGGGAAGCGGCGACTGGACGGCCCGGCTGGATTTCCTGCCGGACTGGACCGGGGACCGACTGCTGGAAGCGCTCCGGAAGCGCCGGGCGACGCCTCTGCCGGTGGACGAGCTGCTGACCGGCATTCTCCACAACCGGCTGGGCCGGGTGCTGACCAAAGCCGCCGGTCTGCGGGGCGGCGCGCCTATTTCCGATCTGACGGAGGAGGAACTGGGGGCGGCGGTACAGGCCGTGAAGGATTTTTCCGTAAGTCTGACGGAGCCGCTGGGCATGGATGCGGCGCAGGTGACCGCCGGCGGCGTCCGGACGGCGGAATTCGATCCGGACACCATGGAGAGCCGCCTGGTGCCGGGACTGTTCGCCTGCGGCGAGGTGCTGGACATTGACGGCGACTGCGGCGGCTATAATTTGCAGTGGGCGTGGAGCTCCGGCCGTCTCGCCGGGGAAAGCGCCGGAAGGGAGCGGCCATGATTCGACTTCACGATCTATCCATGATGCCGGGCCATACGCCCGCCCAGCTGACGGCGGCGGCTGCCGGAAAGCTGCGGATTGCTCCCTCGACCGTGACCGGTCTGACCGTCGTCCGTCGGTCGGTGGACGCCCGGAAAAAGCCGGATATCCGGCTTATTTATACGCTGGATGTGACGATTTCCGGCAACGAAGCGGAGATTCTCCGCCGTAGCCGGTGCAGCAAGGCGTCCTTGGCAGCGCCGTGCGCCTATGTGCCGCCGGTTTCCGGGACGGTACTGGCACAGCGGCCGGTGGTGGTCGGCTTTGGCCCGGCGGGGATGTTTGCCGCGCTGGTGCTGGCCATGGCCGGGTGGAAGCCGCTGGTGCTAGAACGTGGCGAGGACGCCCAAACGCGGCACGAACGGGTGGCCCGTTTTTTTGAAACCGGACAGCTGGACACGGGCAGCAATGTGCAGTTCGGCGAAGGCGGCGCCGGGACGTTTTCGGACGGAAAGCTGAATACCGGCGTCCACAATCCGAGGATCGGCTGGATCCTCCGGCAATTGGTGCGTTTCGGCGCCCGGGAGGACATTTTATACGACGCCAAGCCCCATGTGGGGACGGACGTGCTGCTCCGGGTGGTGCAGAATCTGCGGCAGGAAGTCATCCGCCTGGGCGGCGAGGTGCGCTTCGGCGCCCGGGTGACGGACCTGCAGGTACAGGACGGCCGTCTTTCCGGCGTGGTTCTGGACGGCGGTGAGGTCATTCCCTGCTGCCGGGCCGTGCTGGCGCTGGGGCACAGCGCCAGAGATACCTTTGCAATGCTCCACAGTCGGGGCATTGTCATGGAGCCGAAGCCCTTTGCCATGGGCGTGCGGATCGAGCATCCGCAATCCAAAATCAATCTGGCCCAATATGGGGCGGAGCGGCCGGATCTGCCTCCGGCGGACTACAAGCTGGTGTGCCATCTGCCGGAGCGGACGGTGTATACCTTCTGTATGTGCCCCGGCGGCTATGTGGTCGCGGCGGCATCGGAAGCGGGGGGCGTTGTGACCAACGGCATGAGCAACGCGGACCGGGACGGGAAAAACGCCAACGCGGCACTGCTGGTCAGCGTTTCTCCGGCAGATTTCCCCGGTCCGGACCCACTGGCGGGAATGCGCTGGCAGCGACAGCTGGAGCAGCGTGCCTTCCGCATGGGCGGATACAGGGCACCGGCTCAGCGGGTGGGGGATTTTCTGGGCCACGTTCCCAGCACGGGGCCGGGCACGGTGGAACCGACTTACCGCCCCGGGGTGACGTGGTGCGACCTTCATGACGTGCTGCCGCCGCTGCTGACCGATGCGTTGGAGCAGGCGCTGCCAATGCTGGGCAGCCGCCTTTCCGGCTTTGATCATCCTGACGCAGTGCTGACCGCACCGGAAACCCGAAGCTCGTCCCCGGTGCGGATTCTGCGGGGGACGGACCGGCAGGCATCTTTGCCGGGACTTTATCCCGCCGGAGAAGGGGCCGGGTATGCCGGCGGCATCATGTCCGCCGCCATTGACGGAATCCTGACGGCGGAAGCCGTGCTTGGAGAGGAGGCGGGGGAATGAACGAACGGGCCTATCGGAAATTTCTGCGGCACCGGCTGGGACAGAGCAGCTGGTCGCTGATGGTCTACTGGCTGATTCTGAACGCATCGGTTTACCTGATCGGCATGGCGGACTTGATGCTATATCGGCTCCGCAGCGGCGTTTCGGACCCGGAGGCGCTTCTGGAACGGCTCAGCGGCAACGGCTGGGGGTATTTTCTGGCGGCGGCGGTAGGACTGCTGATTTTGCGGCTGTGGAAGGGTAGGGAGTTCTGCCGGGTGCGGCTGTTTCAGGAGCGGCACATCATGACACCGAAAAACTTTCTGACGATTCTGTGCGTCTTTGCAGGAGGACAGATGGTGTTCCAGCTGGTGACGGGCATTCTGGAATCCCTGTTCAACGTGTTCGGCCTGTCCATTCTGGAAAGTCTGAACACCGTCTCCACGGATACGCCCAGTATGTACCTGTACGCGGGAATTCTGGCGCCGATCACGGAGGAACTGCTGTTCCGCGGGCTGATTCTGCGGACCATGGAGCCATTCGGCAAAAAATTTGCCATTTTCACCTCGGCGTTTCTGTTCGGAATGTTTCACGGCAACCTGCCCCAGGCGCCCTTTGCCTTTGCGGTGGGACTGGTGCTGGGCTACACGGCCATGGAGTATTCCATCGGATGGTCCATGGCGCTGCATATGTTCAACAACCTGATTCTGTCGGATCTGCTGACCCGGCTGATGTCGCCGCTGCCGGAGATGTTCGCCAATGCAATTCAGGGCTGGGTGATTCTGCTGCTGTCTGTGGCCGGGCTTGTCATCCTGCTGAAGCGGCGGCGGGAAATCGCCGCCTATTTCCGCCGGGGCCGGATGGACGGCACCTGCGTGCGCTGCTTCTTCACGGCGCCGGGGACGGTGGTGTTTCTGATCCTGATGGCAGTCAACATGGTGCTGTCGGTGACGAAGTTGTAAGTCCCACTTGCCTCTCCCTCTGGGAGAGGTGGCCGCGCGCAGCGCGGACGGCGAGGGAATCCGTAGCTTCTCACATCCAAATATGGCGCGTATCGATAGCGATACGCGCCGTGATTTTTTACGCAGACAGAATGCGGTACAGTTCCTCCGGCGTGTCCGCAATGGCGGCGGCACCGGCGCTTCGCAGGGAGTCGGTGTTGCCGTAGCCCCAGGAGACGCCGACGGTGGCAATGCCGTGGGCGGCGGCGCCCAGCACGTCAAATTGGGTATCGCCCACCATCAGGCAGGGCGTCCCGGCCGGGATTTTCTTCAGCAGATAGGCAATCACGTCGGCCTTGGTTTCCCGCTCCTTGGAGAAGGTGGCACCGGCGATTTCCTGAAAATACCGGCTCAGGTCGAAATGCTCCAGAATTTCCACGGAGACGGTTTCCGGTTTGGAGGTGGCCACATACAGGCGGTGGCCGTCGGCCGTCAGCTTTTCCAGAAGCTCCCGGATGCCGGGGTAGGGGGTGTTCTCGAATTTGCCCACGGTGGTGTAGCGGCTGCGGTAGACGGCGAGGGCTTCCTCCACCTGCTCCGGCCGGACGCCGAATTTCAGGAAGGTATCCCGCAGCGGCGGCCCCACGAATACGCCCATGGCCTTCCGATCCGGCACCGGCAGTCCGAAGTGCTTCAGCGCCAGCGCGGCGCAGTTGATGATCCCTTCGCCGGAATCGGTCAGGGTGCCGTCCAGATCGAACAGAGTGGATTTTTTGTTCATGATCTCCCTCCTTCAGCAGATGGCCCGGTACAGGTCCCGGATGCCGGGCAGCGTGACGGTGGGCCGGATGCCGTATTTTTCGATATCCGCCGGGACGCCTTCGCCGCTGAGCAGAAACACCGACGTAATACCGGCGTTGACACCGCAGGCGATGTCCGTATAGATCCGGTCACCCACGATGGCGGTCTCTTCCTTCCCATAGCCGTTCTGAGCCATGGCCAGCAGGGCCATGTCCGGTTTCGGCTTGCCGATAACCACGGGGCGGCGGCCGGTGGCCCGGAACAGCATTTCGCAGACGCTGCCGCAGTCCGGCACGGAGCCGTACCAGGTGGGACAGACCCAATCCGGGTTGGTGGCGTAGAAATCCACGCCCTTGCCCAGCAGAATGCAGGAATCCTCCAGCTTTTGGAAGGTCAGCTCCGTATCAAATCCGGCCAGCAGGCAGTCCACGTCGTCCTCCCGCCGGTCCGTAACGGATAGTCCGGCGTCCCGGAGCTGGGCGCGGAAGGATTCCGTGCCGAAGGCGTAAATACGGCGGTAGGTTTTTCCCCGCAACAGCGCGATGGCGGCGTCGGTGGAGGTGAAAAAGTCCTCTTTTTGGGAGGAAATGCCCATGGATGCCAACTTTTCAATGTACTTTCCCACGCTTTTGGAGGAGTTATTCGTCAGAAACAGGTATTTTCCGCCGTTTTCCCGGACCTTGGCGAGAAAGTCCAGCGTCCCGTCAAAAAGCTGATGATCCAGATAAATGGTGCCGTCCATATCCAGCAGGAACAGCCGGATTCCTTTGAGATCTGCCATAAAACCACCTCAAGTGAAGATTACCGGCTTATTAAATCACAATTTCCGGGAAAAATCAAGGCCGTCTTTCCGCTTCCTCCCGGACAATGGCCGAGAGCAGCGGCCATTTTTCCTCCATGTCGGCCACCAGACGGAACTGGGTGCGGCAGCGGTCCAGATTGTGGCCGGGCCGATGTACCGCAAAATAGTGGTCCCCGTCCAGATGATCCGTCAGGAACCGGACGCCGCATTCCAGCGTCATTAGTTTGGCGCCCAGCGGAAGCAGCCGCATCTCCGTTTCCGTCAGGCCGGGGCAGGCGGAAAGATAGCCCCGGGTGTAAAGGCGGAACCGGTCCGGGTCCAAGGACACCCGGGAAAGGTCCCGCTCGTCTTCGGCAGCGGTGGAGGCGCCGAAGCGAATGGAGTCGCCGAAATCGTAGAGGCTGGAGCCGGGCATCACCGTATCCAGATCGATGACGCACAGCGCCCTGCGGGTTTTCGCGTCCAGCATCACGTTATTCAGCTTGGTGTCGTTATGGGTCACCCGCAGGGGAAGCTCGCCGCTTTGCAGCAGCTGCACCAGCGTTCCGGCTTCTTCGGCCCGGGCCAGGGCAAATTCGATTTCCGGCGCCGCCTCCCCGGCCCGGCCTGCCGGATCCGCTGCCAGCGTTTCCCGGAAGATCCGGTACCGGTCCTCCGTATCGTGGAAGCGGGGGATGGTTTCGTGGAGCGTGGAGGCCGGGAAGTCGGCCAGCTGCTGGGCAAAGCCGCCGAAGGCCACGGCGCTTTCGTAAAAATCCACCGGCGTTTCCGGCGATTGCAGACAGACGGCATCCTCCACAAAGTCGTAGACCCGCCAGAAGGTGCCGTCTGGCCGGGACAGATACGCGCCGCCGTCTCGGGTGGGCACCAGATGCAGCACGGACCGGGGATCGTCGGCATGTTCGGAAAGAAAAGACGTGACGGCGGTGATATTCTCCATCAGCGCCGCCACATCCCGGAACACATGGTGGTTGATTTTCTGAAGAATGTAGCGCCGTCCGGAAACGGTGGTCAGAAGATAGGTTTCGTTGATGTGGCCGCAGCCGTAGCGCTCACATCGGGCGGCCGGGGCGTCCAGCGCGAAGCGGTCGGCGATGGTACGAAATTTGTTTTCCATGGGAATCCTCCTTGTAACCGGGTGAAAGATGCCTGTATGATACCACGTCAGGTCGGGTCGGGGCAAGATTTCCGCCGGGATTGGATGGAAAACGGTAAAAATCCGGTCTATTTTGGATGGTTTTCGTCACGGAGCGCGGCAAAGTCCGAGGGCGGGCAGCCGACGGCGCCCTTGAAGGCCCGGCTGAAATAGTAAACGTCGGAAAAGCCGCACAGCTCCGCCGTCCGGGTGACGGAGACGCCGCCGGTGGCCAGCAGCTGCTTTGCCGCATTGATCCGCTTTTCGATCAGATACTGTCGGGGCGTCGTGCGGAATTCCGCCTTGAACAGATCGCAGAATCGCCGGGATGTGACGCCGGACAGGGCGGCGGCCTGATGCAGGCAGTCCGCTTCCGAAAAATGCAAATCCATGTAGTCTCTCGGCCCGGCCAGACGGGCGCTTTCGGCCTGATAGGGCGCAGCGGCGCACTGGGCAATCCTGTCGCACAGCTGATACAGCAGGCCCATGGCGGCAAGGCCTCCGTTGGGGCGGCGGGCAAACCGGCGGTCAAGCTGCGTGAGCAGGGAAACCACATCGTCCGGCCGGGTAATTTTCCGGCAGAAGCTGGGGGTGTCCACCGGTTCGGCGGTGGTGAAGTGAACGGAGAAGGAAAAATCCTGCTCGTCCTCCAGCGTGACCGCGTAGTCTTCCGCCTGATTGAAGAAGAAAACCGTATTTTCCGTCAGTACCAGCGTCCGACCCGGGAAACGGTGGACGGCGCGCCCGGCCTGCTGAATGCCCACGATGTGGGTCGTCCGGTTCCGGGTGGTCCAGCTTTTGATATCCGGGAAGTAGTGCAGAACGCTCCGGATTTCCAGAATGCGGAGATTGGAAAATTCCATGGCGATCCCTCCTTTTGAATCAGCATAGCGCGGAAAAGCAACAATGTCAAGATTGATTTCTTTTTATTACAAAATTTCCGCCGTTTCCATGGAAACAACGGCCCGGATCCGCTATACTGATTTCATCAAAAAAACAGGGGGTGTCCTCAATGGACTTGTCTCAAATGCGTCAGGAGCTTCAGCACTATTACTGGGCGCCGGAACGGATCGACCAGGTGCGGGTGTTCTCGGCCCGGTGCTTTGCGCTGCTCGATCAGACGGTCACGCCGGAAATGACCGTCATGGAGCAGAAAAAGCTGCAATATCAGGTGATTGCCCGGGAGGTTTCTCCGGTCGTTTTCCGGACGGTGCCGTTTTATTTTGAAACCGGCGCCCTGGTCCCGCTTTCGGACGGCGCGCTCGTTGCCAAGGGGGAGAATTTCACTCATGCGGCCGGGTGGATTTATCGACGCAACGAACACAAATTCCGGGATCAGGACCTGGAACTCTGGGAGGTCCGGCACCGCCAGGGGGCGCAGCAGCTGTATCTGATCTGCGGGGAGTATAACGACGCATTCCAGCACTTTAACTTCAATTACCGGCCCATCCTTGCCCACGGTCTGCGGGGCGTCTATGAGCAGGCCCAGGCCGCTCTGGCCGATGCCGAAACGCCGGAGGAACGGGCGTTCCTTCTGACCGCATGTGAAGGCCTGCTTGGCATGAAGATGCTGGCGGAAAAATTCGCGGACCGGGCGGCGGCCATGCTGGCGGAGGAAACGGACCCGGCGGTGCGGGCCAATCTGACCCGGATTGCCGAAACGGCCCGGCGGGTGCCGTGGGAGAAGCCGGAGAGCTTCTATGAGGCGCTGAACACCTACGCCTTCCTACGGAAGACCCTCGGCACGCTGGAGGGCGCCGGGCCCAATACCTTCGGCCGTCTGGATATGGACCTGTATCCCTTCTACCGGGCCGATGTGGACCGGGGGATCCTCACGGAGACGGAAGCACGGGACCTGATTGCGGCATTTCTGATTGCCTTCGATTCCCACTACAATCATAATATGGCCATGGTGGGCTATGCGGATCATGAGCTGGAAAACACCTATGTCATCGGCGGCTGCCATCCGGACGGGACGCCGCTGTATAACGATCTGACCCGGCTTTTCCTGTCGGTGACCCGGGAAGAGAAGATCATTTTTCCGAAAATCAAATGCCGCTATTCGGCCAATTCCCCCCAGGCCTATCTGGACGAGATCGACCGGGCGGTGCTGCACGGTACCAGCACCGTGCTGTATCAGAACGACGACGCCGTCATTCCGGCGCTGCTCCGGCAGGGCATTCCGCCGGAGGAGGCCCGGGACTACATCGTCAGCGGCTGCTGGGGCCTTTCGCTGAACGGATGCGAAAAGCACGACCACGGCAACTATGTAAATCTGCTCAAGGCCTTTGAAATTTCGGTTCACAACCGCACCGATGTGATGCAGGACATCCACCTTGATTTCCTGCCGCCGGACGACGCCGGGAGCTTTGAAGATTTTTACCGGATTACCGTGGAAAATATGCGCCGGCTTCTGGCGGAGCGGATGCGGATCACCAATCAGGGCGGCGGCATCTGGGATCAGGTGGACCCGCTGCCCCTGTTCTCCTCCACGATGGAGGGCTGCCTGGAGCAGCGGAAGGACGTCACCGCCGACGGCGGCAAGTACCATGTAGACGTGCTGTACTTCTTCGGCTTCCCGGAGATCGTGGATTCGCTGATGGCGGTCAAAACGCTGGTTTACGAGCAGAAGCGTTATACGCTGGGCCGGATGCTGGCGGCAGTCCGCGCCAATTGGGAAGGCTGCGAGGAGATCCGGCAGGCGGTCATTGCCTGCCACGGCTGGGGCGACGGGAACGACGACTCCTGCGCCATGGCCAACCGGTTCAACAATGATCTGTTCCTGATCACGGAATCCCTCCGCGGCCGCCACGGCGGCAAGGTCTGGTTCGGCTACCTGACCTATACGGAAATCCGCTTCTGGGGCGAGCGCGTCCTGGCCACGCTGAACGGCCGGAAAAACGGCGACTACATCGCCCAGGGCCTGACCCCGTCGCGGCTGAAGCGGATTCCGTCGGCCACCAGCGTCATCCGGTCGCTGGCGGCACTGGATGCCTCCACCATGGCGGGAAACAATGTGGTCAACATGATTCTGCCGCCGGTTTCGCCGGAGCTGTTTGCCGCCTTCCTGCGGACGGCGGCGGGCAGCGCCGCCATGAGCCTGCAGCTCAACTGCACCACCCGGCAGCAGCTGCTGGACGCCCGGAAGTACCCGGAGCGGTATCCGGACCTGATCGTCCGGGTCTGCGGCTTCTCGGCCAAGTTCACCAGCCTGTCGCCCCAGTGGCAGGACGAGGTCCTGAGCCGGAACTTCTACGAATAAAGAATTCTCCGTGGGGAGAAGCATCGCAGGATGCTTCTCCCTATTTTCTTCCCTGTATAAATTTTCCGACATCCTCTTGCTTTTTGACATATCCTGTGATAGTATTGGTTTGCGTACTAATCCGAACGGAAGGAGGTGAGACGGTTGCGAAGAGACAGCCGCGAAACAAAAAGGAAAATCCTGACCGTTTGCGTGCGCCTTTTCCTGGAGCAGGGGTATCACAACACCTCGGTCAGCCAGATTGTGGAAGAGGCGGGCGTGGCGAGAGGAAGCTATCTGAGCCTGTTTCCCACCAAGGACAAAATTTTGCTGGAATTGGTCGGGACGATGTTCAGCGGGCAGTTCAGCGTGGCAAGAAGCGTCGCAGACAGGCAGTTGCCGCCGGTTTACGCCTATGCGGTGGAAACGGCGATTCAGCTGACGCTGACCGAGCTGAACGAAAACCTGCGGGAGATTTACATCGAAGCCTATTCCCAGCCGGACACGGCGGAATATATTTACATTCACACCACGGCGGAGCTCAAGCAGATTTTCGGTGCCAATTTCCCCGACCAGACCGAGAGCGACTTTTATGAAATGGAGATTGGGACAGCGGGGCTGATGCGAAGCTACATGGCGAAAAAATGCGACATTCATTTTCCGCTGGAGCGGAAGCTCAGCCGGTTTCTGTCGGCGGCGATGCGGGTGTACCGGGTGCCGGAGGAGGAGCAGGTAAAGACGCTTGCCTTTATCCGCTCCCTGGATATGCGGGCCACCGCCACGGAGGTCATGAAAAAATTATTTGCCATGTTGGAAATGACATTCGATTTTAAGCTGTCCACAGACGGCAAAACGGAGGTAACAAGATGAAAAAGCGACTTTTCAGCATCCTGCTCACCCTTTGTATGGTTCTGTCCTTTGCACCGACGGCGGTTTTGGCCGAGGGCGGCGCGGACACTCTGGCAAGCGGCCATTCCCACTGCATCTGCGGCGGCGAAAACACGGTCGGCGACCACACGGCACATCAGGCCGCCGACTATCAGCCGTGGAACGGCTCCGATGCCATCAGCTACACCGACGGCAAGGCCTATGTGTATCTGACGGATAACGCCACCATCAATTCCAACCTGGTTGTGGACGGCGCCACGCTGTATCTCTGCCTGAACGGCAAAGAGTATGCCAGCAACGGCTCCAATAAAATCCAGGTGAAAAACAGCGGACGCCTGGTGCTGTGCGACTGCAAGGGAACCGGCGTGATCAAGGGCGCCACCTCCGGCTGGGGCGGCATGGGGATTTATCTCTATGCAGGCACCGTGGACCTTTTCGGCGCTAAGCTCACCGGCGGCAAGGTAACCGGAAAAGGCGGCGGCGGTGCGATTGCGCTGGAGGACAGCTCCAGCACTTTGAACATCTACGGCGGCGAAATGAGCGGCAACAACGGCAACAACCATGGAGGCGCAATTTACACCAAGAACGGCGGCACGATCAATATGTACGGAGGACGCATAGCTAAAAACGAAGCTTACAGGGGTGGTGGCTTGCGTCTTACCGGCGGCAGCACATTTAATATGTACGGCGGGTTGCTCGAAAACAACAGCAGCACAGCCCGCTGGGACACGATACCGGCTAACAGCGGCAATTTGTATATTGCAGACGGCGCTGTCATGAACGCAAATGCCGGTGTTGTTCGCGGAGGCGGCTATGCGGCGGTGTTTAATCTTGGAACGATTCAGACTGATGACGCCAATTATCCTGCCACCAAATTTTACAGCGGTCTGTATAACATGGGCGGCGTAGCGAAAGGCGGTATGTATTACGGCAGTTATATGGCAGCGGGCGGCAATATGGGCGATTGCTATGTATACTACGCACTTGAAGAAAGTTGGGGTGCGCAAGCTCGTTTTGCAAGACAATTCATAGAACCGGGCAATTTGCCCACCAGACCTGATGATCCCGCTAAAGCCGGATACATCTTTGAGGGCTGGCGCAATGTTGACGGAACCCCCTTTGATTTCTCCAAACCGGTTCAGGAAAGTATGATGGCAGTAGCAATATGGTCGGAGTGCGACCATGCCGACAGCACGGCACAGCCCACCTGCACGGATTCCGCCGTCTGCACGGTGTGCGGCGGAACGATTCCCGCAACGGGACACGCGATTGTCTGGCACAGCGAAAACGGGCAGTACTGGCAGACATGCAGCAATTGCAGCTTCGTGTCGGAGAAGAAGGCCGTTCCGGAAGTGATTCTCAATGTCCCCGACACGGTCTGCCGGACCCAGGACTGTGCTTTTACCTTCAATCTCCCGGAAGGCTGCACGAATCCCGAATATGGCTATGAATTTGTCAGCGTGGGCGGCGGCGACAGTGCGACGGTGGAAAACGGCGTGTGCAGCGGCGTAATCGAAGCGGAATGGTACGCGCCGGATGAGACGAGCTTTGTTCTTACGGTTTACGTCACCACCGCCGACGGCTTTGCGGTGACGGCCTCCAAGACGGTGAAAATCGCGGAGGAGCACGTTTACGAGTGGCAGAGCGCAAACAGCGAATACTGGCAGAAATGCACGCGCTGTGGCAGCGAAACGGCAAAGAAGGCCGTTCCGGAGATCGTGATCAGCGGCCCGGACACGGTCTGCCGGACCCAGGACTGTGCTTTTACCTTCAATCTCCCGGAAGGCTGCACGAATCCCGAATATGGCTATGAATTTGTCAGCGTGGGCGGCGGCGACAGTGCGACGGTGGAAAACGGCGTGTGCAGCGGCGTAATCGAAGCGGAATGGTACGCGCCGGATGAGACGAGCTTTGTTCTTACGGTTTACGTCACCACCGCCGACGGCTTTGCGGTGACGGCCTCCAAGACGGTGAAAATCGCGGAGGAGCACGTTTACGAGTGGCAGAGCGCAAACAGCGAATACTGGCAGAAATGCACGCGCTGTGGCAGCGAAACGGCAAAGAAGGCCGTTCCGGAGATCGTGATCAGCGGCCCGGACACGGTCTGCCGGACCCAGGACGGCGTCTTCCGCTTTACCCTCCCGGAGGGGTGCAGCCTTGTGACCGCGGGCTATGAGTTCGACAGGATCGGCGGCGATCTTCCCACAGCGCCGGAAAACGGTGCGTATACCGTGGCACTTGCTGCTTCCGCTTATCCGGCGGAAGAAAACGGCTACCGGATCACGGTCTGCGTGAAAACGGCGGACGGCTTTACCGTCAGAGCGGAAAAGACGGTGACGATTCAGAATGAACACACCGGCGGTACCGCAACCTGCACCGATAAAGCCAAGTGCACGGTCTGCGGCGCGGAATACGGCGAACCCGATCCGGAGAACCACAGCGATCTCCTATACTTCCCGGCCAAGGCGGCCACCAAGACCGCGGAGGGCAACATCGCGTATTGGTATTGCAGCGCCTGCGGCAAGTATTTCGCCGACGAGGACGGCACCAAGGAAATCACCAAGGCCGACACCGTCACGGAAAAGCTGAAGGATACCAAGACGCCCCAGACCGGCGACGTAAGCAATCTGACGCTGTGGGTGACCCTGCTGCTTGTCAGCGGCAGCGCTGCCGCCGCAGCTGTGATTTGCGGAAAGAAAAAGCAGCACAGGTAAACACTTCACGATCCCCCTTCTTCGGAAGCGGCGTGCCCATCGCGGGTGCGTCGCTTCCTTTTTGCTGTTCTATCGGACAGGCGGGAGACATAGCCTGTAGCGAAAGGGGAGAGGGAGTATGGGGTATCATCGTAGGAAAACGGAACGGACCCGGTCCCTGCCAGTCGGGGTGGGCATCGGGGTTTTGACGGCCATGGCCATCGCCCTTGTGGGCGCCATGATTTTGGCGGCAACGGTGGACAGGGAGATGCTGCTGGAAAGCGGAATCGGCGGCGGAAGTACCGCGCTGCAAGCCGCTGCGTCGGCGATCGGTGCTGCGGTGGCGTTCCGGCAGATCCGGAGCCGCCGGATGCTGGTTTGTCTGCTGTGCGGCGGGTGCTTTCTGGCCGTACTACTGGGCTGCGGACTGTTGTTTTTTGAAGGAGGGATCCACGGAGTCGGCAGGACCGCTGCGGCCGTGATGCTGAGCAGCTGCGCCGTCGGATTGCTGGGCCTGCGCGGCGGAAAACGGGCCGGAAAGCGGGTGCGCGCCGCCGCCTCTCGTTAAGTTGTACAAAAAGCAGAAACAGTAAATAAAATTTACCTGTGGTTGCCGATGATGCAAGATGCCTTGCAAAACACCACATTTAGGACGTTTTGCAGAAGCAAAATCCCAGATATAGAAAAATAATTGATTTTGATAAACGGCACTGCTATGGCGGTTGACGGTGTTGACATAACAGCGTTGACATAAATATTTGGCATAATCTACAAAAAACGTAAAAATCTGCAAAAACGCTTGAAATTGAAGCGATTTTGGAGTATAGTATTCTGGCAATCAATGAATAGGGGCTTTGTCCCGTTTTTCAGCCGCCGGATACTTCTCCATAGAATTCTGAAGAAGAGGGGCGTCGCCTATGGAAAATGGGATTCGGGTTTGGGAGCATTCGGCAGTCAAACATTGCAGGCGATTTCTTTTCATGCTTGCATTGTTCTGGATCATCGGTCTTCTTTGCGGTGCTTCCGCAGCAAAAACAGCTGGCGCTTCTTTCCGTTCCTGTTTACGCGCGGCCGCCAGCGGCCGGTTGTCGTTTCCGGCGCTTGCGGTGGCTGTTTCTTTTCCGCTTGTGTTATCGTTCCTGCTTTGCCTGATTGACCTGCCTTGGTTACTTCTTCCGATCAGCCTCTTTGAGGCTTTTTCCCTTACTTTTTGCCTCTGCGGTGCGGCACTTGCCTTTGGCAGCGCCGGATGGCTGGCCGGCAGAATGCTGCTGTTTACGGCCGGCTGGATGCCGGGAATCCTCTGGTGGTTCTGGTTGCGTCGGCTCTCCGGTGGGCCGGATTCGGCAATTCCGGATTTTTGTCTGAGCTTTGCAGCGGTTTTTCTGATCGGAAGTTTTGATTTTCGCGTTGTTTCGCCGTTTCTGGCGAAGCTGCTCGGAGCATAAGCAATACACAGGAAAGGAAACAGGTCGCGTCGTAATGCTGGATTTGATTGGCGCCTATGAAAATCATCTTTCCAAGGTGAAGCAGGCCTCTGCCAACACGGTTTCCTCCTATATGCGGGACGTTCGCCAGTTTGCACTCTGGCTGTCCCAGACGGAGGAACTGGATGTGGTGGATGCCGGACAATTGAATATCAGTGCGTACCTTGCCCACCTGTCGGCGGCAGGGAAGTCCAATGCGACCGTTTCCCGGTCCCTGGCCAGCCTGAAGAATTTCTACGCGTATCTGGTCAGCTCCGGTTTTCTGGACCAGACGCCGGTCACCGACATCCATGTGGATAGGGGAGAGCGGAAGCTGCCCCAGATTCTTACCGGCCGGGAGATTGAGCTGCTGCTGGCCCAGCCGGTGTGCATCGATGCCAAGGGCTTCCGGGACAAGGCCATGCTGGAAGTCATGTACGCCACCGGAATGCGGGTGACGGAGCTGTTGGATCTGGACGTGGACGACGTCAATCTGGAGCTTGGCATCATCAAATGCGCGGGCGTGAAAAAATCCCGGGCCATTCCGCTGTATCCCGGTGCTTTGAAGGCGCTGACCGTGTATGTCAACGACATCCGCTCCGGTATGCTGGCGGATCCGTCGGAACCGGCGCTGTTTGTGAACGTCAACGGCGTCCGGATGAGCCGCCAGGGCTTCTGGAAGCTGCTGAAGCACTATCAGGAGACGGCCCATATCGACAAGGACATTACCCCCCATACGCTGCGGCACAGCTTTGCCGTGCATCTGCTGGAAAACGGCGCCGACGTCGGCTCCTTGCAGGAGCTGATGGGGCACAGCGATATTTCCTCCACCCAGATGTACACGCATCTGGTGAATCAGCACTTAAAGTCCGTTTACGAAAAATGTCATCCGAAAGCATAAAAAACCTGCCGAATCAAGCGATTCGGCAGGTTTTTATAATAATAGGAGATCAGATACCGGTCATGGCAGCCAGCACATCCACTTCCATCTGCTGGATGCTCTTGTGCATGGCAAGGCCCTCGCTGATGTCCACGTCGGTGAAGCGGCCTTGGTTGGTGCAGACGATCCGGTTATTCTTGCCGGCCAGCAGCAGCTCCACGGCCAGATAGCCCATCTTGGTGGCGTTGACGCGGTCCCGGCCGGTGGGGGAGCCGCCCCGCTGAATGTGACCCAGCACCGTCACCCGGGGGTCCAGGTCGATGGTGTCCTTGATCCGGGCCGCAATGTCGGCAGCGGAACCGGCGCCTTCGGCGACGACGATCATGTAGTGGGTAAAGCCGTTGAAGCGGGCCTGACGGATTTTTTCAATCACGTCCCGCTCAAAATCGATAGGCTCTTCCGGCACCAGGACGGCGGTAGCGCCGACGGCCAGGCCGACATACATGGCCAGGTAGCCCGCATTGCGGCCCATGACCTCCACGACGGAGCAGCGCTCGTGGGACTGCATGGTGTCGCGGAGCTTATCGATACATTCAATGGCGGTGTTGGCGGCGGTGTCGAAGCCGATGCAGTAGTTGGTGCAGCTGATATCGTTATCGATGGTGCCGGGGATGCCGATGACGTTGATGCCATGTTTGGACAGCTCCAGCGCACCGCGGAAGGTGCCGTCGCCGCCGATGGCAATGATGCTGTCCAGCCCAAGGAACTTGCAGGTGGACACTGCCTTCAGCTGACCTTCTTCGGTCATGAATTCCTGGCTTCTGGCCGTGTAGAGAATGGTGCCGCCCCGATTGATGGTGTGGGCCACGCTCTTTTCGTCCAGTTTTTCAATATCACCGTTAATCAGGCCGTTCCAGCCGCGGCGAATGCCGTAGCACTCAACGCCGCGATAAATCGCGGTACGAACAACCGCACGGACACAGGCATTCATGCCGGGGGCGTCGCCGCCGCTGGTCAGAACGCCAATACGTTTTACACTCATGATGGATTCCTCCTATCAATTTTTCCTCCATCTTATTTTAACGGGAAAAAGTCGAATTGTAAAGACGGAAATTGAAAAAGTTTCAATCTTTGCGGACAGCAGGAGGGGGCGCGAGAGACAGGCGGATGTGTTCGACGTCAGTCTGGACTACCTGACCGGGCGAACCGATGAACCGAAACAGGATGCCAAAAGCACCGCCGAACAGAGTATGGAGCAGCGGATTGAGCAGCTGGAAAAGGCAATCGCCAAGCTGACGCAAGCATAGAGAAAGCCCCCGGCGGTGGACACAGTGTCCATAGCCGGTGGGACAGTCTTATCTTGTGCAAGCGAGACAGCCAGGGGAGCAGATGAGGTCGGAGCGTGGCTTCTGAGAGGGCGCGGATTGTTGAACGAAGCGAACGCAACAAAATAAAAATTTTGTTGCGTTTGGAGAGGAAATATGCTATCATAAATCCGACAGCAAGGCCGACGGTGCTTTGTTGCCGCGGCTGGGATTTCCAAAGGCGCTTTGCGGTGTCCGGCGGGATTTGGGCCGCAGACTCCGGAGGCCGGGTTCCCGGCGTCCCGGAACGGTCGGCCGGACGTTGGGTGCGGCTTCTTACGCAAGCCAAACGCGGCGGCATTCATAATAGGCGTATCGTTCGTCCTGGCCAATCTGCCGGAATCCGACCTTCTCCAGAACGTGTCGGCTGCGTGCGTTGGTCCGAAGCGCGTCGGCCAGCACGGTTTCCACCTGCAGCGTTTCAAACGCATAGCGCAGCGCCAGCCGCTCCGCTTCGGTTCCGTAGCCGCGATTTTTGAAGGCATCGTTCTTCATATGGATGCCAAAGGCGCAGCTGCTGTGTTCCGGGTCAAACCGCTTGAATTCGATGTCTCCGATCACGGCGCCGTCCAGCAAAACCGCCAGAAGGCATTTCCCTTTGGCAAGGCGCTGATCATACCGGGCCTCGGCATCTTCCTGGCGGAACGTGTAGGGCTGCATTTCCTCCGGATGCTCGTAGACGGCAGGGTCCGGAGAAAAGCCGTCCCAGAATGCCCGGGATAACGCTTTGGTCATGGGACAAAGTACAGGATGACTCATTATTTTACCTCAAAAGGAGTGATTTTATGCAGAGATACAACGATTGTCCACAGATTTTGCGTGATTTTCTGACCTATCACGAGACCATCAAGGGCCAGTCGCCCCGGACGATCTCGGAATATTATCTGGACCTGCGGATGTTCCTGCGGTTTCTCAAGCTCATGCGGCAGGAAATGCCGATTCACACCCGGCTGGACGATCTGGACATCCGGGACGTGGATCTGGACTTCCTCCGGCAGGTCACCACGTCGGACGTTTTCGATTTCCTTTCCTATCTGGCGTCGGATCGGACGCCGAATCCGGACGCGGCCGCCCCGGATTACGGCATTTCCGCCGCTTCCAGAGCCAGAAAGCTGTCGGCCATCAAGTCGTTTTACAAGTATCTGACCGTCCGCACCAAGCAGCTGGAGGAAAATCCGGTGGCCGATCTGGAATATCCCAAGCTGCGGAAAAGCCTGCCCCGGTACCTGACCATGGACCAGTCTGCTGCGCTGCTGCGGTCGGTCTCCGGCGTCAACGAAAAACGGGACTACGCCATTCTGATGCTGTTTCTCAACTGCGGCATCCGGCGCAGCGAACTGGTAGGTCTGAATCTGACGGACGTCTACGAGGACCGGATCCGGGTGGTCGGCAAGGGCAACAAGGAGCGCTTCGTCTATTTCGGCACCGCCTGCCGTAAAGCCATCGATGCGTATCTGGAGGAACGGAAGCAGAAGGTGCTCACGGACAACCGGGCGCTGTTCGGCTCCCGGGACGGCAACCGGATCAGCGTCACCGCCGTCCATCGGCTGGTAAAAAAAGCGCTGCTTCAGGCCGGGCTGGATGCCACCCAGTTCTCGGCCCACAAGCTGCGGCACACGGCGGCCACCATGATGCTCTCCGGCGGCGTGGACGTGAAAACCGTGCAGGAGGTACTGGGTCACGAAAACCTGAACACCACCCAGATTTACACCCATATTGAAAATACCGAGCTGAAAATCGCCGCCGAGGCCAATCCCCTGTCCAAGCTGGACTTTTCCAAGGAGGATTCCTAAGGGCCCTCCCCTGCCCGCGCTTACAGCGCCGTTTCGATGGCTTCCCGGATGTTCCGAACGCGAAAAACCGACAATCCCTCCGGAATTTCCAACTTTTCGCTGCTGATTTTGGGGATAATTGCCTTTTTGAACCCGAGTCTTGCCGCTTCTGCCAGCCGCTGGCCGGTGTGGGACACGCTGCGGATTTCTCCTGTCAGGCCCACCTCGCCGATAGCCACCAGATCGTCGGCAATGGGCTGATCCCGGTAGGAGGACGCCACGGCAAGCACCACCGGCAGGTCCGCCCCCGGCTCGTCCAGCTGCAATCCGCCGATGACGTTCAGATAGGCGTCAAAGGCGCTGAGCTTCATGCCGCCCCGCTTTTCGGCCACCGCCATCAGCAGAACCGCCCGGTTGAAATCGAAGCCGTCTGCGGCCCGCCGGGGCACGTTGAAGGTGGTTTTGGTCACCAGTGCCTGCACCTCCGCCAGCACCGGCCGGGTGCCCTCCATGACGCAGGCCACACAGGTGCCGGAGGCGCCCTCCGGCCGGCCTTCCAGCAGCATCTGGGAGGGATTCGGTACCTCGACCAGGCCGGAATCGGCCATTTCAAACACGCCGATTTCGTTGGTGGAGCCGAACCGGTTCTTGGCGGCCCGCAGGAGCCGATAGGAGGAATTGGGGTCGCCTTCAAAATACAGCACGCAGTCCACCATATGCTCCAGCACCTTGGGGCCGGCAATGGCGCCGTCCTTATTGATATGGCCGACGACAAAAACG
>CAJLCS010000007.1 GCA_905205195.1 uncultured Eubacteriales bacterium
TTCAGTCCCCGCAGGATGGCCGCCGTGACCTCCTCCCCCGGCTCCTCCACCGTCACCGGCCGGAATCGCCGTTCCAGCGCCGGATCCTTTTCGATGTATTTCCGGTATTCCTCCAGCGTGGTGGCGCCCAGCATCTGGATTTCTCCCCGACCCAGGGCGGGCTTGAGGATATTGGCCGCATCGATAGCCCCCTCCGCCGCTCCGGCGCCGACGATGGTGTGCATTTCGTCCACAAAGAGAATCACGTCGCCGCTCCGGCGGATTTCCAGCAGCACGTCCCGGAGCCGCTCCTCAAACTCGCCCCGGTATTTGGTTCCCGCCACCAGATTGGCCATATTCAGGCTGACAAGCCGCTTGTTTTTCAGCTGCACCGGCACATTGCCCGCCGCCATCCGCTGGGCCAGGCCCTCGGCAATGGCCGTCTTGCCCACCCCCGGCTCCCCCACCAGCGCCGGGTTATTCTTGTTCTTCCGGCTGAGAATGCCGATGACCGTCTCGATTTCCCGGTCCCGCCCGATGACCGGGTCCATGGACCCGGCCTTCAGGATCAGGTCCTCGCTGAATTGCTCCAACAGTTTCGTACCAACCGCCTCCTTCTGATTCCGTCTGTCTTCCTGTTGCTGCCGCCAGCTCATGTAATCCAGCGTCCGGCTGAACAGCGCCTCGCCGCTCAGTCCGTTCAACTCCAGCAGCTCCGCCACCCGGTCGTCCGGCTCCCGGGCCAGCGCCAGCAGCAGCTGCAGCTCCCCGATTTCCCGTAATCCCTGAAACGCCGCCTCCCGGGCCGCCCCCCGCAGGACTTCCCGGGCCGACCCGGTAAAGCTCTGGGGCAGCGGCAGATCCGGGGTTCCGGCACCGTAAAAGGCCCGGACCAGCTCCCGCAGCCACTGGGCCTCCAGCCCAAGGCTCCGTAGCAGCATTCCCGCCTCCCCCGGCGTCTCGGCCAGCGCCAGCAGCAGGTGGACGCTACCCACGCAGCTGTGGCCCATGGCTCTGGCCTGACCGGCCGATCGGCGGAGCAGGTGCTGCACCTCCGGTGTAAAGCGCATCGCGTCCCCCTCCTTTGCCCGGAAATTCTCCCCCGGCTCCGCAAAAAATATACGGTTGCCATGAAAAAGGAATTGCTTTTTCTGAAATCCATGCTAGAATAAAACTGCGCGGAGATTCCCGCGCATGACATTCACATAGAGATGGAGGGAACATCATGGCTTACAAAATCACGGACGCTTGCGTGAAGTGCGGCACCTGCGCCGACAACTGTCCCGTCGAAGCGATCTCCGAGGGCGACGACAAGTACGTCATCGACGCCGATGTCTGCGTCAGCTGCGGCACCTGTGCCGACAACTGTCCCGTCGAAGCGATCGAAGAAGGCTGATTCTTCCGAATCCGCAGTAGGCCTGCACAGTGGGAAGCCGTTGTGCAGGCTGTTTTTATTCCGGAGGTACCCATGGAGCAGCTTGCAAACGGCTATACGCTGGACATTCCGCCGGGAGCCTTTCCCCTGAGCACCGATTCCATGGTGCTCTCCGACTTCGTGCGTCTGCCGCGCAGCGCCCGGGTGCTGGATCTGGGCTCCGGCTGCGGCACGCTGGGGCTGCTGCTGTGCGCATCGGATCCCCAATGCCGCGTCACCGGCATCGAGCTGGACCCGGTTGCCCACGAGGCCGCGCTGGAAAACATCCGGCGCAACGATCTGTCCGCCCGCCTTAGCAGTGTATGCGCGGACATCGCGTCCATCCCACCGTCGCTGGCCCCCGGCAGCTTTACCACCTGCGTCTCCAACCCGCCCTATTTTACCGGCGGACCGGACAGCCGCCGCTTTGCCGCCGCCCGGAAGGAGGGCTGCTGCACCGTGGGTGCCCTGTTTGAAGCCGCCGCCCGGGCGCTTTGCTGGGGCGGGAACTTTTACCTGGTTCACCGGCCGGAGCGGCTGGCGGAATTGACGGCCGCCGCATCGGCGGTCCGGCTGGAGCCGAAGCGGCTGGCGCTGGTGCGCCACCGGGAGGGCGGTCCTGTCTCCCTGATTCTTCTTTCCTGCCGCAAGGGGGCAAAGCCCGGTCTGCGATGGGAGGAATACATGCTATTTCACGCCGACGGTACCCCGACGGAGGATTACCGCCGGATCTACCGTCTCTGATTTTCACAATACGGAGGAAACCCAATGGCTGGTATGTTATATCTGGTTCCCACGCCCATCGGCAATCTGGGCGATATTTCGGTCCGCTGCCGCCAGACGCTGGAGCAGGCGGACTTTATCGCCGCCGAGGATACCCGCGTCAGCCTGAAGCTGCTGAACTATCTGGGAATCCACAAGCCGCTCATCAGCTATTTTGAACATAACAAGGCGTCCAAGGGCGGCGTCATTCTGGACCGGATTCTGGCCGGGGAAACCTGTGCGCTGGTGTCCGACGCCGGAAGCCCCGCCATTTCCGACCCCGGCGCCGATCTGGTCCGCCAGTGCGCCGATGCGGGGGTCACCGTCTGCGCCATTCCCGGCCCATGTGCCGTCATCACCGCCCTGAGCATTTCCGGCCAGGATACCGGCCGGTTCTGTTTTGAGGGCTTTCTGTCCACGGCAAAGAAAAGCCGCCGGGAGCATCTGGAATCGCTGGCCCGGGAGCGCCGGACCATGGTGTTTTATGAGGCCCCCCACAAGCTGCTCAACACGCTGCAGGACATGGCCGCCGTCTTCGGCCCGGACCGGCCCGTCAGCCTTTGCCGGGAGCTGACCAAGCTCCACGAGGAGGTGGTCCGCACCACGCTGGGGCAGGCCGTGACGCGCTACACGGAAACGCCCCCCAAGGGCGAATTCGTGCTGGTGCTGGCAGGCGCACCGGAACCGGCGGTCCAGGCTGCCGCGCCGGAGGATGCCGCCGTCCGGGTCCGCACCCTGATGGAGGGCGGCATGAGCCGGAAGGACGCCGTCCGCCAGACGGCCCAAGAGCTGAATCTCCCGAAAAACGTGGTCTACGACGCCGCGCTGAATGCGGACGAAAACTGAGAAAACCCCGCCGTGCAGCATAAACAGCACGGCGGGGTTCGTATACGAAACGCGGGGCACTGTGAAGTGCCCCGCGTCCTATTATTCCACATAATCCAGGCAGATCCAGCCCTCGTCGATCCGGCCCCAGGGGGTGCCGTCCACATAGGTCTGCTCCAGGATTTTGACCTTGGTGCCGTTGGTCAGATAGCCCACGATCTCGCTGTCCGTACCGGCGGCGCTGCGAATCCGCAGGCTGCTGGCAGTCACCGTCTTGGTAGAACCGGACATTCCGCCGGAATCCAGCTTGACGTAATCCAGACTGATCCAGCCGTCGCTGATCCGGCCCCAGACCATGCTGCCCACGGTCATCCGTTCGTAGATTTCCACCCGGGTTCCCATGGTCAGGTAGCCCAGCACCTCGTGATCGGTACCGGCGGCGCTGCGGATTCGCAGGCTGTTGGTATTGATCACGGAGCCGGTGGCAATGACGGTGTCGCTGCCGCTGCCGTCCAGCTTCACATAGTCCAGACTGATCCAGCCCTTGGCCGTCCGGCCCCAGACCATGCCGTCGGAGGAAGCCTTTTCGTAGATTTCCACCTTGTCGCCGCCGTTCAGGTAGCCCACCACGCTGTTGTGCAGGCCCGCGCCGCTGCGGATCCGCAGCTCGTCGGTGTCATACACCACACCGGTGGCAATCACCGTTTCGCCGGAGCCGGACGTGGAATCCAGCTTCACATAGTCCATGCAGATCCAGCCCTTGCTGATCTTGCCCCAGAGGGCCAGGCCGTTGTCGGTCTGCTCCAGGATTTCCACCCGGGTGCCGGAGCTGAGATAGCCTACGATGGAGTAGGACGTGCCGGGGCCGCTGCGGATCCGCAGAGTGCTGGCGTCGTACACGGTGCCCATCACCGGCTGGGCCGGAGCAGGTGTGTCGCCGCCGGAGACGGCCTTGTCGTAATTGGTGTATTTCAGGCAGATCCAGCCGCTGCTGAATTTGCCCCAGGTGTAGCCGCTGCCCTCCGCCGTTTCGGTGATGGTCAGCTTCTGACCGGCGCTGACGCCGGTGACCACATCATAGCCCGTGCCGGGGCCTTTGCGGACGTTCACATAGTCGCCGGTGACGGTGACCTCCACCGACTTCTGCACCGGCTCGGTGGGCTTGGGTTCGGTGGGAGCAGGCTCCGTGGGTTTCGGCTCCGTGGGTTTCGGCTCCGTGGGTTTCGGCTCCGTAGGCTCCGGCTCGGTGGGCTGCTGCGTCTCGTCCCAGTGGGCATAGAGCGTCTTGCCCTTCACGGACCCATCCAGCGCCGTTACCAACCGGCCGCCCTGGGCCGCCGTGTACCAGCCGGAGAAGGTGTGGCCGCTCCACGCGGCGGTGGGAATCGGGGCAGGCGGGTTGGTGACGTCATAGCCCTGCACGCTGCTGGAAACCGTGCCGCCGTTGCCGCTGTAGCGGACATAGCTGAACTGATCGGACACGGCGGTGGAATACACGCCGTTGAGGTAAATGTTGGCTTCCTTCATCCGCCGGTCCAGCAGGAAGGACTGCACCTGACCGCCCGCCACGCACCAGCGGCACAGGGCGTAAAGGAACTCGTTGCCCGTCGCCCGGTTCACCACGGCGGCGTAGAACGTGCCGTCGGTTTCCTGCATCCAGCCGGTGCCGCAGTTGTATGTAAAGAGCACCAGCGCGTCAAACTGCTGCTGGGAGAAGGTCAGATCGTGCTGATCGGCAAACCGGTTGAGCCAGCGCTCAGAAATGGAGACGTACTGCCGCAGCAGGGCGTCCGCCTCTTCCTCGGGGATGCCGTTTTCCATGTACCGGTCGTAATCCTCATCCGGGCAGCGAGTACCGTAGCCCACCGAATACTGGGAATAGTCCCAGTAGGGCTTTGCGGAGAAGCCCTCCAGCGCCTTCAGCAGAGAAATGCAGGAATCGCTGGCGCCCAACGTGGACGTCACGGCCGAAGCCTGAAATTGCACTGCGGATACCGCGCTGAACAGGAGAACCACGGAAAGAAGAACGGAAAGAATTTTTCTTTTCATGGGAAAATGTTGCTCCTTTGATTCGTGATGGCCCCATTATAGCAGAGAAGGCGCCGGATTGCAAGAGCATTCCGCAAAATAATTACATTTTTGTTACTTTTTCTTTCTGATTTTCTGACCGATTTTCCGAAAAACCGCCGAAATCTCCTCCTTCTTCCAGCCGGAACGTTCCGTCCCGCATTTCATGTTGACAGTCCCCGCCGAACCTGTTATACTCAGGGGAAGAACCCGAAAGGAGGCGCGCCATGGAAGAAAAACGTGCGTTGATCGCCATGAGCGGCGGCGTGGACAGCTCGGTGGCCGCTTATCTCATGCAGCAGCAGGGATTCCGGTGCATTGGCGCCACCATGCGGCTGTTTCACAACGATATTCTGCCGGAGGGCCAGCAGAGCACCTGCTGCAGTCTGGAGGACGTGGAGGATGCCCGCAGCGTGGCCTACCGGCTGGGAATGCCCCACTATGTGTTCAATTTTACCGACGATTTCCGACAGCGGGTGCTGGAGCCCTTCGTCCGCTGCTATGAGTGCGGCGGCACCCCCAACCCCTGCATCGACTGCAACCGCTACCTGAAATTCGAGCATCTGCTGCGCCGGGGGCTGGAGCTGGGCTGCGACAAGGTGGTCACCGGCCACTACGCCCGGATTCGCTTCGATCCCGCCACCGGCCGTTACGGCCTGTACCGGGCGGCGGACGGGCAGAAGGATCAGACCTATTTTCTCTATTCCCTGACCCAGGACCAGATGGCCCACACCGCTTTCCCTCTGGGTGAGCTGCACAAGGAGCAGGTCCGGCAGATCGCCGCGGAGCAGGGCTTTCTCAACGCCAGAAAGCACGACAGCCAAGACATCTGCTTCGTGCCGGACGGGGACTATCTGGCCTTTATGGAGCGCTACACCGGAAAAACCTATGCCGCCGGGCCGTTTCTGGATCAGAGCGGCAAGGCGGTGGGCACCCACCGGGGTGCCGCCGGCTACACGCTGGGGCAGCGGAAGGGACTGGGGCTTGCCATGGGAGAGCCGGTGTACGTCTGCGCCAAGGACATGGCCGCCAACACCGTCACGGTAGGGCCGGAGCGCGCCCTGTACCACGCCACGCTGCTGGCAGAGGACTGGAACTGGTTCCCCTTCTCCGCCCTGACGGAGCCGGTGCAGGTGCAGGCCAAAACCCGCTCCCGTCAGGTGCCCCAGCCCGCCACCGTCTATCCGGAGGGTAACGGCGCGGCCCGGGTGGAATTTGACGTGCCCCAGCGGGCCGTGACCCCCGGTCAGGCCGTGGTGCTGTATGACGGCGACGCCGTCATCGGCGGCGGCACCATTACGGAGGTCCGGTAATCCGGACGCAAAAACGCACAAACCGATCCGTTTTCGTCGGTTTGTGCGTTTTTTATTATTATGGATGGCCGCCCACTCAGTCCGGCAGGCGCTGCCCCGGAAAGTACTCCTCCACAAAATCCACCTGCGCCGCCCGGAAGGTCCTGCCGTCCAGATAGGCAAGGGCACCGGCGTCCGCCCGGAACCGGAAGGTCAGCTTGTAGGAATACAGCGCCTGATAATTCCGGTCAAACCGCTTGTCCAGCTTGCCGTATTTGCCGTCGCCCAGCAGCGGATGGCCCGCGTGGGCAAACTGGGCGCGGATCTGGTGGGTCCGGCCGGTGATCAGTTCGCATTCCACCAGCGAAAGGCCGTTTCGCGTCGCCAGCACCCGGTAGTCCGTCCGGCAGGATTTGGCGCCGGTCTGGGGCGTGTCCGTGACGAACACCCGGTTTTTCTTTGCATCCTTGAACAGGTATCCCGTCAGGCTGCCCACCGGCGGCTTCGGCGTTCCCTCCACAATGGCAAGGTAGCGCTTGTCCAGCTCCCGGTCCTTGATCTTCTGATTCATGACCCGCAGGGCCTCGGCGGTTTTGGCGGCAATGACGATGCCGCCGGTATTCCGGTCAATCCGGTTGCACAGCGCCGGGGTGAAGGCATTTTCCTCCCGGGGCCGCCACTCCCGCTTCTGATACAGGTAAGCCTGGATGTGGTCAATCAGCGTCCGGCCGTACTCCGCTCCGTCGTGGGGATGCACCGCCACCCCGGGGCGCTTGTCCACCAGCAGAATCTGATCGTCCTCATAGACGATGTTCAGCTTCGGCGCCGCCACCGTCAGGAAGGCGTTGTCCTCCCGGGGCTTGTCGAAAAATTCGTCGTTGATATAAAGCTGCAGCACATCCCCGGCCTGCAGGCGGGTGTCCCGCTCCGCCCGGGCGCCGTTGCATTTGATGCGCTTGATGCGGATATATTTCTGTGCCAGCGACGCCGGCAGCAGCGGCACCGCCTTCGCCAGAAAGCGGTCCAGACGCTGCCCCGCGTCGTTTTGTCCGATGGTCAGTTCCTTCATTTTTGCGTTCCGTTTCCGTCAAAGCGCCGGTTGATCTGCTCCGTAAACTCCAGCGCCGCATTGTAGCCCATTTTCCGCTGGCGGTTGTTCATGGCCGCCACCTCCAGAATCACCGCCAGATTCCGGCCTGGCGTAATGGGAATGGTGTTCATGGGGATCCGCACGCCGAGAATGTCCATATACTGGTCGTCCAATCCCAGCCGGTCGTAGACCTTCTGGTTGTTCCACGGGACGATGTCCACCACCAGATTGATCTCGTTTTCCGCCTTCACCGCGCCAATGCCGAAGAGCTTGGCCACATTGATAATGCCGATGCCCCGCAGCTCGATGTAGTCCCGGATCAGCGCCGGGGCCGCCCCCATCAGGGAGTTGCCGGAGACCTTCCGGATCTCCACCGCATCGTCGGCAATCAGCCGGTGGCCCCGCTTGAGCAGCTCCACCGCCGCCTCACTCTTACCGATGCCGCTTTCGCCGGTGAGCAGCACGCCCTCGCCGTAGACCTCCATCAGGACGCCGTGGCGGGTAATCCGGGGGGCCAGCTCCGCCTTCAGGTAGGAAATGATGGCGGAGACGATGGTGCTGGTCGGCTCCTTGCTGCTCAGCAGCGTCAGGTCGTGCTTCCGGGCCATTTCCAGGCACTGGGGGTCCGGCTCCATGTTCCGGGCGATGAGCAGCGCCGGGAATTTATAGAACATCAGCCGGTCGAAAATAATTCTGCGCTCCGCCGGGGATCGCTTATTGAGGTAGCTCATCTCCACGTTGCCCAGAACCTGAAGCCGCATCGGCTCAAAATGGTCAAAATACCCCGCCAGCTGCAGGCCCGGCCGGGCCACGTCCTCCACGGTCAGGCGAATTTTTTCATAATCCGTGGCGGCATACACCACCTGAAGCTGAAATTCCTTCACCAGCGTCGTCAGCGGCACACTGTACAAATCCGGCATGATGCGTTCCATTCCTTTCGGTTTACTTTCTTTATCATAATACCGCGTTTTTTGGCCCGGCGCAACTATTTTTTCCCGGCAGCTTGACTTTTCGGGGGCATCCCGCTAGAATAACCCTGATTTGATCCGTGCAAAGGAGGAGATACCATGCACATTACGGAAAAACTGAGCCGGAAGCAGGCGGATCTTTACGGTGCCGAACCGGTGACCATCGCTTTTCTCGGCGACAGCGTTACCCAGGGCTGCTTTGAAATCTACCGCAACGGCCCCAACTCCTGCGAAACCTATTTTGAGCCCCAGCACGCCTATTCCGCCCGTCTGCGGGAAATGCTGGCCGTTCTCTACCCCAGCGTTCAGGTGAACATCATCAACAGCGGCATCAGCGGCGACAACGCCCCCAACGGCCTGCGCCGCCTGGAGCGGGACGTGCTGCGCTATCATCCCGATCTGGTGGTCGTAAGCTACGGCCTCAATGACAGCGGCCGGGGCAACGCGGGCATTGCGGACTATGCCGCCGCGCTGGACGGCATTTTCGCCGCGCTGGAAAGCGCCGGAATCGAGTCCATTTTCCTGACGGAGAACATGATGAATACCCACGTCAGCGTTCACACCACAGATCCCTTCTTCGTCGGTCTGGCGGAAAACTTAGCAAGCATCCAGAATTCCGGCCTGCTGGACCGGTATTTTGAAGCCGGGAAGCAGGCGGCTGCCGCCCATGGCGCCCGCATCTGCGACTGCTACGCTAAATGGAAGCGCCTTGCCGCCGGCGGCGTGGACGTCACCGAGCTACTGGCCAACAAGGTCAACCACCCCACCCGGGAAATGGTGTATCTCTTCGCTGTCAGCCTGCTGGAAACCATGTTCAGCTGAGGATCGCTGCGCGTTACCGGGATCATCCGTAAACCAAGCCGCGCATTCTTTCCGGCGGAAAGAATGCGCGGCTTTTCGCGTTATTCCAGAATGTTGCTGGTGATATAGTCCACGCCGCAGTCGGCCATCCGGGCCGCGTCCTCTACGGTGTCCACCGTCCAGACGTTGACGGTGATCCCCGCCGCGTGGCAGGCCGCCACCACTTCTTTGGTGGCCGCGCCGAAGTGAAGATCCAGATCCATGCCGTGGGCCTTCAGCTTCTCGATCAGCGCCGCGTCGCAGGACGTGGTCAGAAACTGGACCGGCTGCTCCGGATGGAACCGACGCAGGAACACCAGATTCTGAAAATCAAAGGAAATGAAGATGATGTGCGCCAGCCAGCCGCTTTCCTCGGCAATCCGGCAGATTTCGCCGATATCCGCCTCGGCCATGGGATTTTTCAGCTCCAGCACGGCGGTTTTTTCGTAGTGGCGGCAAATGCCCAGGTACTCCGCCAGATTGGGAATCCGGATGTCCGTCCGGCCCTTGACGCCGTCGGTCTGCTTGAGCAGCAGCCCCCGGAGGGTGTCGTAGGTGGACTGCTCCACCGCCAGATCGTCCATGGCCACCCGGCCGGTGCGGTCGTCGTGGATGATGACGAATTTGCCGTCCACCGTCCGATGGACGTCGGTTTCGATGCCGACATAGCTCCGGTTTCCGGCCGCCACGAAGGCGGCGTTGGTGTTTTCGGTTTCCAGTCCGCTGACGCCCCGATGGGCCACCATGCCCGGCTTATGGGGATGGGTAAACGCGATGGTATTCATTCCGATCTTCCTTTCATTTCACGTTTTTGGTTGCAATGATCTCGGTGCCGAAGACGTTTTCCGCCAGCACGTCGCCGATCTGCACCGGCGCGGCAGCGTGAAGGCTCCGGATCACCGCCATCACATCAAACAGATGTTCCTTGGGCACCGGCGCGGCGGTTTTCACGCTGACCATGGTGTCTTTCCGGTTGGTGACGCGGACGGTTGACGTCACGGTCCGCACCGGATGGGTGCATTCCTCCACGGCGTACTTGGCGCCCTTGGGACAGGTATTGCCGGTGACGGTCAGCCCCGCGACGGTGGATTCCACCGTCAGGCTGCATCCCCGGGGGCAGATAATACAGGTTAATTGCCGTTTCATGCCAATTCCTCCAATTCCACCGTCAGATCCGTCCGGGCCTGCGCCAGCGCCGCCTGGGGGATGTTGATCCGGACCATTTCGCCCGGCACCGCCCGGGGGCAGGTCAGCCTGGCCAGCACCAGCTCACCGCTGCGGACCGTAAAGCGCACCTTGCCGAAGGGCGCCGCCACCCGCAGGAACAGCGCCACGTCCTCCCCACCGTCGGCGTGGACCGTCTGGGGCAGCACATACCGGACGCCGCTGCCCGCCTTGGCTGCAAGGGTCCGGCTGCCGGTCAGGGCGCCCAACACAAACGACGCGGCGCCGGCACCGGCAATTTCCGCCTCGTCGGAGACGTAATCCACCAGGTCGTGGACCTGCAGCACGTTGCCGCAGGCGAAAATGCCGGGGACCCGGGTCTGCCGGTGCTCGTCCACCAGCGCGCCGTTGGTCACGGGATCCATGGGGATCCCGGTGCCCCGGGTCAGCTCGTTTTCCGGAATCAGGCCCACGGACAGCAGCAGCGTATCGCAGGGGATGTACCGCTTTGTTTCCTCGATGATCGCCCGGTGTTCGTCCACCTGGGCTATGGTGACGCCCTCCACCCGGTCGGTGCCGTGGATTTCCGCCACGGTGGTGCTCAGGTACAGGGGGATGCCGAAATCCTCCAGGCACTGGACGATGTTCCGGGTCAGGCCGCCGGAATACGGCATGATTTCGCACACCGCTTCCACCTTGGCCCCCTCCAGCGACAGCCGCCGGGCCATAATCAGGCCGATATCGCCGGAACCGAGGATCACCACCCGTCTGCCCACGGTATAGCCCATACAGTTCATCAGCTTCTGGGCGGTTCCGGCGCTGTAAACGCCTGCCGGACGGGTGCCGCAGATGTTCAGGGCGCCCCGGCTCCGCTCCCGGCAGCCCATGGCCAGCACCACGGCTCCGGCCCGGATGGTCAGCATGCCGCTGCGGCACTGGACCGTCACAATCCGGTCCGGCGTCAGGCCCACCACCGTGCTGTCGGTGTACACCCGGATACCCCGGCGCGCCACCTCCTGCCGGTAAACGTCGGCATATTCCGGCCCCGTCAGCTCCCGGCCCAGCTTGTGCAGGCCGAAGCCGCTGTGGATGCACTGGCGAAGAATGCCGCCCGGCTCCGGCTCCCGGTCCAGAATCACCACGTCCCGGACGCCCCGGTCATAGGCCGCAATTGCCGCCGCCATTCCGGCGGGGCCACCGCCGATCACTACAATCTGATGCTCCAGCATGACGATTCCTCCTTACAGCCGCCCCGTCAGGGGACGGGACGCGCCGCCTTTTTTCGTGACTTCTTCCATGGGAATGCCGTTTTCCTCCGCCAGCAGCTCCATCACGGAGGGCATACAGAAGCCGCCCTGACAGCGGCCCATTCCGGCCCGTGTCCGCCGCTTGACGCCGTCAATATCATGGGCCGGCGGATTGCGGCGGATGGCATCCCGGATTTCTCCTTCGCTGACACCCTCGCAGCGGCAGATGATCTTGCCGTAGTCCGGATGGGCCTGAATGTAGGCGTTCTTTTCCTCCGTGGTCATGGCCCGGAAGGCGTGGGGATCCGGCCGGGTGCCGTCCCAGTCCGGGTTGGGCGCCAACGCAAGGCCCATTTCCTTCAGCACGTCAGCCGCGTATTCCGCAATGGCCACGCAGGAGGTCAGGCCCGGCGAGTCAATGGCCGTCACGTTCAGAAACCGGGGCGCGTTCTTCCCCGGGCGGATGAGAAAATCGCCCCCCGCCTCCGAAGCCCGGACGCCGGTAAAGGACGTAATCACCTGCCGGAAGGATACGCTGGGCACGCTCTTGCCCGCCAGATGCATGACGGTGGCCAGCCCCGCCGGGGTGGTTTCCTTGCTATCCGGCGTGGGAACGTGCACGGCGGTGGGGCCGGTAAGCAGATTGCCGTCTACCGTGGGGGTGACCAGAATGCCCTTGCCCTCTTTGGTGGGCACCTGAAAAATCGTATGGTGGACCCGTCCGCCCTCCGTCTTGTCCAGCAGCAGGTATTCCCCTGCCCGGGGCTGAATCCGGAAGGAATCGTCTCCGGCCAGGACGGAAATCCGGTCTCCGTAGCCGCCGGCGCAGTTCACCAGATACCGGCAGGACACCGTCTCCCCGGCGGCGGAGGTCACGGTGTAGCCGTCGTTCTCCGCCGTCAGGCCGGTCACTTCAAAATTGGTTTTCAGCACCGCGCCGTTGTCCATGGCATTGCCGACGGCGGCGACGGTCAGCTCATAGGGACAGATGATTCCGGCGTTGGTCACGTTCAGCACCAGCGTCACCGCCGGCGACAGATTCGGCTCCAGTGCCCGGGCCTCGTCGCCGGTCAGCAGCTCCATGCCGGGTACGCCGTTTTCCAGCCCCCGGCGGTACAGCGCATGGATGGCCGGTTCCTCCTCCGGCCCGAAGGCGCAGACAAAGGAACCGTTGCGCTTGCAGGGCACATGGAGCGCCTCCGCCGTCTCGAACAGCTTTTCCACGCCTTCCACGTTCAGCTTTGCCTTCAGCGTTCCCGGCTCCGGGTCAAAGCCGCCGTGGACAATGCCGCTGTTGGCCTTGGACGCGCCGCAGGCCACATCGTTTTCCCGCTCCAGCAGGCACACCGACAGGCGGTACCTTGTCAGCTCCCGGGCCAGCATTCCGCCGATGACACCGGCGCCCACGATTGCAACATCGTAATTCATAACATTCTCCTTATCAAAAAAGAGAAACGAAGACGCACGGCACACCGGACGGGTCTCCCCCTCCGGATCCTGCCGCGCCCTCCGTTTCTCCAACTCTCCACAGAAAAGCGCGTAATTTGATTGAATTTAACTGTACCACAGCGTCTGAGCGCTGGTGGAAACCGCCGCCGCGCCGCAGCGCAGGGCCTCCGTGACCTCTGCCTTGGTCTCCACCAGACCGCCGGCAATCAGCGGAATACCGCAGCCGGAAAACCGCCGGATCAGCTTGCCCACGACACCGGGCATCAGCTCCATCAGGTCCGGCGCCGAGGACGCCAGCACCTCCCCGATGCTGTCCACGCCCTGGGAATCCAGTGCGAAGAACCGCTGCACCGTCATCAGGCCGCATTCCTTGCCGAACCGGATCAGCTGGGCACGGGTGCTGATGATACCGTCGGCGCCGCAGCGGGCCAGAAATTCCATGCCCGCCTTGTCCCGGCCGATCCCGGCGGCCAGATCCAAATGAATCAGCAGCCGTTTCCCCGCCGCATGGGCCTGGGCCACCTGCTCCGCCACGGTCAGGACATTGGCCTTCAAATGAAACAGCAGCTCACAGGGCGATGCCAGCGCCGCCGCCCAGTTGCCGTCATGCACGGCGGCAATCACCGGGCTGCAGGCCAGCAGGTCCGTCAGCTCTCCCTCCGTCAAACGCCTCGCCTCCAAACAAAAAAGATACAAAAGTCCCTGACCGGAATCTTTTGTATCTCCAATACTCTGTGTTTATTATACCCGATCCGACGGAAAATGTCAAGGTTTTTCTCAAAAGCCGCCGGGCAATTCGCCCGGCGGCTGGTTTTCAGTCTTCCGCCAGCTCCGGCGGGATTTTCCGGTCCCGGAAGTAAACCTCCCGGTCCTTGGGGCCGATCATGGTGCGGTCGCCCACATAGATGTGGGTATCGTCCACCACGGTCAGGTTGAAATTCGCATAGACGTGATTGCCGAAATGCACATGGCGGCCGCCCCAGTTGGCGTGAAACGGCGGCTCGATGTAGCATCCTTCCCCCAGCTCCGCCAGCATCTCGCCCAGCAGCGCCATGCGGCGCTTCATCTCCGTGGGGCGGGTCTGATTGAAGTCATAGAGCCGGGTCCAGGCACTGCCGCTGCTATGCCGTCGTTTCGTCGTTTTCGGGGTCGTAAAGCTGTCCGCTGTGCAGTGCATCCAGAAGGGCTATCTCAGCCCCACTCCTCCGGCGGAATGACCCGGTTGTCCCCCAGAATCTCCGGTTTTTTCGCCATGCTGTCGGCCTGAGTCAACGTCCGGATCACCCGGCAGGGGTTTCCGGCGGCAAAGCTGTTGGCCGGGATGTCCTTCACCACTACGCTGCCCGCACCGATGACGCAGTTGTCTCCCACGGTCACACCGGGAAGCACCACCACATTGGCACCGAACCAGCAGTCGTTGCCGATGGTCACAGGCTTTGCATAGCACATCCGTACCTTTTCGCCCTTTTCGTTGTACATCAGCCGCCGCTCGTCCGGCAGCATGGGATGCACCGGCGTCACGATGGAGCAATTGGGGCCGAAGGCCACCCGGTCCCCGATGGTCACCGCCGCATCGTCCTGCACGGTGAAGTTGAAATTGGCAAAAAGCTTCTCGCCGATGTGGGTGTGGATGCCGTAGTGGAAGTACACCGGCCCCTGCACAAACGAACCGGCGCCGAGAGAGCCGACCATCTGCTTCAGAATGGCCTGCCGCTTCTCGGTTTCGTCCTCATAGGTGGCGTTATAGTCGTTATTCAGGTTATGGGTCCGCAGCTTGATGGCTTTCAGCGTCGAATCGGTGGGATTAAACAGCGTCCCGGCTTTGATTTTTTCTTCTTCGGTCATTGCCTGCTCCTCCTTTGCATCACGGTCTGTGAGCTTGTTCATTATAGGAAATCCGGCGGCATTTTGCAAGTCCGTTTCGGACTTTTCCCGTTATTTCTCCGTCAGCCCCAGACGCCGGGCGCCGTAGAGATAAAACAGCATACAACTGGAATACCATTCGGAGCTGTCCGACGGTTCCCCCGTGACGGGATCCAGCTCCTGACCGAATTTCAGCGTCTCATAATGGTCCGTCCAGGCCCGGAGCCAACATTCGCACAGCCGGTCCAGCTGGGCGCTCATGCCGTAATCGTCCATCCACAGCGTGCAGCGCAGCGCCGTCAGCGCCTGACTGAAGTAGCCCCAGCAGTTGCGGGGCGTGCGCTTACGCCAGTTGGGGTCCGCCATGGACATGGACGGATAGGGATAAGGGGACGCAAATTCCTTCGGATTTTCCAGATACCGACGGCGAATCTCCCCGATCAGCGCCCCATCCTCCCGGGGATCCAGAACGTGCTCCTGAAACAGGGTAAACACCGTGCAGCTGCGATACCGCCGCTGGCAGCCCTGCTTGTCCACGTCGTAGAAGAAGGCGTCATCCCGGTTCAGGCACAACGCAAACAGCCGCTGCTTCAGCGCTGCGGCCGATGCGCGCCAGCGGTCCGCTTCCGCTGGTTGTCCCAGCTGCTCCGCCATGTCGGCCAGCGTCCGCTCCGTGGCGTACAAATTGGCGCTCAAGTCCACGGCGATCATGGGCGTGATGCCATCCTCCGGCGGCAGCACCGCCGCATTCTGGACCTTGCCGTCCACACGGTAGTTGTCCGGGCAGGAAATGCCCTCCAGGCGGCCGCTGTTGTCGTGGCCGGTGTCGTAGCCGCAGAACACCTCTGGCAGCCCCAGTCCCCGGGTCATCCGGTATTTGCGGATCCAGCCGTCCCAGGCACAGCCGGACCGGTACATCCGCTCCAGCAGCTGCGGGTCCTGCTCCGTCCGGCAGACCATGGCGCACAGACGCAGGAAGCTGACGCATTCCTGGGTCTGCCAGTAACCCACCAGCTCGGGCTGTCCTGCCGGGAACCGGCCCGGGTCCCAGATGTAGCAGGGATACTGGCCCTCCGGCGTCTGCAAATTCAGAAACAGCTCCACGGTGTTCCGGGCCAGGTCCTTTCGCTCCGGGAACAGCGACGCGTACATGACACTGTCGTAAACGTGCTCCAGCCAGACGCCGGGGTATTGCTCGGAAATCAGCAGCAGCGGCTTTTCCATTCCCTGAAAGCAGCCGATGTGCTTTTCCCGCAGCCGGTCCGCCACCTGATCGCACAGGGCGCGGATCCGGGCGATTTCGTGTTCAGAAAACATGATACGTCCTCCTATCATTCCGATAGAGGCATCGTACCATTGAAAAATCCGGCTGTCAAGAGGCAGATTCCCCGATTTGACGCAAATTTTACACCCGACTTCTTTTCGATTTTACAAATCGGGTGTATAGTAAATTTGTAAAATCAGAAAGGAAAGAAGGAATGTTATGGAAGAATTGAGAAAGAAAAAGGGATTTATCTGCGATATGGACGGCGTGATCTACCATGGCAACAAGCTGCTGCCGGGCGTGAAGGAATTTGTGGACTGGCTGTACCGGGAGGAAAAGAATTTTCTGTTCCTGACCAACGCCTCCGAGCGCTCGCCCAAGGAGTTGCAGCAAAAGCTGAAGCGGATGGGGCTGGAGGTGGACGAAAGCCACTTCTACACCAGCGCACTGGCCACCGCCCGGTTCCTCAGCAGTCAGGCGCCGGGATGCAGCGCCTACGTCATCGGCGGTGCCGGTCTGATTATGGCTCTCCACGACGAGGGTATCACCATGAATGATGTGGACCCGGATTACGTTATCATCGGCGAGGGCAACACCTATAATTACGAGAACATTCTCAAGGCGGTGCGTCTGGTGCTGCGGGGCGCCAAGCTCATCGGCACCAACAGCGATCTGACCGGTCCCTCGGAGGACGGCATCATCCCCGCCTGCCGGGCCATGATCGCCCCCATCGAAATGGCCACGGGCCAGTCGGCCTACTTTGTAGGCAAGCCCAATCCACTGATGATGCGGACGGGGCTGCGGATTCTGGGCGTTCACTCGGAGGACGCGGTGATGATCGGCGACCGGATGGATACGGACATCGTGGCCGGCATCGAAACAGGCCTGGACACCGTGCTGGTGCTTTCTGGCGTGACGGATCGGAACGAAATCAAGAAATTCCCCTACCGCCCCCGTCTGGTGCTGAACGGTGTGGGCGATATTCCGCCGAAGGCGGGCGAAAGCGAATAAATTCCGGCCGGGCAGCCGGCCTTTTTTATCCGGTGACCCGGCGCAGGCACCACCCCGCCAGCGCCCCCAGCAGATTCAGAATCCAGTCATCCACGTCGAAGGTGCCCCGGAGGGTCAGCAGCTGAGCCGTTTCCAGCAGGAAAATCAGCAGCGCCGTCCGCCAGAGAAAACGCCACGGTTTTCTCATCCCGGGAAACACCCCGGGGGCCAGCCACCCGAAGGGCGCAAACAGCGCCAGATTGCCGAACAGCTGGGCGGCGGCATACCGCCACATCCAGGTCCCCGCCCGATGGCGCAGCAGCCACAGATACCCCCGGATGGAGGACAGCGGCACCAGACTCCAGGCCATCCGGCCCACATAGCCGGTGCCGTCGTTGCAGGGGCGGCAGAACAGCAGCGCCGCCACCGCCATCAGATAGGCGGCAAAAAGAAATCGTTGACCCCGGCCGGACAAAGCGGCACCTCCCTCCCGGCTACGCCTGTATTTCACCCATTCTATCATAAAGAGTGCGCGGACACACACCTTTTGTGCGTGTCCGCGCTTTTCTTTAATCGTTTTCCAGCTGCTGCCGGATGGCCTGTGCCACCGCCCGGCCCAACACCTCCCGCCCGACGGCGGAGGGGTGAATCAGGTCGTCGCAGAGCAGCGTCCCGATCTCCGGCTGCACCACGCTCCACAGGTCGTTCACCGGAATGCCCAGCTCCGCCATCAGCGCCTTGGCCGCGTCGTTGTAGCGCACAATGTCGGCGTTCCGCATTTGCTGCGGCGGCGCCAGCCGCTCCTTGTCCGGATGTACCGGCGTGGTGGTGGCAAAAATCACCTTGGCGCCGGTTTTACGAAGCTCCCGGGCAATGATCCGCAGGTCGTACAGATACCGGTCCAGCGGGGTGAAGCACCCCTCCTCCCCGCAGACAATGGCCGTGTCCCACAGTCCGTTGTTCCAGTGGATTACCTCCGGCGTGGGGAAGGTGGGCAGCCAGTGGCGCAGACTGTTGCGCGTATAGGCCGCAAAGCGGCAGTTTTCGTCCGGCGCGCTGACGTGAATTTCAGGCCCCAGCGCTTCCCGGACGGCCTCCTGATAGAACATCCGGATGGAATCCCCCAGCAGTAAAACCTCGTGCTTCATTTCGTTTCTCCTTTGATTCTGATTTGCAGCCGCAGCGGCGGTCCGAAGGCCGCCCGTTCCAGCGCCTCCGCCCGGAAGGTCAGCAGGCCGGAAGCTTGCAGGTCCAGCTCTCCTTCCGCAACGCCGTCCTTCAGATAGGCTGTGTCCCCGGTCAGCCGCAGCAGCGGCCCGGCGGAGGTCCGGATCACTACATCACCGGCCCGCACCGCCGCCTGTCCCGCCAGCCAAAGTGCCTGCCCCAGATTGGCGGCAACCACCCGGACCCGGTATCGGCCGGAGGCCAGCATCACCGTGTCGCCGTCCTCCGCGTCGATCCGGCCGGACGGCCCTTCCAGCGTCACCCGGGGCAGCAGCGCATTCAGATACGCCAGCGCCCCGCCGCCGTGATACGGTGCGCCGCCCCGCAGCGTCAGCGGGGTATTCGCCGACGTGGTCCCGGTGCCGGGGGTGGCGAAGGCGAAGCCTGTCCCCGTTTTCTCCGCCCGGAGGGCAGCCCGGCTGCCCGGGCCGTATTCCCGGTCGTCTAACCGGGGCGTACCGGACAGCATGGCCCGGTCCCAGGCGAATTTGCTGAAGGTGCCCTTGCCGTACACAATATGGCACCAGCCGGACGGGTCCCCTTCCGGGTCCACCGTCACCATCTCCCCCGCGGGCATGGCCTGCCGGGTGCCGGTCATCCACGGACCGATGGCGGCATATTCCGTCATGGCAGGCCGGGGCGTGCCATCCGGGTTTACATAACCCGCATCACTGTGCTCCGTAAAGCGGAAACCGCCGGCGTAGAACCACGGGAAGCTGCCCTTGACATCGCACAGCCGGAACATCCGGTTCATCTGAGCCTGATAGGCCCGCTGATCCTCCAGCCGCCGGGGCAGGGGCCGGTTTCCCTCCCCGTCCCACAGAAGCGGCGTGCCCACCGCCAGGCCGCTCATGCCCGGCAGACTGATGCCGTATTCCACCCAGGTTACCGGCTTGCCGCCGCTGACGAAGGATGCCGCCTGATACAGCGCCGCCGACGCGGCAAAGCCCGCCTCGTCGCAGGTAAAGGAATAGGCCTCCAGGCACAGAAAATCCATGTATTTGGCCGCCGCCGACAAAAACACGTTGGGCGTATTGTCGCTGAGGTGCCCCATCCGGTTGGTGTAGAGATGGTTGGAATCCACCTGCTTCATAGCCCGGATGGCCTTCTCCCACTTCCGGCAGACCAGATCCTCCAGAAAGCGGCTGTAGGCCCCCATCTCCGTCCGGCTTGCCCCGGGATCCGTAAATCCGGCGGCTGCGGGGCAGTCCAGCGGGCCGTCCTCCGATGTCGGCAGGCCGAAATCCGCCCGGGCCGCCGAGAGAGAGCCGTACTGTGCCTCCAGCCAGGCATTCCACGCCGGACGCCACCGGGGACCGTAGAAATCCGCGCAGAAATTCCCGCCGGATTCCCAGAAAATGTCGTGGGCCATCAGCACCGGGTCGTCCGCCAGCCCGGTCCGGGCCATCAGCTCCCGGAAGGCCGCCTCCTGAAAGTACAGAGGATTGGTGATGTTGCAGAAGCTCATCATCACCTTCAGCCCGTGGCGCGCGCAGCGGCAGAAGAAATCCTTCAGCGGCTGGACCAACGCGTCAAAGGTATTGCCGTCGATCCGGATGGACACGGCGTTCATGCCCAGCCGCTCCAGATAGGTCAGATCCTTTTCCACCTCGGCAGGGATATAGTCCGACCGGTCGAAGGCCCCCCGCCAGTAGTCGTTCAGTTCCTGACTCACATGATACAGCGGCCAGTAGTTGATACCGTAGGGGTACCAGCGTTTCCCGCCGCAGTAAAAATTTCCGTCCCGGACCCGGACGAAGGCATCGGCGTCCCGGGTATGGCGGCCCGCCGTTACAAAAAGCTCCCCTTCCGTCCGGTCGATCCGCGTTTCCCCGGACCACAGCTCCGTCACCACCCGGTAGCTGCCCTCCGGCAGCGGCGGAAGGGTCTCCCGGAGCACCGTTTCGTTCTGGGGCGCCGCCAGCACCTCGTAGTCCCGCTGCACCGCTTCTCCGATGCGAATCCGGACCCGCAGCGGCAGATGGTCCCGGGCGGCGCTGAGGATTCTGGCCCCCACCACCGTTTCCTTCTCCGGTTCCGACACATAGTCCGCCGCGCCGCCCTCCATCAGGAACACGCCCCGGCCAAGGGCCGCCATCATGTCGCAGACCAGGGGCAGGCCGCCCCGGGTGAGGATCTCCGGCAGCGGCATGCCTACCACTGCCGCCACGCTGCCCCGGGTGATGGGCGACACGTTGCCCAGCCGGGTCCCGGAGGTGGCCACCAGATGGCCCAGCGTGTCCGTCAGCATGAAAAACGCCGCCGCGCCCCGGTTGGCTCCGTCCCGGCCGTCTCCCTTTTCCGCTTCGGCCACGGACAGCATCCGGCAACGCCGGGTGCCGGAAAAATCGCCGCCGTCGGGCCGGGGGCTGGGGCAAATCACATCCGCCCCGGCGCCGTCCAGCGACGCGGACGTGACGCACTGGGGCAACGTCCGGATCGCTTCGCAGCCGGAAACCCGATAGGTTTTGTATAGCGGGCTGACGCCCTCCAGCACCATGGCCGGTCTGGTGATGTCCGTCAGGCCGAACAGCGGCCCGCCCATCAGAAACAGCCGCCCGTTCTGGGTCAGGTACCGTTCCAGCGCCGGGCCGCAGTCCTCCGGCAGCGCCGCCCCGTCGCACACGATCGTCACGCTGGCGATCCGTTCTCCCCCCAGCTGCCGGAAGTACTCCGGCGTGACGGGATGGACGTGCCAGCCCTGCTCCTCCAGCGCCCGGGTCAGTGCCAGGATGTCCTTGTTTTCAACGCCGCAGGTCAGCAGGGCCGCGCTGCGGTCATAATCCGCCACCGCCTCGGCGATGGCGCGGTTTTCGTTTTCCGTCATGTTTTTCCCTCCGTTCCGGTCTGATGATACCAGACGGCCGGGCGCAAATCCATGGACAAAATCGGAGAATGCTTGTACAAAATCGGACATCCGGGAATCCCGCATTGCACCCAGACGCGGACTATGGTAAAATAGCAGAAAAGAAAGGGGGCACGCCTGTGGAGCGGCAGCAAACCCTTCAGCTTCAGCTGGTCCGCTGCTTTCAGCGGGTAAATGTGGACGCGGAATACCGCTGCGACAAGCGGGATGCCGACGGACTGGTCTATTATCTGCACGGCGGGCAGCATTTTGATTTTCCCGGCACCTCGCTGGAAGGCGCCGCCGGGGAGGCGCTCTATCTGCCCTTCGGCGGTCACTATCATAACCGCCTGCTGATGCCGGACACCACCTATTATCAGCTGGATTTTCTGGTCTGGCAGGACGGTGCGCCCCGTCCGCTGCTGTCCGGCCCGGAAAAAGCGGACAGCCGACAGGCCGCCGCCATCGGCGCACTGCTGGGCCAGCTGGTGCTGGACTGCGCCGAGGTGGGCGAACACCGGCCCTTTTCCCGGTTTGCCACCCTGTGCCGCCTGCTGGACCTGCTCACCGAGCGGCAGACCGAGCAGGCCATCGCCGACCGGATCTACGGCAGCGTCCGCTATCTGCAAACCCACTACCGGGAAAATACGCCCATGGAGCAGGTGGCCGCCCTGTCCTCCACCTGCGTTTCCAATCTGGAACGGCTGTTCCGCCGGTACTACGGCATGACCCCGGGCCAGTACCGCAACAATCTTCGGATCAATCAGTCCAAAAACCTGCTTTTGTCCGGATGCAGCCCGGAAACCACCGCGCTGGAGGTGGGCTTTTCCGATGTTTTTTACTTTTCCAAAATGTTCCGGCGCATCACCGGCATGACGCCCGGCGAATTTCAGCGCCGCAACCGTAATTGGGACTGACACACGCGCCCCCTGCGGATTTTTCCGCAGGGGGCATTTGCAATTGCACGTCAGCGTGGCTCCTGGGCCTGAATCTCCGCCGGATTCACGTCCCTGGAGCGGATGCCCTGCCGGGCAGCCAGCGCCGCCGCCGTTCCGGCGGCCCAGCCGCTGCCGATGCAGATGGGCATCACCCGGAAATTGGAGTGGGCCATATGGGTGCCGGACAGGTTCCGCCCGGACAGCAGCAGCCCGTCTACCGCCTGCGGCACCAGACAGCCGTAGGGGACGGTATAGCCGTTCTGCTGGGTAAAATGATGCTGGCAGCCGGTGACATCCAGCCCGGAACCGGTCAGATTATGCACGTCAAAGTTGAAGTGGGCGCCGTAAACCACCCAGTCCGGAAACTGGCGGGCTTCCAGAATGTCCTGCTCCGTCAGCGTCTGCACCCCCGCAAAATGTCGGGTCTCCCGCACGCCGATCAACGATGCCGTCTCCAGCAGATAGCAGTGGGCATAGCCGGGAACGTAGTCCCGCAGAAACTGCACAATCGGCAGCAGCTGCCGGCGGCATTCCAGCTCCGCCCGGGTCAGGTCGGCGGCGTCGGTGCCGTCGATGCCGATCACATTGGTCATATTGCAGGTCACCACGCCGGGAATGGGCGACCGGTACAGCAGCACATGACCAGCAGGCGGCGGCAGCAGCTTTTTGGCCAGCGCCTGCAGCTCGCCCTTTTCCGTGGGCACCAGCGTCTCGAAGGAGCCGGGGAACACTGCCTGCGCCATATCGACCCCCGCCACCTTGAACATCAGCGTGGCCGGCTGCATCCGGTGGTCCTCCTCCCGGCCCAGGCAGAATGCCGCACCGGCCCGCCATGCCACGTCGCCGTCGCCGGTGGCGTCCACCACCACGTCGGCCAGAAAGGCCTCCCGGCCGCCTTTGCTTTCGCAGATCACGCCGCAGACCCGGTTTTCTTCCATGATGACGTCGCTGACGAAGGTATACAGCCGCAGCGTCACCCCCGCCTCCTCCAGCATCTCCAGATAGGTCAGCGTCAGCAGCTCCGGGTCAATGGCCACCTGATACGGCTCCCGGTCAAAGGGATTCTTTTCCGCCGCCCGGCGGAGAATCTCCCAGTACAGCTGGTTGCCCACCGTGCCCGTAAAATGGCTCATCAGGCCGCTGGTGGAAATGCCGCCCACCCGGCCGGCGCTTTCCAGCAGCAGCACCCGGGCGCCCATCCGCCCTGCGGCAACGGCCGCGCCGATTCCGGCAGGGCCGGACCCCGCCACAATCACGTCAAAGGTACCTGCCACCGGCAGCGTGCGTGCTTTTTCCGTGTAAGTCATCTTGACAGTCTCCCGTTTCTTTGATACACTCAGATTAGCACAGGACATACGAATACGCAACGGCATTTGTGCACGATACCTGTAATTTTGTGCACGAAAGGAAGGACACCCGTGGACATCATTCAGGCCATCGACGATTACATCCTCTATCTGCGGCGCAAGGCAAATCTGCGCGTCACCCTGCATCCCATGGTGGCGGAGCCGGTGATTGCCCCCACGGCGCTGCTCCGGTTCAACATTCACGAGCCGCCCTACTGCATTTATCTCAAGACCTACCCCCAGGCCCATCGCCACTGCGTCGAGCGGCAGGGGAAAATTCTGGAACGCTGCCGGGGCGGCTCCTTCTGCGGCACCTGCTTTGCCGGGGTGCGGGAATTTGTCTACCCAGTCAGCGGCAACGGGAAGCTGCTGGGGTTTATCAGCGTCAGCGGCTACCGGACAGAACACGAAGCGTCCTATCTGGAGCGGGTTTCCCGGGATTACGACATTCCGGAGGATCTGCTGCGAAGCGCTTACGAGACGCTGCGCCCCGCGCTGCCCCCCAAGAAGGAAATTGACACGCTGCTCCATCCCTTGTGCGCCATGCTGGAACTGGCCTATTCCCAGAAGGCCGCCCCCGTCACCGGCGCCGCCGACCTGATGGTGCAGATTCTGTGGTATCTCCACATTCACCACACGGAGCGCATCACGTCCCAGGAGCTGTGCCGTGTTTTTTCGTGCAGCCGCTCCTATCTGGCCCACACCTTCAAGGCCCGCACCGGCCAGAGCCTGCCGGAATACCTCAACACCCTGCGGATGGAGGACGCCCGGCACCTTCTGGCCGATTCCACACTGGACATTGCGGAAATTGCCTACGCCGTGGGCTTTGAGGACCGGAACTACTTTACTCTCCAGTTCCGCAAGGCTACCGGCTGCTCTCCCCGGGCCTATCGCCAGAATGTGAAAAATGCTCCGCCCTGAGGCGGAGCATTTTTGAGTAGCAGAAACAGATCAGACCTCGGGGATCTCAATCTTCAGCTCGTGGCCAACGGCGTTGGACTTCACGATGCCGTCGATAATGGCCTGATTGATGACAATCTGGCTGGAGGGAACGGTGGCCTTGCCGCCTTCCTTGATGGCGTCCACGAAGGAGCGCAGCTTCTTGTAGAACAGATCGGGAGCGTCGTCCTTGGGGATCTCGAATTCCACGGTCTTGCCGGCCACGGTCTTGTAGATCTTCATGGGCGCGGGCAGGTCGCCGTTGTAGCAGTCCATGGAGGGGATTCTCAGGCCGCCCTTGGTGCCCAGAATCAGGGTGTCACCGCAGGTGTCCATGTTCATGGCCCAGGAAATCCGGAAGTCCAGGATAATGCCGCCTTCCAGACGGATAAAGCCGGCAGCGAAGTCCTCCACGCCGAACTTGGCGGCGTACTCGGGATGGCCGGGATAGTACTCCGGATCCTTGCCGAAGAAATCGGAGGTATAGCCGGTGACGGTCAGGGGCTTGGGATAGCCCACGGCGTTGAGCAGCATATCCAGGGAGTAGGAGCCGATATCGCCCATGGCGCCGACGCCGCCGGTGGACTTCTCAATGAAGGAAGTGCCGTAAGGCGTGGGGATGCCGCGGCGACGGCCGCCGCCGGCCTGCATGTAGTACACCTTGCCCAGCTCGCCGGAGTCGATGATCTTCTTGATCATCTGGATGTTGGCGCTCATTCTGGGCTGGAAGCCGATGGTCAGGATCTTGCCGCTCTTCTTCTCGGCCCGCATGACCTCGATGGCCTCCTCCAGCGTCACGGTGAAGGGCTTCTCCAGCATGACGTTGACGCCGTGCTCCAGCGCATCGATGGCGCAGGGAGCGTGCTGGCAGTTGTAGGTGCAGATGCTCACGCCGTCCAGCTCCTCGGCCTCCAGCATGGCATGGCCGCTCTCATAGTAGTGAACGCCCTCCACGCCGTTCTTCTCGCAGAAGGCCTGGGCCTTGCCGGGAATCAGGTCCGCGGCGGCAACGATCTGGACGTCTTCCATCCGCTTGTACTCGGCAATGTGCGCGCCGGCAATCCAGCCGGTGCCGATGATGCCGATGCGGATCTTTCTGCCGGTATCCACTTTCTTTTCTTCCTCGTGGATGCTCTTGAAATCGTCAAGAATGTTTTCTGCCATTTTCGTTTCTTCCTTTCAAAAATGTAATTTCTTACAGGGATTTCAGGTAACGGATGCTCATTTCGGCACACTCCATCGGGGTCTTGTCCATGGAGGGGCTGTCCTGCTCCACCACGACCCACTCGGCGCCCGCGTCCTCCGCGGCGGCCAGAATGGCGGGGAAGTCCTGCTTGCCGTAGCCCACCGGGCGGAACTCAAACTTGCCGGTGCTCTCTTCCTTGTTGGTGTCGGTGCCGATGAGGGCGTACATATTCTCCGACTTGGAGCCGGCGAAGTCCTTCAGGTGGACAATGGCGGCCCGGCCGGTGTACTTCCGGACGTACGCCACAGGATCCTCGCCGCCCACGTTGACCCAGCAGGTATCCAGCTCGGTCCAGAGCAGGTCGGCGGGAATGGAATCGTAGTAGGAATCCAGAATGTACTTGCCGCCGATCTTGTTGAACTCAAAATCGTGGTTGTGGTACATCAGCTGCATGCCCCGGTCCTTGCACCGCTTGCCGATCTTCTTGATCCGCTCGATGCAGGCGGCCAGCTCGGCCTCGTCCTTGGGGGCAACCATCCAGGGGATGGCGATAAACTTCAGGCCCGCGGCGGCGTAGTCGTCCAGCACGGCGTCCTTTTCCAGCTCGTCCAGCGGCACATGGGCGGACATCAGCGTCAGCCCCACCTGATCGAGAATCTTCTTGGCCTCCACGGCGGAGCTCAGCCCGTACAGGCCGGCCAGCTCCACGCCGTCGTAGCCCATGTCCTTCAGCTTCTGCATGGTACCGGCAAAATCCTTCTCCGCATCCTCCCGGACGGAGTAAACCTGCATGGCGATCGGCCACTTTTTCATGATGATAACCTCCCGATTTTATTTTTCCAGTTCGATAACCTGTTTTTCTGCTGCGGACTGACGGATGGCCTCCATCAGCTTCATCACCCGCATGACCTGGGGCAGCTTGATGATCCGGTCGGCCTTGCCGTCCAGATACGCCGCCACATTGCGGTAAAAGTCCCGCACGTCGCTGTGCACCTCCGGCAGCGGGAAGGTGGCAATGGTGTCTTCCCGGCGGGGGGCCATGGTCTTGGTCAGACCGGCGGCGGTGATGATGGGCACCACGTCCTTTTCGTCGTTGCCGTGGGCGCAGACGAGCCTGCCGTTCAGGTGCCAGTCCTCAATGACGGCGGTGCCGTCGGTGCCGAGGACCACCCACCGGGGCAGCGTAATAAAGTTGCTGGTGCCGACCTCCACAATCAGGTGGACCCCGTTGCTCATGCCCAGATCGGCGGTAAAGCCGTCATCCACCTTGGTGTTGGTCACGTTGGTGACGGTGGCGTAAACCGTGCTGACCTTCGCGTCGGGATACAGCAGCATGGCCTGATCCAGCAGATGCACGCCCCAGTCGAGAATCATGCCGCCGCCCTTCTCCGGCTCCTGACGCCAGTCGCCGGGAATGCCGTGGGCGCCCTGCACCCGGGATTCAATCCGGTACACGGGGCCGAGCTTACCTTCCTTCAGGATTTCCTTCACCGTGAGGAAATCCTCGTCCCACCGGCGGTTCTGATGGACCGTCAGGAATTTGCCGGTTCTCTCGGACGCGGCAATCATCTCCTCCAGATCGGCGGAGGAAATGGTAATGGGCTTTTCGCTGATGACGTTTTTCCCGGCCTCCATGGCGGCAATGGCCAGCGGCTTATGGAAATCGTTGGGGGTGGCAATCAGGACCAGATCCACGGTCTGATCCGCCAACAGCGCCTCCAGACTGTCGTAAACAAAGACATTCCGGGAGGCCGCATAGTCCCGGCGGGATTCCTTGATGTCCCAGATACCGGCCACTTCCGGCTCGTCCATGGTTTCCAGCTCGTTGAGATGCCAGGTGCCCATGCCGCCCAGACCGATGATGGCAATCCGATGTTTCATATTCATGCGCTCCTTATGCCCAGTACATTTCGCCCTTGTCTTCGTAAATCAGCACGTCCTTCAGGAACTTGATGGCCTTCAGCAGGCCCTCCCGGCCGGACATGAGGCCGTCCTCGTGCTCGATGCTGATGGCGTAATCATAGCCGACCAGCCGCAGCTCGGAGATGATGGCCTTCCAGTACTCGGCGCCGTGGCCGTAGCCCACGGTCCGGAAAATCCAGGACCGGCTCAGCTCCTTGCCGTAATGATCGGTGTCCAGCACGCCGTTGATGCTGCAATTGATGGGATCGATCTTGGTATCCTTGGCGTGGAAGTGGAACAGCGCACCGGCCTTGCCCAGCTCCCGGATACAGGCGCACAGGTCAATGCCCTGCCAGATCAAATGACTGGGATCCAGATTGGCGCCGATTTCGGGGCCGACGGCCTCCCGCAGGCGCAGCATCGTCTTGGTGTTGTACACGCAGAAGCCGGGATGCAGCTCCAGCGCAATCTTGTGAACGCCGTGGGCCTTGGCGAAGGCCACCTTCTTCTTCCAGAAGGGGATCAGCACCTCGTTCCACTGGTATTCCAGCGTCCGGCTGAAATCCTCGGGCCAGGGGCAGGTCACCCAGTTGGGGGTCTTGTCGCCGGGAGCGCCGCCGGGGCATCCGGAGAAGGTGTTCACCACCGGCACACCGATTTTCTCCGCCAGCAGAATGGCGTTGTCAAAATCCTTTTCGTAGGCCGCCGCCACCGCCGGATCGGGGTGAACCATGTTGCCGTGGGCGCTGAGGGCGCTGATTTCCAGGCCGTGCTTGTGGATGGTGTCCACAAATTCCCGGCACTTTTCGTCATCGTTGAGCAGCACCTCGGGGTCGCAGTGGGCCTTGCCCGGGCAGCCGCCGCAGCCGATTTCCACCATCTGCACGCCCTGGGCCGCCAGAAACGCGCAGGTTTCATCAAGAGACAGTCCTCCGAGGGGGACCGTTAATACGCCTAATTTCATTTTTGGTTTCCTCCATTCTTTCGTCATTATGGATAACACTAGCATAGACGAAACCTTCCGGGATTGATAGATTTCTTTCGCTATTTTTTCATACGATTCCGCTGTTTTCCTGTTCCGCCGGCAGAAGCCTGCCGGACTTCACCTCATAGGGCGTCAGGCCGTAGCGCTTGCGGAACAACCGTCCGAAATGGTTATAATCCCGAAACCCCACCGCTTCGGCAACCTGTGTTACGGTTAATTCGCTGCTTTTGAGCAATCCGGCCGCCTTTTTCAAACGAATTTCATTCATGTATTGCAGCGGCGCTTTTCCGACGCCCTCCCGGAACAAATGGCCGAACCGGTCCTCGCTGACGCAGATCAGCCGGGCCAGCTGGCCGTTGCTGACCGGCTCGTTATAATGGGCGGCCATGTAGCACAGCACCACGTTCAGCCGCTCCAGATCCCGCTTGCGCTTGACGCTGTCATGGCGGTCCAGCATCTGAGCCACATCGTTTCGCAGCAGGTACACCATCAGCTCCGTCACCAGTGCCTTGCACATCTGCCGGTTTCCGGGCCGTTTTCCCGTATATTCCGACAGGATCCGGGTCATCATGCCCCGCAGGTAGTCGTCGCCCCGGATCAGCGGGCGGAAAATGGCATTCATAGTGCCGAATTCCGGCGACAGGTCCCCCGGCTCCACAATCACCACATAGGCCAGATACGGCACCCGGACGCACTCCCCCACATGAAGCTCGCTGGAGTTGATCATCAGGAAATCCCCCGGCACCGTATGGTACACCGTCTGACTGACGGTAAAATCCGCAGCCCCTTCCACGATGTAGTGCATCTCCAGATGCTCATGCCAGTGGCTGGAGAAAAACAGGCCGGTTTTGGTGCAGATATTGTTGTTGATCTGGACGGGAAGCTCCGCATCCCGCAGAATCTTGTTTTCGTACAGTTCCGGCAGCTGCATCAGGCGCTCCTCCTCCCTTTAAGAAAGCCGGCGGCCGCAAAGGCAGCCGCCGGCTTTTTGTCAGACTTTTTCCAGAGGCGGGACAAAGGGGCACTCCAGCTTCTCCACACGGTGAACCGGGGCCGCCCAGTGGGCCGCATTTCTCCAGATCTGATGCACTTCCGGGGTAAAGTAGGCCTGCGCCGTCTCGTGGCCCGGCTGGAAGTAGAAGATGCGCCCGTTGCCGCGGTAGAAGCAGCAGCCGGAGCGGAACACCTCGCCGGTGTTGAACCAGCCGAGGAACACCAGCTCGTCGGGTTCGGGAATGGAGAACGGTTCGCCGTAGCACTCCTCCTCCGCGATTTCAAAATGGGCGGGAATGCCCTGGGCAATGGGATGGGCCGGATTGACCGTAAAAATCCGCTCCTGGGCGTCGTCGTGCCAGGTCAGGTTGCAGGGGGTGCCGCAGAGCTTGCGGAAAATCTTGGAATGATGGCCCGAATGCATGACCACCAGACCCATGCCGCACAGCACATGGTTGTACACCCGCTCCACCACTTCGTCGGGCACCTTCTGATGGGCCGCATGGCCCCACCAGAACAGCACGTCGGTTTCCTTCAGGACCTCCTCCGTCAGACCGCACTCCGGATCGTCCAGGGTGGCCGTCCGGACGGTAATCTCCGGGTCCTTGGCCAGAATGGCCGCCACGGTGCCGTGCAGGCCCTCCGGATGGAGCTTCCGCACCTCCGGCATTTCCTTTTCATGTACGTTTTCGTTCCAAACCGTTACGCGAATCATCAAAAACATCCTTTCCGTTGAATCAAGTTCTCCGTCATGCGCCGCAGTCCCGGCGCAGTTATATCAATAGCAGATTTAGACGGATTTTGCAAGCCCCAATTTGGAATTTTGTGAAAATTCAGCATTTGCGGCACGGCAGACGGCGGCACAGGGCTGCCGCCAGCGTATGCACCGCCTTCCCCGCCAGCAGGGAGCAGCAGAAAATCGGCACCGTGCAGCAAAGAAACAGCAGCGGATAGCCCCCGGGGCGGTGCCACCCGGGAAACAGGTCGTACACCCAGACATCCAGCAGTCGGGACAGCAGGTACCCCTCCATCACCCCGCCAGACATCCAGGCCAGGCACCGGGCGGCCCGCTGCGGCACCGGCAGCCGGTACAGCGCCAGGAAAATCCACACCGCCATCACCGTCACCCAGAAGCCGCCGTAGCCCTGCCCGAAGCCGTCGCCGAAGGTTCCGTCCGTCGACAGCATGGTCAGCAGCGTCAGCAGCGCCGCCGTGGCAGCCGCCGCCAGCAGGCACCACACCGGGCGGAGTTTCGGCTGAAGCCGCCGGATCACCGCCCCCAGCACATAGTAAGTCGCCGGATACATGGCCGTCCAGTGGGACGGCATCAGAGGCAGCGGCGTGGCGGAGGGCAGCGCCGTCACCGCCGCCATGGTCCCCGCCAGCCACAGAAGCTGCCCCGGCGTCGTCAGCCGGTCCAGCACCAGATTCAGAAACGGGCTGAGCAGAAACAGCCCCACATACATCCCGATGTACCAGCCGTAGTTGCCGAAGCCGAAGAGCTTTTCCAGCCACCCCGCCAGACTCATCCGGTCCCCCAGCAGAAACTGGCGGATGGGAAACGACACGGCGCAGCTTAAGACGTAACCCACCAGAATCGGCGCAAGACTCCGGTAGTACCCTCTGCCGAAGGGCTTGGCAGACTTGAGATACCCGGTAATCAGCAGAAACAGCCCGTTGCAGCAGAAAAACAGCCACCGGAACCCGTCCGCCGCCGCCATGGCCGCCCCGGACTGGGGTTCGTAGTAAAAGCCGTTATACAGAAAGCCGTGAACGCCGTTGACAAACAGCAGCCCCAGGCAGCGCAGCAGATCGATCCCCGGCTCCCGGATCCGGGTCCCGTTCATGCGTAACGTTCCCGGAAGCGAAGCAGGCTTTCCTCCGGCGGCAGGGTCGGGTTGTATTCCAGCCCGCAGGCGCCGGTGTAGCCCGCCCGGTCCACCGCATCGAAAATCACCCGGTAGTCGTTCTCGCCCAGCTGAAGCTCGTGGCGGCCCGGGTGCCCGGCGGCGTGGAGATGGGCGATGCAGTCCAGATTGCCGGTAATCGACGGAATGATGTTGCCCTCCATGATCTGCTGATGGTAGATGTCGTAAACCACCTTCACCAGCGGATGGTTCACCGCCCGGATCAGATCGAAGGCCTCCGCCGAGGAGGTCAGATAGTAGCCCGGATGGTCAACGCGGGTGTTGAGCGGCTCGATCATCACCGTCACGCCGGTTTCCTCCAGAATGGGCACCGCCGCCTGCAGCGCCGCCCGAATGCTCTCGTGCTGGTATCCCCGATCGGCGCCGATATCCGGCCCCACCTGGGTAATCAGCCGGGACACGCTCATGGCCCGGGCCGCTTCGGCGCTTTCCGCCAGACCGGCCAGCCACTGCTTCCGGAAGGCCGGGTCGGTCATCCGGAACTCCGTGGTACACATACTCAGCAGCTCCACCCCGGTCTCCCGGCAGGTCTGCCGGACCCGGTCCGGGTCCAGCCCCCGCCAGTTGTAGGTCTCCGCCGCGTCAAAGCCCAGACGGCCCACCGTCCGGATGGCATCGCAGAAATCCGCTTTGCCGAAAAAACAGGGAATCGGGACACAGTAGCGCATCATCTTTCTCCTTTTTCCTCAGCGGCGGATGCAGTTGTAAATCACGTTCCGCAGCCGGGGCTGATAGTAATCCTCCTGGGGATTGAGCATATGGTGGGCATAGAAAACGCCCAGATTTTCCGTGGGGTCAGCGTAGAATGCCGCACCGGCAGCGCCGCCCCAGCCGAGTTCACCATAACCGCCTACGGTACCGGCCGCCGCCTTGCTCAGCAGGCACCGCACGCCCAGGCCGTAGCCGTAGCCCTTCAGCGCCGCCCAGTTGAAGTCCCGCATCTGGACCTCGTCCAGCTGATTGGTCCGCAGCAGCTCCACGGTACCCGGGGCGAGGATCCGCTCCCCGTTGGCGCCCAGGCCGTTCCCCGCCAGCGCCGCCGCCAGTCTGGCATATTCCCGGACGGTGGTGGTAATCCCGGCGCCGCCGCTGTCGTATTCCGGTCCGAAAACGAAATTGACCACGCCCTTGCCCACGTTTTCCAGGCGGCCATGCTCATTCCGGGACGAACGCTGCAGCTCCACAGGGTCCGTCTCCGCCTCCACCGCGTAGTTATACTGCTGGGCCATCCGGTCCCGCACCGGCTCGTTGTGGTACACGGCCTTTTCGATGCCCAGCGGCTCGAACAGGTTTTCCCGCACATAATCCCGGAAGCGCTTGCCGGAAATGACCTCCACCACCGCCGCCAGCACGTCATGGGACAGGCTGTACTGCCAGTGGGTCCCCGGCTCGAAGCTCAGCGGCTCCCCGGCCAGACAGTTGGCCACCGTCACGGTGTCCATGGCGCCGCCGGTCAGCGCCCGGGCCTTCTCGATGGCCGGGCCGCCGCAGTTGTAGTCCAAGCCGGAGGTCATGGTAAACAGATGCCGCATGGTCATCGTCTTTTCCGCCTTCCGCACGGAGCCGTCGGGCCAGCGGACCTGCAGGTCCCGATAGGCGGGCAGATAGGCCCACACCGGGTCCTCCAGCAGGAAATACCCCTGCTCCAGCAGCTGCGCCGCCGCCGTCACGGTGGTCACCTTGGAGGTGGAATAAATATTGATCCAGTGGTCCGCCGTCATCGGCTCTTTGGTTTCCACATCCGCATAGCCGGACTGGCCGACGAAGACTTCTTTTCCGTCCTTCCAGACCGAAATGGCATTGCCGGGGATGATCCAGTCCGTCAGGCGGTTTAAGTAGGCGCGAAGCGGTTCAAAATCCATGGTGTTCCTTCTCCTTCATCCGTTTTTGGATCCTGCCATCAGTATAGTCGTGCCGCGGGGAAAAAGCAAGCTTTTTCCCCGCGGCGGTGTGTCAGTACATCGTTCTGGCCAGGACCTTCTGCTTCAGCTCCTCCGACAGCCGGGTGAAATACTCCGAATAGCCCCCCACCCGGACCACCAGATTCCGGTGCCGGTCCGGATTGCGGCAGGCATCCAGCAGCTCCTCCCGGGACAGGCAGCTGATCTGCAGCTGCATTCCGCCCAATTGCAGATACGTCTCGATGAGACTCCGCAGAATTTCCGGCGGGTAGTCCTTTTTCACCGTCAGGTTCACCACCGGCGTTCCCAGGGCCGCTTTCAGGTCCATGGCCGTCACGCTTTTCAGCATGGCCGTGGGACCGTCGGTATCCTTCCCCAGAATGGCGGACAGGGAATCCGCCACCGCTTCCCCGGCCATCCGTCCGCAGGGCGTGGCGCCGATGCAGTGTCCGGCGTCGCCGTAGGACAGAAACTGAATGGACGACGGCAGGAACGCCAGCCCCAGATAGGGCTTCTGCTCCGCCATGTAGCCGAAAATCGTCGCCGTAAACCGGGCCGACAGGCGGTTGGCCTCGTCGTTGTCGATGCCGCTGCGGCAGCGGCTCTGCCGCAGCTCCTGCTGAAAGGCCGGGTCGTTCCGATGGAGCTTTTCAAGGAAATCCCGGGGCGTGTCGATTCTGGCTTCAAAAATCCGCTCCTTCACCACCAGCAGCGAGTCGATGACGTTGACGATCCCGGCATAGTTGATGATGCTCCACTCGTACCGGGCGCCGCCGGCGTAGAAATCCCGCTCCTTTTCGATGCAGTCGTCCACCAGCAGCGTCCGCATCGGCTCCGGCGACCACTTTTCCCGGCTTCTCTGGGAATTGGAGATCTCCGTCATCACCTCGTGGGCCGTCCGGCGGACAACCGCCAGATACCCCTGATAAAACGTCTCGAAATCCGGTGCATTTTCCAGCTATTCGTCCAGATACCGCTGGAAAAGCAGCAGCAGATTGATACCTGCGTCCAGCGATCCCACGTTGGACAGGCCGCCCAGCATCATTTCCGTGCAGCCGCCGCCGCACAGCCTGGACAGGTCCTCCTCCGGAATCTGGGGGAACCGCCGCCGGAATTCCTGAAGGTAGAGCTTCCGGTTGTAGAAGGCGGGCTGGCCGTTGCCGGATAGGACGCATTCCAGCGCCGCCTGCCAGATCTCCGGCCCGGTGTGCTCATCCACAAACAGCTCGATCATGGGCCGGCGCTTCCCCGGCGACGCCTTCAGGCAGGGCAGAATCAGCGGATTGTCCCGGACGCCCAGCGACATGGAATAGCCGTTGCAGGCATCCAGATTCCGGTACAGCCGGTCCAGCAGCGGCGCGGCATCCTCGCCCCGGTACCAGGGGGCCAGGCCGGAGGCCACCGAGCCGAGATTATCCGAATTATCCAGATAAAGAACGAAATTCCACGCCTCCACCGCGTCGTGGAAGTCCCGGCACGGCTCCATGGGCACCCGGCGGATGGCATTCAGCAGCGCCGGATCCGCGCCCACCTCCGTCAGATAGCGGACGCACCGGCTGTGATAGGTGCGGATGCCCGCCAGAACGTGGAGCAGCCCCTCCCGCAGTTCCGGGTCCTTCATCTGCTGCACCCGGGCCTCGTAGCCGTCAAAGCCCTCCCGCAGAATCCGCTCGTAGTTGGGGATGCAGTGGGTACACATGCACCCCGCCACCCGATGCTCCGCCGGAACCGTGGGCTGATAGCGGAAGAAGTCCGCCGTCAGCTGATCGTTCAGGGCCTGATCCACCTGCCCCAGCCGCTTCCAGTCCACATCGACATACATAAAGTGGGGCTGCACCATCATAGTTACCGGCAGCGGTCCGGAGGGATATAAATTTTCGCCATGGTAGTCCGGCAGCGCCGTCTGCTCCAGATAGCGCCGCAGCGCCAGCGACTTGCGGAAAAAAAGGCTCCGCTCCGGCGCCTCATACAGGCCGGCGGCGTAGAATTCCCCCATTTTCAGGAACGTTTCGTGAAGATTCATTTCCTTCACCTCCGGCCGTATCATACCATATCCGCCCCAAAATTGGTATTGAAAAACCGAACCCGGATATGTTAAAATCGAACCTGAAGGAGGGGTGTATCATGCGCTACGGCGTTTTTTCCACCCGGGAGCTGTTCGGCGTGCTGGTCAGCGAAATCGGCTTTTCCGGCGATCCGTCCGTCACCCATTTCGGCCCCGTCAGACGCAACCAGGCCATCATTCACTACTGCCTGCGCGGCACCGGCTATTTTAACGGCCACCGCGTCAGCGCCGGGGAGGGGTTTCTGATTCACCCCGGCGACGCCGAGGAATATCATGCCGATCCGGCCCATCCGTGGACGCTTCTGTGGGTGGTCCTCTCCGGACCGGCCTCCGACACGGTGACGGCCTACTATTCCGCCGACCCGGACTCCGGGATTTTTCCCTTTTCCTACGGTGCGGCGCTGGACGCCGTCTGCGAAACCATCCGGCAGCGCACCGGCCGGGTCACCCCCGGCATGGAGGCGGCGGAGCTGTTTCTGTCCGTGCTGAATCTGCATTTTCTCGCCGCCGAGAGCCGCCCTGCCGGGGCGGCCCGGGAATATGCCGCCTTTGCCCGGACCTATCTGGATTCCCACTACTTTCAGAAAATCACCGTGGCGGAAATTGCGGAAAAGCTGGGGCTCAGCGAGCCGTACCTCTGCCGGGTCTTCAAGGCGGCCTACGGCCTGTCGCCGCGGCAGTATCTGTCCCAACAGCGGCTGCAAAGCGCCCGGCTGGCGCTGGAATCCGGGTCCCTTCCGGTGGGAGAAATCGGCCGGTCCGTGGGCTTTGACGATCCGCTGGCCTTTTCCGCCTTTTTCCGGCGCTGCACCGGCCTGTCCCCGGAAGGGTACCGGGCCGCACAGCGGCGATAGCGGCAAAAGCCCCGGAAGGATGAAAGCCTTCCGGGGTACTTATCAATCTTCGGAAAACAGCTGGTCCTGGCAGTAGCGGATAATGGCCCGCCGGGTCACGATGCCGATAAAGGCGCCCTTGTCGTCTACCACCGGGACGAAATTCTGATTGCTGGCCCGCTCCACCAGATCGTGCATGGAGGTGGTCACCCGCACCGGCAGGTAGTTTTTCCGCCGGGTAATCTCCATAATCCGGTGGGCCTCCGCCTGCCGCATATCCATGTAACAGATATTTTTCAGCGCCCAGAGAAGATCGCCCTCCGTCAGCGTCCCCCGGTACTCCCCCCGCTTGTTGAGGATGGGCAGAGAGGTATAGCCCGCCGTCTCCATCTTTTCCAGTGCCTGCCGCAGGGTATAATCATCATATAAAAACGAACACAACGCTTTCGGTGTCAGGAAAAACAGAATATTGTTCATGAGTACTTCCTTTCCGCGCACGGCGGCGCAGCATTTCATTGCAATGCTATTATAGCATACCTTGTGCCGGAAATCACGAAAACTATTTGTAAACATTGCTTTCGCGCCGCCAAAATTTTGCCGTCGAATTTATATATTTTGCACAATCTCTCCTGTTTTCTCCCTCTCTCCTGCCGGTAGATTGCCCGTCTCTACCGGTAGAAAGGCCGCTTTCGTCATCCGTAGACCCAAAAGTCGCCGCGGTAGCCGCCGTTTTGCCGTAGCTATGCTATACTGACAGCAGTGAAATGAAAGGCGGTTTTTCCCATGAGCAAACGTATCAAGCTGGCCGACCGGGTGCTGCCCCGCTACTCCCGGGGCGAGGAAATCATGAATATGGTCACCCACATCGTCGGCGGCGGCTTCGGCATCCTGGCGCTGATTCTGTGCGTCGTCCGGGCCGTCCGGCATCACAGCACCGTGGGCATCGTCACGTCCGTCGTGTATGGGCTGTGTATGATCGCCCTTTACACCATGTCCAGCGTCTACCACGGCCTGCGGCCCGGCATGGCGAAAAAGGTCATGCAGGTCATCGACCACTGCACCATCTATTTCCTGATTGCCGGGACCTATCTGCCCATCGTACTTTGCGCGCTGGCCCCCCGGTACCCGGCCATCGGCTGGGGGCTGTTCGTGCTGGAGTGGGTGCTGGCCGCCGTGGCCGTGACCCTGACGGCCATCGACCTGCGGCGCTACCGGGTATTTTCCATGATCTGCTACATCGGCATGGGCTGGGCCATCATCTTCTTCCTCCGCCCGGTGATGGAGGTGCTGACGGCCCGGGGCTTCGGGCTGCTGCTGGCCGGCGGCATCGCCTACACCGTCGGCGCCATTCTCTACGGACTGGGCGTGAAAAAGCGCTGGATGCACTCGGTATTTCACCTGTTCGTGCTGGCGGGCAGCATACTGCATTTTCTGTGCATTTATCTGTGGGTGCTCTGACCGGCATCCTCCCCCGCAGGCCATATCCTGCGGGGATTTTTTGCGGAGAATCGCAAAAGTTTACAAAAAAGTTCCCTGATTTTCCCCATTCCCCGGAACCAAATTTGACTTTCCACCGGAAATCGCGTATACTATAGAAAACGTTTTCGTCCCGCCGGGACGGATAAAGAAGGATGTTCTATGCGTCATCACCCCCGCAGCGCCGATGCGCCCACCCTACGTCAGGCGCTTTCCGGCATGACCTTCCGGGAAAAAGCCGACTACCTCTGGACCTACGATCGGTGGGTGCTGGCGGTGGTCGTTCTGGCGGCCATGCTGATTTCCATCTTCGCCTCCGGCATCCGCAACAGCCGGACCCGGCTGCTGGTAGGCGGCTATCTGGCCAACGTGGGCATTGCCGACACGGGCAGCCAGTACCTCACCGACGACTGGAAGGATGCCCTCGGGTCGGAAAGCCGGTATGAGACGGTCAATCTCTCCACCGGCTACCTCGGCGGCGACACCAACGCCTCGCTGATGCAGGCGCTGACCATGATCGTCGGGCAGGAGCTGGACGATGTATCCCGGGTTTCGCCGGTGTAGGATTCCTCCAGCGCGTGGCGCACCCCCAGATAGCCGTTGCCCTGGCAGAAAATGGCCTAGCACTTGCCGAGAAATCTGCCATCAAAAACGTTTTCGGAAATCAGCCAATTTTCCTGGCCCTCGCATCCGAGATCATACTGCAAATGATTCATTTTTACTCCCGCTTTTTGAAGTTTTTCAGAGTTTCCGCACGCTGTCCCGCTCCAGAAACTGATACGGAACATAAACACAGCGGCTTTCCTCCGGATTTTTGGTCAGCTCCATCAGCAGCGCCGCCGCCTGATAGCCGATCCGCTCCACATCCTGCCCGATGGTGGTCAGGGCAGGCGTCGTATATTCGGCAATGGGAATCCCGTCAAAGCCGGTGACGGAGAAGTCCCCCGGAATGGAATAGCCCAACTCCGTAATGGCCCGCATGACGCCCAGCGCCATAATATCGCTGAGACACAGGAAGGCCGTGGTGCCGTCCTTGCCGTGCTCCAGCAGATATTGGCGCACCTGCTGATAGGCGACGGTCTCCCGGAATTCGCCGGTGAGGATCCGGTCCCGGCTCAGCTCCATGCCATGCTTGGCAAAGGCGGCGTAAATACCGGCCAGGCGGTAGTTGTTGACCTCCGCCTCCCGCTTGCCTTCCACCACCACGATGTTGCGGTGGCCTGCGTTGATCAGGTAATTGGTCAGCTCCTCCGAGGCCTTCACGTTGTCCACCGACACGCAGCACAGGCCCTTGCCCTTGATATAGGCGTCAATCATGACGCAGGGCAGGCCGGACTGCACCAGCTGGTGGAAATACACCTCATTGGTGGCAACGCCCGACAAAATGGCGCCGAAAATGTTGTGCTGGGTGCAGAACTGCTCGTACGTATTGACCTTCTGCTGCTCGGCGTCCAGCGTGTATAGCGCCACCTCCAGCTGATGCTCGGAGGCATAGCGATAGGTGCCCTTGAGAATGGACATGACGGAGTCGTTGCGCCGGTCGCTGTCCAGGAAGCCGGATACAATCAGCCCCATGTTCCGGGGGTGCTTGGAGGACAGCGATTTGGCGTTCACGTTGGGCAGATAGCCCAGCCGCCGCGCAATCTCCACCACTCTTCTCCGGGTTTCCGGCTTAATGTCCTGATAGCCGTTGAACGCCCGGGACACCGTTCCCACAGATACGCCCGCTTCTCTTGCCACGTCTCGAATCGTTGCCATAAATTTCCCTGCCTTTTCCGGTCTGATATCATGCAAATGCACGTTCTATGCAATGATTATAGCATTTTATTCATCTGATTGTCAACGCCGGATCAGCCGGTATTTCCCGTCAGACGGGTTTTGTTTTCTCAATCGGGAAATACACCGTGTAGCGTTCCTTCCCGATTTCCCGCAGCGGACGCAGGCGGAAGCCGTGCTGCTGGCCACCGGCCATCAGCGGCAGGCAGTAGGTCACCACGCCGGTTTCCGGGAAGGGGCTTTCGCCGTAGGAATCCAGCGCCCGGGCCTGCCAGCATGGCGTCAAGCAGTTCCCGCCGCTCCATTTTCCGCATGAGACACAGGGCGTCCTCCCAGCCGGTGAAGGCGTACAGGTCCGCCCATAGCTCCATGATGCCGCCGTTTTCCTCGATGTTCACCATGTGGGCCAGATTGTCGTCGTCAATGCCGTCCAGGAACTGCCGGAACCAGGGCGTGGCGTCCTTCAGGACCGCCAGCGCCGTCTGATTGCCCAGAATCCGGGCTATGTCCAGCATGCCCATCATGACCTTGTGGCAGACATAGAAGGGCGCCCAGAAATATTTATCCAAGCGCTACGTCCAGAATCATCATCACGCTGAAGCCCACCGCAAAAAAGACGGTGCCAAGGTTGGAGTGATTCCCTTCGGACATTTCCGGGATCAGCTCCTCCACCACCACATACAGCATGGCCCCCGCCGCAAAGCTCAGCAGGTACGGCAGCGCCGGCACAATCCGCCGGGCCGCCAGCAGCGTCAGCACCGCGCCGATCGGCTCCACAATGCCGGACAGCACGCCGCCCAGAAAAGCCCGACCCTTCCCCATGCCTTCGGCCCGAAGGGGCATGGAAATGATGGCTCCCTCCGGGAAGTTCTGGATGGCGATGCCCAGCGACAACGCCAGTGCCCCCGCCGCTGTAATGGTGCTGCCGCCGGCAAGAAATCCGGCGTACACCACGCCTACCGCCATGCCCTCCGGAATGTTGTGGAGCGTCACCGCCAGGACCATCATGGTGGTGCGCTGCAGGGTGCTGCGGGGCCCCTCCTGCTGGTTGGCATTCCGGTGGAGATGGGGAATCACCCGGTCCAGCAGCAGAAGAAAGCCGATGCCGCCCCAGAACCCCACCGCCGCCGGGAAAAAGGCCCATCTGCCCAGCGTTTCCGCCTGCTCCATGGCCGGAATCAGCAGGCTCCACACCGACGCCGCCACCATGACCCCGGCAGCAAAGCCCGTCAGGCTCCGCTGGAGCCGGTCCCCCAGCGCCCGCTTCATGAAAAAGACGCAGGCCGCCCCCAGCGTGGTACCCAGAAAAGGGATCGCAATCCCGTAAAATGCTTCCATGTCCGTTTCCTCTCTTTCTCGGTTAGTATCCGCTAACTATCCTTTCGAGCAAAAGCCGCATCCGCGGCTTTTGCTCAGGTTTATACCTTTTCCGGCTCCGGCTCGCCGATGTGGATGCTGACGCCGTTGACCTCCACATTTTCGTCGGCACAGATCATTAAGTACTTCACGCCGCCGATGATCCGGGTTTCGATCAGATCGCTGCGGGCGGGGTCCACCTTGATGGACACGTCCGGCGTTCTGATTTCAAAATGGCGGTTATCGATGATGTTTTTCGGATGCAGATCCGCTTCAAACCCGAAGGCCTCGTCGTAATCCACGCTGAACTTGGCCACCTTCGGTTCGGAAACACCGCAGGAGGTCAGGACCTCCTTCACATCCTCCTTGGTCACCATCAGCGGCTCCGGGTCCTTGCTTTCCTTGTGCAGCTCGATGCGCTGGCAGATCTGATCGTGGACGGTCTGCACCACATCCAGGCTGCACTCCTCCTCCAGCGCGCCGCTGAGGAGCGCTTCAAAGGACTTTTTCTGCTCCTCCGCCGGTTTCGGGGCGGGAGTGTTGAACAGGGCCTCAATCACCGGCTCGTGGCTTTCCTTCAGGCTGTGGGTGTAGTAGAGGACATTATAAATGTTGGTAGCCCGGTTGTCGAAGGCCGGGAACAGGAACCCCAACTCCGGCGCCGCCACCGCCTGGGTGATGCCGCCGTCGTGGAAATTCTTCTCCTCGGGCACATAGTGCAGCGTGGCCTTGGTCTGCTTGACGGGGCAGACGGCGCACAGCAGATAGGTATAGGTTTCGTCGGAGCCGTCGTGCTGCACCGCGTCGTCCTTGCCCCGGAAGGGCACGTCATAGCGGTCGCAGCCCACCAGAATCAGGTAGTTACCCTCCATGGTCAGGCTGTCCATGATCTTCTGATAGAACGTATGGCGCAACTCGTCGTCAGCCAGCGCCGTTTTCCGCAGGTCCATCAGCAGCTGATGCTCCGGGCTGCCCGCCACCTGGGCGGTGCGGAAGCTCAGATCGATGAGATTTTTCCCGATGGTGCCGGACAGAACCCGCTTGAACAGAGAAAAATACTTGTCCCCCTCGTTTTCCGGCATGATGCCGGTGGGCTGCCGGAATTCGGAGATGATTTCCTTGTGTTCGTTGACGTAGCAGCCGTAAATGGCCGTCATATTACTGCGGTCACGGCGGGTATGCCGCCGGATTTCGCTGATTTCCTTCTCGTTCATAGGTGCCTCACTTCGCAAGATTTGCAGCGGCGCTGCCACGCTATTATAGCATACTTCCCGCCGTCTGCCAACCGGAAAATCACGCCGCAAAGCGGACGGCGCTTTCCAGCGCGGTTCCCTGATAGTAATGGGCCAGAATTTCCTCATAGCTGCTGCCGGATGCCGCCATGGCGTCGGCGCCATACTGGCTCATGCCCACCCGGTGGCCGAAGCCGTGGGTCACCACCGTGACGGTGTTGTCCTGGGCCGTCATGGAAAACACCGTGGACCGCAGCCCCAGCATCTGCCGCAGCTCCGTGCCGGTGTAGGTCTCGGCGCCGATGACCATGGTCGCCACGCCGCCGCCCTCGGTGTAGGTCACGTCCCCCAGCCAGGTTTCGGGGCTGCCCACCAACTCCTCCCCCAGCGCCGCCGCAAAGGCCTCCCCGGTGAAGGTGACGGTGTCCGTATTGTGGGCGGCGTTTTCCTCCCCGGGGCTGTCCGT
>CAJLCS010000008.1 GCA_905205195.1 uncultured Eubacteriales bacterium
CCGCTGACCTCTTGAATGCCATTCAAGCGCTCTCCCAGCTGAGCTATACCCCCAGATGGGAAGAAATGAAATTTATTAAATTAAGAACAGGGGTTGCTTACCGCTTCAGCCGGGCTCCCAGCTGAGCTATATCCCCCTATTTTGTTGCGCCCCACAGGACTTTTTTATTATAGCAGCGGTGTCCCGTTTTGTCAAGGACTTTTTTCTGTTTTCCCGTTTTTTCTTTTTGCGGGGAACCGGCCGGTTGGCCGGTTCCCCACTCTGGGGTTATGCCGGGAACTGTTTCAGCTCCCCGTTGGCATAGGCATAGATCAGGGTAGCGTCCAGCGGCGTTACCTCGCCGTCGCCGTTCACGTCCGCCGCCTTCTGCTGCGCCGCCGTCGGCGTCAGCTCGCCGTTGGCAATGGCATAGGCCAGCGTGGCGTCCAGCGGCGTCACCTCGCCGTCGCCGTTCACGTCGCCGGGGACCGCCGCACTGTCGGAAATCGTCAGGCGCGCCGTCGCAAAGGGCTGCTCGCACTCTACGCCCGTCTCGCCGTCCCGGTTCTGGTACATGGCATAGGGGAAGACGATCCGGAAATCCTCGTCCTCCGCCGACAGCGGATCCGGGGACCAGGTGACATACTGCGTCACGTCCCGGGTTTTGCCGTTGGCGTACACCGCCTCCACCTTCATGCCGGCGGGATCGAAGAAGTCGCCCTTGCCGTAGGCCGTTTTGGTGGGCTGGGACACCAGGCGCAGCTCCGTGATCGTGCTGGTCAGCGCCATCAGGTAGGCCGAGTCGTTCTTGAAGTAAATCGTGCCGTATTCATCCACAATCGGGCTGCAAATGGCGTACTGCATCTGCGCGCCGCTGGGGGTAAAGAGGACGTAGGCCGTCTCATAGTCCACGGTCTTGCCGCCGTCGGTGTAGCGCTCCACCACCGTCACGTCCGGCGCAGTCTGGCCCGGGCGGTCCGTCAGCATCCGCAGCTTGCCGGGGGTGAAATTGTCGAAGAAATACACGTTCACGGCGCCGGTTTCCGCCTCATAGGCCGTGGTCAGCAGGGCGCTGGTCTGGGGATAACCCTGGGTCCGCACGGTGTAGGCAATGTCCCAGCCCGCCAGATCGATGACCGAGATGTTATGGCCGGAATAGGCCGAAAACTGCCCCACGCCGGACACGCCCACATAGGCCCGGCCGTTATAAATCGTCGGGGTAGAGGTGCTCATGGCGGGATTGGCATCGTCGGCGGCATAGTTGTACAGCTTCAGCGTTTTCAGGCTGTTTTCCGTAAAGGTGCCGTCCGCATTCAGGCCGATCCGGGCAAAATAGCCGCCCTTGGAGGTAAAGTAGCAGTATCCGTCGTACCAGGTGACGGAGCTGCGGATATCGCCCTTGAAGGGCATGGTCACCGCGTCCTTTTTCAGGCCGGTTTTGGGATCCAGCGAAAGGATCTGGGCATAGCCCTTGGTATAGCCCGCCTCGCCGTCGTCGGTGCCCACCACCAGCGCATTGTCCGTCACATAGGCACCGGCCCAGTAGAAACCGCCCATCTGCGTATAGGTCCAGGTGGCCAGCTTCTCTTCCTTGGACTGGGTGGGATCCTCATCCGCCACGCTCAGGCACACATAGTCCGCCTGCCGGGTTTCGCCCAGCCAGAAGCCGGTGTAAAGATAGCCGTCCCGGTACACCAGCGGGCAGTTGGGCTGGCCCTTCCGGGGGTTGTGGTAAATCCACAGGGACTCCAGCGTGTCGGCGTTAAAGGCCTGCACGGTGCCGTCGGACAGGCCCACAAAGATCATGCCGTCGGCATAGGTGGGCGTGTTGATGGCAAAGCTGGAGGAATGGTCCATGTCGCCGCTGGCCACCACCTTGCCGGACACCGTGTCCACCTTGTAAATCGTGGACATGGCGTAAACGTACAGGTAGTCCCCCACCAGAATGGGGCAGCCGCAGGCATCGGCGGAATAGCCGTCGCCCAGCTTGGTGGCCCAGCTCAGCATGGCATTCTCCGCCTTCACCGGCGTTTTCACGGAAACCACGCCGTTGTTCTGCTCGTCCTTGCGGAAGGAGGGCCAGACCGGCTCATACTGGGTGCGGATGCTTTCCGGCGCCTTCTGCAGCGTCACCGTCAGCGTCTCGGCAGCCGCCGGAGCCACATACTCCGCCACCTGCCTGCCCACATAGCCGTTGCAGGTCACCGTGTAGGTGTAGCGGACCCCCGGCGTCAGCTGATAGACGCCGTTTTCTCCGGCGATTCTCCGCTGGTCGCCGGTGAGTTCCGTCAGGAACACTACGGCGTTTTCCGGCTCGGTTTTGATGGTCACCGCCACCGGGTCGGTTTTACGGACATGGACCCGGTAAGCCGTTTCGTCGCTCAGGTCGCTGTCGTGGCAGATCCGGATTTCCAGCAGCTGCTCGTTCTGGTCCGGATCCAGCGCCATGGTGCCGTCGGCCATGGTGTCCGCCCGGGTGTCACCCACCATGGCGTAATAGCCGCCGCCCACCGGCGACTGGGTGTTTTCGTTGGTAAAGCTGCCGGTGTAGGCCAGGGACGTCACCGCCCGGGGCACCGTGACGGCATACTCCGTCACCTTCCGGTCAAAGCTCACCGGGGTGCCGGACAGGTCCGTCAGCGTCAGCGCGCCGTCCTCCGTGGACAGGCTCAGGGCTTTCAGCGTTTCCTGCCGCCGCAACGTCAGCGTGTAATCCTGATACCAGGTCACGCCGTCCGCCGTCTTTTCCAGCCGCACGGTGACGGTCTGGCCGTAGCCGCAGGCGGCAAGGCAGGACGTCAGGAAGGTGGCGCCGGAATTGCCCACCGCGTAGCGCAGCGTCACGGAGCTTGGCAGGCCGTTGGTGGAATCCAGGGAGGTCTGCCGAGCGTATTTCGCCGCGGCGGTATAGCCGCCGGTGGCCGTGGCCTGGGCGTAGAGGGCGCTGTTGGCATCGGGAATCCGGTAGGTCAGGCTGTGCCGACCGGCATCAAAGCCCTCCAGGCTCTCGAATTCCTGCCGGGAGGCGGCGCTGCCGCTGTTATAGAGGGCCAGCGCCGTCATGGCGTCCGTGGTCTCCGGCTCCGGCGCCGTGATCGTCAGCCCCGCCGCCGCCGTGAAGGTCATGGCGGTGTGATACACGCCGTTTCTCGTGGCCACCAGCCGATAGGTTTCGCCGGGAATCAGATCGTAGCCGCCGTTGACCGGCTCGATTTTGACCTCCGCTTCGTTATACACCGCCGTCTCCGTGCCGGTTTTGGCGCTGACCGTCACCCGGACGGCGTCCTTTTTCTCAAAGGTCAGCCGGTAATCCCGGCTTTGGCCGTTTTCCGCCGTAACGGTGACGGTATGGACGGTGGTCTTGCCGGTGAGCTGCACGGTGCCGGTGCCGGTCACCGTAGTGCCCGCCGACGTGAAGGCCTCCGCCGTCACCTCCGCCTGATCCGACACGGTGGTCAGGGTATAGTCCGCGGTTTCCGGCTCAAAGGTCAGCGGCAGCCGGGTGCCGTCGGCCGTCACGGTCAGCGACGCCAGCGTCGGCACCCGCACCATGATCATGGTGTAGGACTGAATCCGGGTATAGCCGTCGGCATCGGGATACTGGGCCTCCAGCGTCCAGGTCCGGCCGGTCAGGCCCGGCTCCAGCAGCTGGATAAGGGAGGTGGTTTCGCTGTTCCAACTCCGCACCGTCTGGGATTTGTCCTGCCCATCCATGCCGACGAAAATGGTCCGCAGCCGGGTGGTGTCCCGGTCCGGCACATCCCCGATCATGGCGTTGAGGTACAGGCCGTAGGTCCCCACCGTGTCCGGCAGGTAAAACGCGGCCGTATGGGCCTTCGTGTCTTGGGTCCGGTCATAGGGGGTCCGCTTTCCGTTCAGGACGTTGATCTCCCCGAACCATTCGCCGTCGGGCAGCGTCACGGAAAGGGTCCGGTCCGCCGAGACGGTGATGCTGCCGTCGGTCCGGTTCCAGCCGCCGTCGCTGACGGAGAACCGGTAGTCCCCCGCCACCACCTGGGCCGCGGTGCCGGTGACGGCGGTTTCGTTGCCGTAGGCGTCCGTCAGCGTCACCGTGGGAGACGTGAGGGTGCTGCCACCCTGAGCCGCCTGCACCGTCACGGTGTATTTGGTGCCGCTTAAGATGGCCTCGTAATCCGCAATGGCCTTTTCCAGCGCTTCCTTCCGGGCGGCGGCATCGGAAGCCGTCCCCCGCAGGCTGGTCAGGCCCGCCTGATAGGCCGCCGCCGCCGGGGCGTAATTCTGGACGTGGTTGTCCATCTCCCGGTAGCGGCCCATCAGCGCCGCCAGCTCCGCCGTCCCCTCCGTATAGCCGGAGGCGTTCTCGGTGAACACGATGGCCGTCACGGACGACGCAGGCACATCCAGCTGATAGCCGCCGCCGTCATAATAGCAGTTAAAGTTTCCCGCTTCGCCTTCGATGGCGTAGACAAAGCCGCTTTCCATTCCCTCGAAGGAATAGTCGCTGGCCAGCAGCGCCTGCCGCACCGTCTGATCCGCCGTGTAGGAAATGGCCACCGGCTCAATCAGGGTCTTCTGCGCGGTTGCCGCCGTCAGGTAAAACTGGCCGCTCTCCCCCGCCGCCCGGGATGCCGGGACGCAGGAAAGGACCAGCACCAGACAAAGCAGCAGTGCCGTCAAACGTTTCATGGTTGTCGCCTCCTCAATATACACACCGGATCCACCGGTAATAAATCCTTTGCAGCGGATTCCACTGCTTGCCGCAGCGGTCCGTCAGGTCCCGGACAAAATCGTCCATTTCCTGCCGCTGATCGTCGGTCATGGGATGGTCGCTGAAGGACGCCTCCCGGTTCAGCGCCGCCGCACTTTGGGCCGCTTCCGCTGGAATCTCCCCCAGAAAGCCCATCAGATAACAGGCGTAGCCGTACATTTCCACGATAGCCGCCCGGCAGGGCGCGGCTGCCATGCGCTTTCTGGCCCGCCGGAACCGGCACCGCCGGATCACCGGCACCGCCAGCAGCGCAAGCAGCACCAGCACCGCCAGCAACCACAGCTGCCGGGGCAGCCGCAGGGTCGTCGCCTGCGGGGGCTGATCCTGGGGTGTCTGCCCGTCCTGGGGCGCGTACTGCCGGGGCTGAGCCGTGTAAACCGTCTGCCCCGGACCGGTCTGGTCGCTGCCGAAGTCCAGGTCCTCCTCCCGGATGTAGCCGGGGGTCACCTCGAAGGGCACAAAGCCCACGCCGTTGAGATAAAACTCCGCCCAGGCATGGGCGTTTTCCTCGGTGAGCGTCACCGGTTCCCCGGCTTTCGCCGCCGCAGCCTGCTCCGGTGTCAGATAGTAGCCCTCCACATACCGGGCCGGGACGCCGTAGTAGCGCAGCATCAGCACCGCCGCCGTGGCATAGTGGACGCTGTAGCCCGCGCCGCTGCGCTCCAGCACATAGTGCAGGAAATCGTCGCCGCCCAAAGGCGTATACACCGATTCGTCATAGCGCAGATGGTCGGAAAGATAGGTCCGGATGGTCGTCTGGATCTGGCTCAGCGTCCGGCTGCCGGTGTCGGTGCCCAACTGCCGGCCCAGCACCTGCCAGGCCTCGTCCGTCAGCTGCAAATCCGCTTCCGTCACGTCCGCCGCATAGGCCCGCTCCAGTGAAAGATAATCCCGCTCCTCCGACTGCCGGTCCGCCAGCGCCCGCTGGACGCCGTACCATTGGGCCAGCCCGCCGGGCAGGCAGGTCTGGGCGGCGGCAGACGGCAAGGCATCGTCGCCGATGGCCCGGGCATCCCCCGCCGTTTCGCTGCCGTAGGGCAGAAAGCCATGGCCCCGGCAGGCGCCCACGTTTTCCACCGTGATCTGCTGCCGTTCCTCGATCCCCGCCGCCGCCGCGGCGGACGCGATCTGGCTCTGGCCGTAAAATCCGTTTTCGTGGAGCCAGTAATACAGGTCGGAGGACGAAGCCCGGTCCTCATTTTCCCGTTTTTCCCAGCTGCCACCGGTATAAACCTCATAAACGCTGCCCCGGAGGTAAGTGGCCTCCGGCTGGGACATGGTCACCGTCAGAGCCGGGGTTTCGGACTTCTCCCAGGCGCCCAGACTGGAAAGCTGCCCCTCGGGCATGGAAAGAGCGGCGGAATCGTACCGCAGCGCGTGGATGTCCCGCGTCAGGCTGTCTCGCCAGCTTGCCAGCGGCAGCGCCCGTGCCGCGGCCCCCAGCCCCAGCGCTGCGGCGGCGCAAAGGCAGGCCGCACAAATCCGCCCGGTCTGGGCCTTCCAGCCGCCGGAGGGGAGGCTCATCACCGCCCCCAGCACGATCATCAGCAGGCCCGGCGTCCGGCTGCCTAACACCAGTCCGGCACTGCCCAGCAGCACCGCCGGCAAAAACAGCCACCGTCCGCCGCCGGAAACGGCATGATGGTGCAGCAGCACCAGAAAGGCAGCTGCCGCGGCGAAGGCCCAAAGGGGGCTTCCGCCCGTTTCAAAATGCAGATAAATCCGTCCGGTCAGCGCCGTCAGCGCCGTCAGGAGGTCGTTCAGCCCCCATCCTGCGGACTTGACCAGCGGCCGGTAAAACAGCAGGCAAAGTGCCAGCAGCACGCCGCAGCCTGCCGGAAACAGCCAGTTTTTCCGGCCCGGCAGGGCCAGAAGCAGCAGATGCACCCCGGCCGCCGCCAGAAACAGCGCCCACCAGGGCACCGGCAGCGACGGAAACAGCGCCCCGGCCGTCATGCAAAACCCCGCCGACACGAAAAGAAGCGACAGCAGCGCCGCCGGTCCGGTTTTCGCCCCGTCGGCGGGAACCGGCTTCCAATGAAGTCCCGTTTGTTCAGTCATAGGAAACCTCCAGCTTTTCCAGCGCGTCGACGCAGCCCTCCGGCGGGAACCAGACGCCCCGGCGAACCGTCTGGGGCGTCTCGGAGCAGCAAAGCGTCACCGTATTGTCGCTTTCCTCCGCCGCGTCTGCCGTAAAGCGCAGAATCCGGCCGAATTCCGGCAGCGGCTCGCTCAGAACGCCGCCCCGGCTGCGAAGCGCCAGCACCAGCCGTTCCGAAAGCTCCTCCCGGCCGCCGATGGGCTCCAGCCGCAGGCCGCCGTTTTCCCGCAGGGCCAGCGTATAGGGGATCCCCTCCTCGGTCAGGTGGCAGCCCACGGAAAACAGAGCCTCCGCCAGGGCGTCCGCCGCCCGGGGGGATGCCCCGGCCGGATTCCAGTCCAGCAGCAGCGAACGGCTCACCGTGCTGCCCGGCTCCCGCCACATCAGCCGGTCCAGCTTGGACGACAGCTTCCAGTGAATCCCCCGGATGTCGTCGCCGGGCTGATACTCCCGCAGCTGTAAAATCTCCGCCCGGTCGTCGCCCCGGCGGGAGGCCGCTTCTCCCTCGTCCTCCCGGGCAAGGCCCATGGCCGGGTCCCAGGAAAGGGGGGTCAGCTCCGGCACCACGGCAATTTTCACGTTTTCCTCCGTAGATTTCCGGCAGTGCAGCAGCGCCAGCGGGTCCCACAGGGAGACGGCCGTCACCGTCAGGCGAAGGCGGCCGCAGTAATCGGAGGTCAGGTCGGTATCGCCGATCCAGCAGTCCCCCGCCGCCGTCAGCGGCAGGGAACGGCGGGACGTTTCGTCCGTCAGGTCGTTATGGACCTCCAGCTCCGCCGTCACCGGTCCCACCAGCGGCAGAAAGCCCGGCCGGACCGTCACCCGGACCGTCACCGGTTGGTGCTTCCCGGCGGAGGGCGCCGCCTGAAGCGCCGCCGTCAGCCCCTTCCGGGCCGCCAGGTTCCACAAATAGCAGCCTATGGGAACGGTCAGCACCGGTGCCAGCGCCGCCAGCGCCCAGCCGGACCCGGTCCGGAGGGCCAGTCCGCCGCCCAGCACTGCGGCTGCCGCCGCCGTCAGGCCGCCCCGCAGGCGTCCGCTCACAGCTTCCATTCCTTCACACCGGGACGGCGCACTTTTTTCAGGATCTCCGCCAGAATCGTCTCGGCGGAGCGCTCGTGGAGCCGGGACTTGGCGCTCAGCACCAGCCGGTGGCCCGCCACGTTTTCCAGCAGTGCCGCTACGTCGTCGGGGGTGACATAATCCCGCCCCTCCAGATAGGCATTGGCCTTCGATGCCCGGCACAGGGCCAGCGCGCCCCGGGGGCTGAGGCCAAGCGCCACATCCGGATCCTGCCGGGTGGCCTCGGCCAGGTCGGCAATATAGCCGTACACCGCGTCGGACACATACACCGCCATGGCTTCGTCGGACAGCTTCAGCAGCGCCGCGCCGTCGCCGACGGTTTTGCAGTGATCCAGCGGGTTTTCGGTGTGCCGGTCCCGCATCAGCGCCATCTGACTGGCCCGATCCGGGTAGCCCATGCTCAGCCGGATCAGAAACCGGTCCAGCTGGGACGAGGGCAGCATCTGGGTGCCTGCCGATCCCACCGGGTTCTGGGTTGCCAGCACCAGGAAAGGCCGGGGCAGCGGCCGGGTCTTCCCGTCCACCGTCACCTGCCGCTCCTCCATGGCCTCCAGCAGCGCCGACTGGGTCTTGCTGGAGGTCCGGTTGATTTCGTCCGCCAGCAGCAGATTGGTCATCACCGCGCCGGGCTGATAATGCAGCTGCTCCGTCTTTTTGTCGTAGACGGAAAAGCCGATAATGTCCGACGGCAGCGTATCCGAGGTGAACTGCACCCGCCGGGTGTCCAGGCCCAGCGTTCTGGCAAAGGCCATGGCCATGGTGGTTTTGCCCACGCCGGGCACGTCTTCCAGCAGCACATGGCCGCCGGCCAGCGCCGCCAGCAGGACCTTGCGGACCACGTCCTGCTTGCCGAGAATGACCCGGTTGACCTCGGCCTGAATCTGATCAGTCAGTCTTTCCATTTCTTTTTCTCCTTACTCCCACGGCCGCGCCCGCCGCCACGCCGACGATTCCCACGGGAATCAGCACCCAGATGGGCGAAACGCCCGCTTTGGACTCGGCAGGCGCCGTCACGCCGGTCATATCGTACAGTCTTCCGCCGCCGCTGCGGCTTTTCGCCAGCGCCGCCTTGGCCAGCAGCGCCTGGGCGGTGGCAATCATATTGGCTTTCGTCTCCGTCAGGCTGTGGCGGTAGGTGCCGTCGGGCCGGAGGTAGCGGTCCATGGCGTTTTCCGCCGTTTTCCCGTTTTTCACAAACCGGTCGTCCCGGTCGGGGGCGATGCCCAGCGCCGTCAGGGCAATGAGCACCTGGGCGCAGGATTCCGGGTTTTCGTCGCCGTAGCTGACAAAGCCGCCGTCCTCGGTCTGCTGTCCGGAAAGGTAAGTCAGCGCCCGGTCCACCGCGTCGGCGCAGTCTGCCTCATAGGGCGCCAGTGCCTGCAGCGCCATGGCCGTGATGTCCACGTCCGACGCGCCGGTGGTCAGCCCGAAGCCGCCGTCCGGCTCCTGCGCTGCCAGAATGGCCGCCCGGATGGTGTCCCGGGTCACGGCCGCCCCTTCTGGCACCGGATCATTTCCGGCGTCCAGCGCAATCATGGCAAAAATCCAGCCGTTGAGGCCCTGTGCCCCCAGCGTACCTGCAAAGGCGTAGGTGCCCTCGGCAATCAAGTTCACGCTGCTGCCGTCGGGCTTTTTCCCGACGGCCGTGGGGTCGCCGCCCAGCGCCAGCACCGTCAGGGCAATCCGGTGGTACTCCGTGGCCTTGGTGGTGCTGAGGCTGCCCTCCTTGGCATAGCAATCCGTCACATAGTCCTCCAACGCCTGCCGGTAGGTCTGATACCGCTCCGGCACACCGCCGAGGGCAAAGGCCATGGCCAGCCAGTCGCTGCCGGAGCTGCCCGCCGGGAGAGTATCCCGGTCCGCCAGCAGCTGTCCGGCGGACACGCCGCATTTTTCCGCCAGCGCCCGCTCCGCCTGCACCGCCGGGGCTTCCGATGCTGCCCGGACCGTGCCGAAGCACAGGCAAAGGCAAAGTATTGCCGTTAAAATTCGTTTCATTGTCTGTCCTCCCTGCGGCGTTTCCGCCCGTCGTCGGTTGTGGTCGGGGTCGGATCCGTGGGTGTCGGGTCGGTAGGCGCCGGATCCGTGGGTGTCGGGTCGGTGGGCGCCGGGTCCGTGGGGCCGGTTGCCGGAAGAATTTCCTTCTTTTCCTCCAGGCAGCGGGAGCAGGTGTAGAGAATGTACCCGTCCTCCGTCTCCGTGGGCGCCACCCGCGCCGTCTCCCGGAAGTCATGGTCCTGGGGCGTATAGGCCCCGCGGCGCCAGATGCCGCAGTAGCCGGACAGGTGGCCGTAGCTGCCGCCGCCGGACTCGTAGCCGCCGATGTCCTTGCCGTAGCTCAGGGTAAAGCACAGCGTCAGCGTGTCGCCGTCGTTCGGCTCCGTGCTGGCCATGCCCCGGCCGGGATAGCCGCCGTTGATGCAGTACATCCAGCCGGAGGCCATGGTATAGTCAAATTCGCCTAAGCTGTCCCCGTCGTGCTGGCCCTCGTTGAGCGTCAGCCCGTCCCGGAGAATCAGGTTCCACAGCGTTTCGTCCGGCTGGGCCGCCGCGGCAAAATCCGCCCGGGAAATCCGCCGGAGGTAGAAATTCTCCGTCAACGTACCGTCATAGGTGGGTTCGTAGCCGAAATCCTCCAGAAAACGCAGGACGATTTTCGCCCAGGTGTCGCCCTGCCGGATCTCCAGCTCCTCGCTGTCCAGCCAGGGGTCCCCGTTCCAGTTCAGGTGGACCACGGAGCAGTCCAGCTCCACCGTCACGCTGCCCTTCACGTCGCCCTGATCGATGGCATGATAGCGCAGCGTCAGGCTGCGATAGCTGGAATTTTCCCCGTCCCAGGCCATCACTTCGATTTTGTAGTCCCGGTAGTCGGAAACGTTGCTCCGCTCGAAATGGAGCTGGTATTCCGGCCGGGCGTCGCCGGTCTGCTTGGCCACCAGCTCCCCGTTGAGCCAGACCAGAATCTGGTTGGAGTAAATGGGCTTGCCGTCGGGATTGGTCCGGGCCGTCACCGTCAGCAACAGGTTTTCCGAGGTGATGATGTCGCCGTCCTCGTAGATGCCGTCGGTGCTCAGCACGATGGAGGGGGGATATTCCCCGATGGCAGGATGATCGTCATCGGCCCGGGTGGGTTCAAAGTAGATCCGGAAGGTCCGGACCAGCACATTTTCCCCGTCCAGCTTGACATACACCGTGACGGTGTTGTACTCCGCCGGCAGAAGCTGGGCCTGATAGTGCAGCCCGTCGGCGCTGGTCAGCGTGGTGCCGTTGAAGCCGGTGGAGGAATTCCGCAGCGTCACCCGGACGGTTTCCCGTCCCGTGCCGCCTGCCGTTTTTACCCAAAATGCCAGCTGTCCGTCCGGGAGCTCCTGCTCCCGGACGGTCCGGCTGGTCAAGTCTGTAAGGATGGTAAGTTCCCCGGGGTCCGTAGGATCCGGGGTGTCAGGTAAGGTATCGTCGCCGGGGTTGCCGGTGGCCGTGGGATCCACATCCCCGGTGGTCGTGGGACCGTCGGGGGTGGTATTCCCGCCGTCCGACGGGGTTTGGGTAGCGGAGGTTTCCCGGGCATTGGTCTGCACCGGGTCCGTTTCCTGTGGCTCGGATTGGGTGGGGTCCGTTTCGGGATCGGTCTGCTCCGGCGCGGTGGTTTCCGGCGCGGTGTCGTCCCCCGCCGGGTCCGACGGCGCGGTGGCCGTGCCGCCGCCTGCCGCCTCCACCTGTAACACCGCATCGGAGCGGCGGATGGGGTTTTCCGGGGCCACACGACGGCCCCGGCCCAGAATGCCCCCTGCGCCCAGCAGCAAAATCAGTGCCAGAAGGGCGCTGAGAATACGCGTTCGTTTTTTCATAGAATCTCCCTCGGAGAAATGGTCCGTCAGCCCTCCAGCAGAATGCTCTGCCGCAGCTCCCGGACGGATTTGGCCTTGCCGTCCTGAATTTGCAGATAAATTTCGCCGTAGCCCATCTGACGGATCAGGTCAATCAGCTTCCGTTCCTCGGCCGTCAACTCCTCCAGCGTGCGGACGGCGGTATCCGCGGTGCTCATTTGGAGCCGCGGCTCTTCCGCTTGGCAATCACCAGCACCACAATGGCCGCCAGCGCCAGCACGGGGATCACCACGATCCACCACTGGAAGCTGTCACCGGTCTTGACCGGCGGATTGGGATCCACAGGCTGCTGGCCGTTCTTGGTCCAGCCTGCGTACAGGGTCATATTCTCGGTGACGGTGTCGTTGTCAAAATCCCAGGGCTGGGTCAGATCCGGATCCCGGTACCAGCCGGTGAAGGTGTAGCCCTCCCGGACCGGGTCCACCGGTTTTTCCAGCTTGGAGCCGATCTTGGCGGTGACCTCCGTGGGATCGTCGCCGTTGCAGGGGTCCAGACGGATGGTGCAGGTGTCGGTCACCGTCACCGTCAGGTCCTGCACAGACACGGCATAGCTGTCGGTGCCGTCCTTCAGGGAAACCAGGCCGTTTTCGTTTTTCAGGGTGGAGGAACCGGAGGTGGCCAGCACCCGCACCTGGAAGGTGCCGATCAGCACTTCCGGCTGCCAGACCTCGCCGCCGTCCATGGAGGCAAAGTTCAGGTAGAAGGCCCGGTCGCCGCCCAGCAGGGCAATGTCGGTGGTCCGGATGCCGGAGGCCGTCAGGCAACCGCCGTTCACGATTTCAAAGAACTCGTCGTCATAGCGGATTTCGTCCTGCATGGCGTAAATCTCCGCCGCTTCCGCCGCATCGGTCCGCCGGAAGGTCAGCGTCACCGTCAGCACGTCGCCGGTGGCTGCCTTGACCTCATGGCTGCCGCCGGAGGTCAGGTCAAAGTCGTAGCTGCGGGAATCGGAGGCCGCCAGCACGGTTCCGGCCGTCATGGTCAGCAGCAGCAGCGCAAAAAACAGGCAAGTCAATCGTTTCATAAGATTCGTCTCCTTTATAGTAAATCATCGCTCAGGTTTTCATCGATGCCGTTCCATAGACTGGCCCCACATCGATCAGAACCCGATTCCGCCTGCCCCGGCTTGCGCCGGGGCAGGACAGAGGGTCCGGAGATCAGACGATGGCGTTGACCACCGCGCTGACGTCTTCCACGTTCAGATCCCGGGAGCCGTTGACGTCGGCCCGCAGGAAGGTCATCATGGAGACGGTTTCAAAGTTGTCGTAGACAGCGTTGTACATATTGTACACCAACTGGGCGTCGTTGACATCCACCACCTTGGTGCCGTTGACATCGTAGTCGTACACCACGTTTTCGGCGGTGGCGGCAGCGGTGGCGATCTTGGCAACCGCGTCCTCACGGACGGTGGGCAGCGCCTGATCGGAGATCACCAGGTAGCAGTACGCCTGATACTTCTCGGAGTAGTACATGGGATGGCCGTCATAGGTGTAAACCTGGCCGTCGGCCAGCGTGCCCTGGACGGTCACCAGGTACATCACCCGGGCATCCTGCAGCTTGACGTAGGCATTGACCTCCACGGTCATGGCCAGCGTCTTCTCCACGGTGACGGTGAGGGCCTCGCCGGTGAGCTTGGCCGCCGGGATGGTGTACTTGCCGTCGGCGGAAGCGGTCAGCTCCTCGTCGCCCAGCTTGACGGTGTAGGTGTAGCCGGTTTCGGCGTTCAGCTCAAAGGTGAAGTCCTGCCCGTTGGTCGCCGTCTGGGTGGTGCCGCCCTTGACGTCGCCGGAGCCGGAGCCGACAAAGGTGATGGCTGTGGTCTTGGGGGGCTTCACGGTTTTTTCCACATTGATCACAATGGGGCCGGTGATTTCCGCACCCGCAATCAGGTAGAGTCGGCTGTCACCCTTGTCCGCAAGAAGATCCGCAGTCACGGTCTTGCCGTCAATGGTCACCGTCATGGTGTAGTCATAGGTATCCGTATCCAGATTGTCGTGCGAGAAGTTAAAATCCTCACCATATCTTGCGTAGTCTGCAACCGTAACGTCATCCTTGCCGCTGCCGGTGACGGTGACGGGGTACTGCTTGCCCTTCTGGGTCGCGCCGATCACCAGATTGCCGGAGACGTTCTTGATGGTGTAGGTGCCGTCGCCGTTGTCCACCACCGTCACAGCCTCGCCGCCCATGGTGGCGTCGAAGGTGTAGTGATAGTGGGTGTCCTTGGCGGAGAAGGTGTAATCCTTGCCCGGCTCGGCCACGGTATCGCCGATGAAGTAGTCCTGCAGGAAGGTGACGGTGTAGTTGGCGGCCTTGATAACGGCGGTGCCGTTCAGAATTTCCGCCTCGGGGGCATCCTGGGTGGCGTTGGCACTCTCGTCAATCTTGGCGGAAACCAGCGTCACGGTGGCGTCGCCGGTCTTGGTGGGCTGGAACACCAGCTTGAAGGGGGCATCCATGGCCTTGGTGTCGCCGTAGATCAGGATCCGCAGGGTGCCGTTCTGGTCGGACACCACGGCGCTTTCCGGAATGGTGGAAGCATCCTTCCGGAAGCTCAGGGCAGTATTGTCATAGGTGAACTTGAAGTCCGCCGCCGCATAGCCCGTGTGCTTGCCGCCCACGGTGACATCAATGGTGGCATCCTCGCCCACCACCTTGCTCTGCTCCGCCGGAGACAGGGTGACGGTGTAGTTGGTGGACGCGGGGGTCACGGTGATGTTGATCACCGGATCCTTGACCTGGCCTTCTTCAATGGTCTTGTAGGACGTGTCGGCAATCAGGCCCCGGTACAGGGTGAAGGACGCGGCCTTTTTCTCGGTGATGTCCTCCAGCGCGGTGAAGGTGAGCTTGTAGAGCACGCCCGCCTTAAAGGTGGTCACAAAGTCGTCGGACAGCTTGGTGGCACTGATCATGTAGTTGGCGCCGCCCCGCTTGTCGCTGTGCAGCAGCTGGCTGATCTTCATGGCCGGGTGGACGTCGCCCTTCTCGCTGCCGGTGAGCTTGAAGAGGGTTTCGTCAAAGCCCAGGTAGTAGGTGTAGCTGGAGATATTCTCCAGGGTCTCGTCCTGGGTCAGCGTCACGGTGACGGTGTCACCGGCCGCCACCGTGGTCTTGTCCGCAGACGGACTGACCGTGGCCGCCAGCGCCGAGCCGCACAGTCCCAGAACCAGGACCAGCGCCAGCACCAGAGAAAGTGCTTTTTTCATCATAATGGTTCCTCCTTATGTGTTAACCCTCGGCGGGGAACTTATTCAGTTCCCCGTTGCTGTAAGCGTAAATGAGGGTTGCGTCAAAGGGTGTGATTTCGCCGTCGCCGTTCACATCGGCTGCCTTGAGCTGCTCGGCGGTGGCTTCGATTTCACCGTTGGCAATGGCATAGGCCAGGGTGGCATCCAGCGGCGTCACTTCGCCGTCGCCGTTCACGTCGCCCAGAATAATGGTCGGGGCGGTGACGGTCACGGTGGAGAGGGTCAGGATCAGAGGATTGCTGCCGTCGTCGATTTCCGCCTGAGGCATATACGCCGTCAGCAGATAGGTGCCTTCCGTGGGCAGCTTGAAGGTCACGTTGCCCTTTTCGTCGGTCACGGCTCCGGTAATATCGGTCAGCTCGCCGGTCTCGGCATTCACCAGAGCCAGCTGCGCGCCGGCCACGCCGGTGCCCGCCGCCACCATGGCAGCCTCGTCCTTGTACTTGTAGCCCATCATGGCCATCACGGCCTGCACCTGCACCGTCACATTCCGACCGGCCTGGGCCGTCAGCGTCCGGGTATAGGCGCCGTCCTGGGTCATCCAGGCGTAGGAATCGGTGTAGGTGCTGGCGTCCTGATACAGGAAGAATTCCACCAGATCACCGTCCATCAGCGGCATATTGTTCAGCAGGTAGCCGTTGTAGCCGCCGTAAGCAGAAGCCGTGCCGTCGTTGGGGTAAGCGTTGTTGACGAAGAAGCCGCTGGCATAGGTCGCCACGCCGAAGAGCTTGGAGGAGGTGCCGCTGGAGGAAACCGCCAGATACTCGGAGGCCGTTTCCTTGGTGAAGGCTTCGCCGAAGATCACCTCGTGAGCCTTGACCAGCACGTCCAGCGGGGAAACCGCGTCGGTGTAGGCAACCTTGTCGTCAAAGCCGTAGGATTCCGCCAGATCGGAGGACACTTCCACGTTGTTCTGGGGCGCGCACAGGAAGGCGCCGGAGGCCTGGGCCGTGAAGGAGAAGGTGCCGGTAACCGGCTGGGGAACCTGCCAGGTCAGGACGGGATAGCCGCCATTGATATTCGTGCTGTCGGCGGTGAAGGCGTCACCCAGGGTGGGAGCCAGCGCCTTGAGTTCATCGGAAGTCTTGGCGGTTCCGAGTCCGGTAATTCCGTACTTTCCGCTCTCTCCGCTGCAAACGTCCGCAAGATAATAGCTGTTGACATAGTGAGCGCTCGTCTTATCCGGAGACAACGCACCGATATAAGACGCCGTTCCGCCGGAGCCGGTCACCGTTGCGGTGCTGTAGCAGTTCGTCAGCGTCGCGCCGACGGTGTTGCTGTAGCCGGAACCGCAGATACCTCCGAGATAGCACTCGTTGGCAGAGGTCGTCGTGATCTTGCCCGTCGCATAGCAGTCAATAATGGCTGCGCCGTTTGCGGTATAACCCGCAATTCCGCCTGCGTGCTTGGCACTGGTAATATCCACAGTGCTGAAGCAGTTGGAAATCGTGGAGCCGCTGTTCATATAGCCCGCAATACCGCCTGCCTGTGCGCTTCTCTTTGCCGTGCAGGTCACGGAACCGGACACACCCAGATTTTTCACGGTGCTGCCGCCGGCAAGATAAGCAAACAGTCCGAGCGGATAGCTGCTACTGTTGATATACAGATTGACAACCGTATGGCCGTCGCCGTCAAAGGTACCGGCATACTGCTTACCGCTGACGCCGATGGGCGACCACACATTACCGGACAACTCGATATCCGCCGTCAGCTTACCGTTGATTGCCTTCTGGCCGCCGTTAACGGTTTGGGCAAACCATGCCAGCTCCGCACCCGTACCGATCAGATAGGTTCCGTTCTCGTCCGTCGCCGGCTGCGTCAGCGTCTCGCCGTCCCAGGCATTTTCGCCGGTCTTGGGCATGGCCACGGTTTCCACGGTCAGGATGCCGCCCACCACCTTCTCCGCGTCGGCAGAGCCGAGGGTGAAGCTGCTGCGGACGGTCACATAGCCGCTCTTGGACAGCTCGTAGGTGTAGGTGCCGTAGCCCAGGGTGAAGGTGCCGTTGCTGTTGGCGTCGATTTCCACGCCGTTTTTGTCCTTCACGACCGCCGTCACACCGGTCACCGCAGCGCCGTCGGCGTCCTTGGTGCTCAGCTTTACATTATACGTCACCTTGGGGGAAACTTCAACGGTAACATCCGCATAACGGTTCATGTAGTAGTTCACCGTCACGGCGTTGAAGTTGGTGCCCACACCGGTATCGGTCATGTTGTACAGGAAGGCGAAGGGGTTAGCCGCGCTGTACATGGAGCCGTAGGTATAGCCGTTCGTCAGCGTGCAGGTGGCGGTTTTGCCCTCGGGAACCGTCAGGTCCGCGGGGATCGTCACCGTCACGGAGGCGTTGTCCATCCGCTGGTACTGGCCCAGCGTGCCCTCGAACTTGTTCTCACCAATGTAATAGGTGGGCTTAAACACGGTGGGGTTGAACACGCCGGAGATCTTGTTGACCGCCCGGAACATGCCCTCGAAGCTCACCTTCACCTGATCGCCGGGCATAATCGGCTCGCCGGGGTTGGAAACGTTCACATAGGAGGTGGTCACTTCCGCCACCCGGACCAGCCGGTAGGAAACGCCGGTGGTATCGGTCATGCGGATGATCACGGTGCCGCCCTTGCCGCCACCCAGGTCCTTCAGCGCCTTCAGCGGCACGGTGTAGCGGCCGTTTGCGGCGGTGACGGCGGTAAAGGCCGAAACGCTGGCGGTCAAATCCTCGGTGGCCGTCACGAAGGCATATTCCACCGTGACGTTGCCGGTGGCGTTCACCGCGAAGTCCAGCGCAGGATCGGTTTCGTCCGCGTTGTAGAACCAGGTATCGTAGTTATAGTCCCAATCGGCGGACCGGGAGGTGGTAGCGCCTGCCGCCATGTTGTAATCCACGTCCGCATCGGCGGTGCCGTGGGTCACGTCCGTGCCGCCCACCACGATCACGCCCACACGGGACGGATTGGTGGCCGGGAAGAAGCCGCCGTGAGAGCCGGTGGCAAACTTCATCTCCCCGCTGCTGAGGCTGGCGGTGGTGACATCCACGCTGTCGTAGTACACCGCCAGGATGGAGTCCTGGGTGCCGGGGGTCACATCCGCCCAGTTGGCAGAGGTGTTGCCGCCGTTAACGGTTTCAAAGGACGCATCGCCGGAAAGCAGATTCCAATGGAAGTCCGGCTCTACCATGATGTTGCCCGCGTCGGAGTTGATGAGCTGCCAATGCCGGTAAGCGCGGACGCGGGTCGTCTCGGTGATGGCCTTGTAGCCGCTAGGATCCAGATTGATCTGCAGATCCGCTTCATCCCGGTTGACCACCTGGGTGCCGAGACCGCTGCGGTCGTGGGAGACCTTGTCGGTCCGGTCGCTCTCCGCAAATTCGAAATGCATGGACGCATTGGCGCTCTGGCTGCTCAGCCAGCCGGACTTGGTCACATAGGTGCCGGTGGGATCAGTGAGCCGCCAGGTGTAGTTGCCGTTGCCCTTGGAGATTTCGTAGATGGCAGTCTTGGTGCCGTCGTCGTTGATCTTCCAGCGATCGGCAATGGGAGCTTCCTCGTCGCCGAACAGCGGCGCGATTTCCGTCGTATTGAAGTTGTTCCACTGGAAGTACAGGCCGAAGACGGAATCCGCAGGAACCGTAACGGTCAGCTCGATGGCCGTATTGATGGTCAGCGACTTGGTGCCTGCACTGTAGCCGGCCCGATAGGTCTGATTGATGGCCTGTGTAAAGATGTAGCCGTCAATGTCCGGGTACGCATACACGTTATACAGGCAGGCGTTGCCGGCCGCATACAGCATGGTGGGATAGTAGGCGTAATTACCCTTGACATAGGCATCACCCATGGTCGTGCTGGTCTTCATGATCGGGCAGTCAACCTTCACATGGTACTCATCGGCCGTAAAGTAGGTGTTGTCCAGCTTTTTGCTGCTGACATAGTAGCTGTTGCACTGGAGGTAGATATCCGTTCCGCCGCCGGTCAGGCCGTCCACGTTGGTATCGGTGGGCAGATCCAGCGTCATGCCGCCCAGCGCGATATCATAGGCGCCGGTGTCCGCATTCTTGGCGAAGGCCCGGTAGGCATACCGACCGCCCCGGAGCGTCACATAGAACATCCGGTAGTTCTTCACCAGAATACCCTCGGCCGGATTGTATTCCTCCTGGCCCTCGGGCAGGGTGGTGGTGAAGTCACTGTAGCGGAAGCAATCGGTGATTTCCTCGCCCAGCGTCTCGTTGCCTTCCTCGTCGGTGGTCACGTTATACAGCTTGATGACGGGGTAGCCGCCGGTGTAATCCTTGCCCACATAGAACGAGAAGTTCATCTCGGGATGGTCTTCCACCGTCAGATCCAGCGTCCAGGTGTCGGCGGAGAAGTTCACGCCGTCGTGAGACGCATAGAACCGATAGAGGTAATGGCCTTCCTTGGTCTCGGTGACCTGAATGGTGGTGGCGCCGAAGACGGCCTCGGAGAAGCCGGTCATGGCATCCCAGGTCGCGCCTTCGTCGGCGGACCGCTCATAGTAGTAGTTGCGGTAGCTCAGGCTCTGGCCGGACACCGGCTCAAACACCTTGCCTGCCTGCAGATCGCTCAGCAGATAGGCCTTGCCGGTCTGGACCGTGGCGGTGGTCACCGCGGGATAATCCGCCTTGCGGGTGGGAACCGTCACAGCGCCGCACACCGTGCAGGTGCCGTTATCAAAGGTATGGGCCGTAGCCTCTTCCACCGTCAGCACGGGGTAGGGGCAGCTGACCTGATAGCCGTCGCCCAGCGCCGCGGCAAACCGCAGGGAGTGCATCTCGGCCTCGGTCTTGGCGGTCACGCCGGTGGCGCCGCCGTCGGTAGCGGAGGAATCCAGATAATAGCAGTTGGATGCCGTTGCAACGGTGGCAAGGCTGTACTTACCGCCCAGGACGCCGTTGGTCCGGCCAGCCCGGCTGATGTTGCCGCTGACGGTGCCGATGCTGTAGCAGTTCTCGATCTGCAGGGAGCCTTTCTTGTTCGCCACATAGCCCGCAATGCCGCCCGCCTTGGCGGCGGTCGCCTTGGTGGACTGGGCCGTCACGGCGCCAGTGTTGCGGCAGTTCACGATCCGGACGGAAGCGTCATCAACCGTGCCCAGAATGCCGCCCACGCCGCCGTAGGTGCTGTAGTAGCCCACCATCGTGATGTCGCCGGTGTTCCAGCAGTTCTCAATGGTCACGGTGCCGTAGCTCACGTTGCCCAGAATGCCGCCCACGCTGCCCTTGACGCCGGTAATGGCCGCATTGTTGGAGCAGTTGCGGATCACGGTATCCTGTGCGGAGGCAACCACACCGGCATGGCCGTAAATCGTATCGGAGGACATTTCGCCCTTGATTTCCACATAGTTGTGGCAGTTTTCGATCAGCGAACCGTTGGGATTTTTGGACAGATTGGTCATCCGTCCCACAATGCCGCCCACATACCGGGTCACGGCCCACGCTTCGCCGTAAACGCTCAGGTTCTTGATGGTGGCGCCGTCGCATTCGCCGAAGAGGCCGCCGTCATAGGTTTCGCCGCTGGCGGGGGAACCTTCCCGCTTGACGTACAAGCCGGTCACCTTGTGATTCTGGCCGTCGAAGCTGCCCTGGAAGTCCTTGCGATAAGCCATATCGCCGATGGACGTCCAGCTGCCAAGCACCGGGCTGCAGATGCCGGACAGATCCACGTCCTTTTCCAGCCGGCCGTTCATCGTGGTGCTGCCGCCGTTGACCTGGTCGGCAAACCACTTCAGCTGGCTGGCCGTCCGGATCAGATACCAGCCGTCCTCGTCCTGTTCGGGCTGGACCGGCTCGGTCACCTTCACGGTGCAGGAGGCCTGGAAGCCGCCGTCGTCGGTGGTGACGGTAATCACGGCGGTGCCCTCGCTCACGGCGGTGACAAGGCCGGTGTTATCCACCTTGGCCACGTCTTCCTGATTGGAGGACCAGGTCACCGTCCGCTTGTTGGCGTTATCCGGCAGAACGGTCGCCGTCAGCCGGGCGGTATCCTTGGCGGCCAGGGTCAGTTCGGTCTGATCCAGCGTAACGCCGGTCACGGCCACATCCCCGCCGGGCAGGTTGTTGTCGCCCTCCACGAACTTGAAGCAGTTGAAGTACTCATAGCCCGTGCCGGACTCCGCCGCCAGATTCAGGCCCTTTTCCATCAGGAAGCCGGCGGGAATCTTCACCGTGCAGGTACCGTCGTTGTTTTTGGTGACGGTGTATTCATAGTCGGAACCGGCGTTGTAGGTCCAGTCAATCTCGCCGTCGTCGGTAAACAGGGCGCAGTATTCCAGAATGCCCGACGCCATGTCCGCCGGATAGGTGACGTACACGAAGTCCGTTCCCTTGGGAACCGTCACGGTGTACAGCTTCTTCTCGCCGGGATTCTGGAAGTGCTTCACATTCACGGTGCTTTCCGCGATGTTATACAGGTAGTTTGTTCCGGTCTCGTCCAGCGTGATCCGGCTGAAATCGTAATCCTTATAATAGGTATCAGGATCGAAGCTCGCTCCGGCTTCCTTCACCGTCACCTTGGCGGTGGCCGGCGCATAGCAGGAATCCGACGTGCCGTAGTTGGGATCCACCGCCATCAGGTAGTAGGTGCCCGCCTTGGAGAAGGTGTAGCTGTACTCGTTGTTGTCCTTGCCGGAGGAGGTCAGCGCATCGGCCACCTCGTTCCACTTCTCGTCGTACACCTTCACCGTCAGGCCGGCAATGGGGTCGAACTTCTCGGTGCCGCCATCCGCCACGGACTTGGTGTCGTACTTGACGGTATGGAAATGGATCGAGTCACCGGCGGTCACTGTCCACTCGTCCTGATCGAAGGCGGCAAAGGCGCCGCTCTGCCAGAAGCTCCAGTTGGAGAACATGGCCACATCGATGGTGTCGCCATCGGACAGCAGAATGTAGTCCGCCGTGCTGCCCCAGCCCGGTCCCATCAGGGGATAAACATGGTTGCGGTAGTACATCAGGTTCTCGTCATGGCCCCAGAACTGCTGCATATACAGCGACGTGGGGCTGCCGGTAATGTTCAGTGCCAGGCTCTTGTCCTCATAGGCGGTCTGGCCCAGCATGGTCTGCACGCCGAAGCCGCCCTCGTGGCCCAGAATCTTCACCGCACCGGTGGTCACCTGCTCCGGTGTCAGGCCCAGATAGTAGACGCCCAGCAGATACAGGTACAGGTGCAGCGCCGTGGGACGGCGGATCAGCTTATCGTTGACGTAGGAGCCCCGGCCGTTCTCGGTGCCGTAGCGATAGTAATCGCTCAGGTCCTGATTTTCCAGATCGAAGTAGGGAACGTCCACTTCCAGATGGGACAGGACGGTGCCCTCGTTGCCCCGGATGGGAATGCCGTCGCTGGAAACGGTGACGTACACCTTCACGGACGCGGCGTCGGTCTCATCGTAGCCGTACTGATTCTCCGTGCCGCCGTCGCCCTTCTTGACGACGATCTTCAGCGTCACGGACGCGGTGGCCCCGCCGGAGCAGGTCGCCGTCACCGTGGGGGTGTAGGTGCCCTCGTTGGGGTTGGTGAAGGACAGCATCCAGCGGTTGTCCTGCTCCTTGTCCTGGGCGATCTTGGTCTGCGTGCCGTAATCGCCCTCCGACAGGGTGTAGGTCAACTCGTGGCCTTCACTGTCTGTAAAGATGCTGTCCAGATAGATTTTTTCCTGTGCGCCGGTGGTTGTCTCAAAGTCGCCGGGATCGGTCACGGTAATCGCATCCGTTTCGCCGACGGCAAAGCCCTGGGGGCAAAGTCCCAGAACCATGACCAGTGCCAGCACCATGGAAAGAATTCTTCTCTTCATGAAAATCCTCCTTTATAAAAATACTCTTACCAATTTATATTACGCCGAAGCGGAATACAGGATCATGCTGTGGTTTCCTCCCGGAATACCCACAGTCGGGCCGCGGTGCGCCGCTTCCCGAACTGCCGCGGTTTTTCCGTCGGCAAGCAGAGGCTCAATCCAGCCGGATTTCCTTCCGGATCTGCTCTGCACGGACCGGTTGATGGTCCTTCACCAGAATATGCAGCTCTCCGCTCTGAACAGACCGGACCAGGGCAATCAGCCGCCGCTCCTGCGGAGAGAGAATTTTTTCGGATGCTCGGTTCATACTACCTCCAGATGCCCGATGGGCAGGGGCCGTCCCCCCGCTCCGTGGGTGAAGCGGAGCGGAGGGACATGGATTCCGGCAGTGATAAGGGGGATAACACTGCGTCTGTCGCTGCGGTGGGTGGCCGCAGGAAAAGAAAGAAACGGCTGCAACAGCACAAAGCCGTTGCAGCCGTTTTTCTGCACACCAAAAGAAGCCATCGCCCGTCAACACGCAGAGCATGGCTGTCACACGCTTGAGCAGGTCTCCTGACTTGCGCCTCGTCAACATCCCCCGCAGCCTTCTCAGAGCCGAAGCTCCAATGACTGGCTTTCGCCTTCGTGAGGGCATCTCCGCGCATACAGTGGCGGTACCGTTCGGGATTCGCACCCGATTCACTATTCTCCGCCGGGTCCGAACGATACCGGCGGCACTCAAGCTTTTTATTCGATACTATTATAAAAGTACCACCGCACTTTGTCAACCGGTATTTTAGGAAGATTTCCTGCGGAATTTCGGCTTTTTCCGGCCTTGGGGCTTGTCAAGGGGAAAATTTCGTGTTAAAATAAGACAGTTTGAACGAAATCACCTGTTTTGGAGGCTTTTATGCGGAGTTACGGTCCCATTTAGTCCTTTCGGTTTCCAAAATTGACTGTCAGAAACGGAGGGCTTTTATTTTATGTCAACTTTAACGGAAGAAATCAGCCGCCGCCGGACCTTTGCCATCATTTCTCACCCCGACGCCGGTAAAACAACCTTAACGGAAAAATTCCTGCTCTACGGCGGGGCCATTGCCCAGGCCGGTGTGGTCAAGGGCAAGAAAAACGCCCGGGCCGCCACCTCCGACTGGATGGAAATCGAAAAGCAGCGCGGTATTTCCGTCACGTCGTCCGTGATGCAGTTCCAGTACGAGGGGTTCTGCATCAACATTCTGGACACCCCGGGCCACCAGGACTTCTCCGAGGACACCTATCGGACGCTGATGGCCGCCGACTCCGCCGTCATGGTCATCGACGGCGCCAAGGGCGTGGAGCCTCAGACCCGGAAGCTGTTCAAGGTCTGCGCCATGCGGCATATCCCCATTTTCACCTTTATCAACAAAATGGACCGGGAGGCCAAGGACCCCTTCGACCTGCTGGACGAGCTGGAGCGGGAGCTGGGCATCGACACCTACGCCATGAACTGGCCCATCGGCTCCGGCCGGGACTTCCAGGGCGTTTACGACCGGACCAACGGCCAGCTGCTGTTCTTCTCCGGCGTCTCCGGCAAAAACCGGGCGGGCAAGCAGGCCGTGGACCTGTATGATCCCCAGGTGGCCGCGCTGCTGGACAGCGAGCAGAAGCACCGGCAGCTCATCGACGACGTGGAGCTGCTGTCCGCCGGGCGGGAGATGGACCCGGAGGCGGTCCGCTGCGGCCAGCTCAGCCCCGTGTTCTTCGGCTCCGCCCTGACGAACTTCGGCGTGGAGCCGTTCCTGGAGGAATTCCTGAAGCTGACGCCGCCGCCCCTGCCCCGGGAGGCGGACTGCGGCATCATCGACACCTTCGACCCCAATTTCTCCGCCTTCGTCTTCAAAATTCAGGCCAACATGAACAAGGCCCACCGGGACCGGCTGGCCTTCATGCGGATCTGCTCCGGCAAGTTCCAGCGGGACACGGAGTATTTCCATGTGCAGGGCAACCGGAAAATGCGCCTGAGCCAGCCCCAACAGCTCATGGCCGCCGACCGGGAAATCGTGGAGGAGGCCTACGCAGGAGACGTGATCGGTGTCTTTGACCCGGGCATTTTCTCCATCGGCGATACCATCACCGCCGTGGGCAAGAAATTCAAATTTGCAGGCATTCCCACCTTCGCCCCGGAGCATTTCGCCCGGGTGTCCGCCAAGGACTCCATGAAGCGCAAGCAATTCGTCAAGGGCACCGAGCAGATCGCCCAGGAGGGCGCCATCCAGATCTTCAAGGTGCCCAACTCCGGCATGGAGGAGGTCATCGTCGGCGTGGTGGGCACGCTGCAGTTTGACGTGTTCGAGTACCGGATGAAGAACGAATACGGCGTGGACCTGCGGATGGAGACGCTGCCCTACGAGGAGATCCGGGTCATCGACCGGTACCCCGGCGACCTGCAGGACCTGAACCTCGGCTCCGACGCGGAGCTTCTGGAGGACTACAAGGGCCGCAATCTGCTGGTGTTTTCCAGCTATTGGGCCATCGATTTCACCTGCCGCCGGAACCCCGGCCTGGAGCTGAGCGAAATCGTGGTATCCGAAGGATAATAGGAATGATGACGGCCGGCCCGATTTTTTCGGGCCGGCCGATTTTTTGCGGTTACCGTTTCACGCACTGGGAAATGCGCTGATAGTCGTTTGTCAGGATGACATCGATGCCCATGTCGAGAAATTCCTGCGTTTCGTCCGGGTCGTCCGACCAGAACACCGTGCACCGCATACCGTACATATGCGCTTTTTCGACCATTTCCCGGTTGACGCAGGGCTTCAAAAACTGCACCTTTTTGCAGCCGCAGCGGACGGCCCGTTCCACGATGTCCCACGGTGCGTCCCCGCCGCCGCAGCAGCGGCAGATGTCGGGTGCGATGTCACGCAGCTGCATCAGCACGGTGTCGTTTCCCGTCATAAAATAGATGTATTGGCGGCAATCGTATTTGTCGATGAGACGGACGATTTTCTTCAGATAATCTTCGGGCAGCGGATCGGTGTTGTTTTTGGACTTGATATGCACGTTCATGACGGTGTGGCAGGAGAATTTTTTGAGGATATCCTCAAAGGTCAGAATATGCAGCCCCTTGAAGGCTTCGCCGTACTTGATGCCGAAATCCAGCGTCTGCAATTCGGCGAACGTTTTTTCATAGACAAAGCCGTGACCGTCGCTGACGCGCTCCAGCGTCGGATCGTGAATCGACACGACCTCGCCGTCCGCGGTTTCCCAAAGGTCAAATTCGATCTCCTCCGCGCCCAGGGCCACCGCCGCACCGAAGGCGGGCAGGCTGTTTTCGGGCGCAATCGTGTTGAAGCCGCGATGGGCGCAAACGCGGGGATAGGGCATGACGGCATCGGGGCACACGATGGCGCTGCCTGCGGGGCGGTATTTCCACGGGCGTCTGCCCTGCTCGATATAGGCGTAGTGGGGCGCCGGGGGATTGCCGAAACCGGCGGGCTTCGTGTATTTTTTCGTGACGTCGATTTCGGCGGTTTCCATGCCGACGCGGCTTTCCATATTGCACAGCACCGTGCCGTCCGGCGCGACGACCATGCTCCCGCCGCCGATGTCGGAATGCGGATCCATGGAAACGGAGGAGCGCAGCACATAGGCATTGGTGTTGTAGGCCAAAAACTGCGACATGATCTGCAGCGCCTGATGCGTATCGCTGCGCTGGTGGGAGCAGCCGATGATCACATCCACGTTCTGCCGCGCGATGTTGGCAAAATTCTCATAGAAATAGAAATCGTAGCAGACCAGAAAGCCGAAGCGGATACCCTCGATCTCGATCACGGTCGGCTCGGAAAAGGCAAAGGTGTAGTCGCTGTCCAACTGCATCTGGGAGACCTCGCCGGGGGTGAGGTGCTGTTTCTCGTAGGTTCCCGCGATATTGCCGTCCCGGTCAAAGGCATAGGTGGTGTTGCGGAGTCCCTTTTCGCTCTTGCTGCGGGCGTTGAGGAACACCAGCGCATGGCAGCGCTTTGCGGTTTCTGCCGCTTCCTTCAGCAGAATGTCCCTGTATTTTTCCGAGCTTTGCTCTGCCTGCTCCTTTGTTTTCGCAAGCGCCGGGCAGTCGCAGGATTCGGGCATGACGATGATGTCCATGGTTTCGTCGCATTCCCGCAGATAGCGCAGCTCTGCGGCAAACAGGGCATCGGACTGGCTGTAGTCGGTGGAATAGGCAGGCTGGATGATGCAGACCTTCATAAAAATTCCCCTTTTGTAAATTGTTGACATTGTACCATGCGCCCACGCAAAAAGCAAGGGCGAAAGCCTTTTTCGGTCCGGCCGGTTTTACTGGCCGGCAAGGCGGAACTCGCTGGGCGTCATGCCCACCTCCGCCCGGAAGCATTTGATCAGGTGGCTGGCGTCGCAGAAGCCGCAAGCCCGGGCAATGTCGTCCAGACTTCCGCCGCCGGAAACCAGCAGCGCCTCCGCCTTTGCGATCCGCAGGTGCTTCAGGTACCGGTGCAGCGGCTGGCCGGTATAGGCCTTCATCAGGCCGCTGATATAATTGGGATGATAGTGAAACACCGCCGCAATGTCCCGGTTGGTCAGGTTCCGGTCCAGATGGGCCTGCAAATAGCCCACGATTCTTCCAGCCAGCGCCGCGCCCTCCGCCTCAGCCCGGTGGAGGGCCGCCTGCCGCAGGCAGCGGATCAGCACATCCGCCATCCCGGTGCTGAGCTTCCACTCGTACAGGTTGATTTTCCGGGTATACTCTCCTTCCATGGTCTGAAGCCGGGCGGCCAGCGGGTCCATGCCCTCCAGATACAGCACCCGGTCCAGCTGGGGCGCATCCGCGAAGGTCACCGGGTCGATCCGGTTTTCCGGCCGGAAGGATGATGTCGGATCCGGCGCAACCGGCCCCTTCCGGCCGCAGCTGCGGTAGGTATAGTCAAAATTCACCGCCAGATAGGAAACGCGCCGCTCCGGCGCCTGCAGCCAGTAGGGAACGCCGCCGTTGAGCAGCAGCAGACACCCCGGCTTCATGGGATAGGCCGTTCCGTCCGCCTCCACCGTACCGGCCCCCTCCAGCGTATAAAACAGTCTTGCATCGTAGGCCGCCGACGGCGGAAAACCGCCCTCCGGCGTAACGGTCACGGTCCGGACGTACCGCAGGTAGGGCTTGACCTCCGCAAGGGAAATCTGCATTTCATCACCAGCTTTATTTTGTACAATCTCAACTTGATTTCGTTTCTTGATTATACCGCACACTTCCGTTAAGATCAAGTCTCACAGACCGGAAAGGAGTGCATCCCCATGAATCAGAAAAAACCAACCGTTCTTGCCTATTATTTCCCGAACTGGCACGTCGATCCCCGCAACGAGCAGTGGCACGGGCCGGGCTGGACCGAATGGGAGGTTCTGAAATACGCCCGCCCCCGCTTTGAAGGACACCGGATGCCCCGGGTGCCCCTCTGGGGCTATCTGGACGAATCGGACCCGGCGGTGATGGCGCTGAAAATCGACGCCGCCGTTTCCCACGGTGTGGACGGCTTTGTGTTCGACTATTACTGGTATCCCGACGGCGGATACCGGCTGGGCTGTCTGGACAAGGGATTTTTAGCTGCGGAAAACTGCGAAAAGGCCAAATTCGCCGTCATGTGGTGCAACCACGATCCCGTAGCCGTCCACCCTCAGGCTAAGGCCACCGGCAGCTTTCCCCTCGGCCCCTCCGAAATCACGGTGCAGACCTTCTATGAGGCCACCGAGCACTGCATCCGCCACTATTTCTGCCGCCCCAATTATCTGCGGAATAGTCAGGGAAAGCTGCATTTCTGCATCTACCTCTGCACCAAAATGATTCGTAATTTCGGCGGCGAGGACGGAATGCGGATCGTGCTGGAGGACTTCCGCCGCCGGGTGGCGGCGGCGGGGCTGGGGGAGCTGGACCTGTGCGCCATCGCCGATTTTGACGACGAGCTTTTCACGGATCCCGACGCCTTCCGGGCGCGGCTCCACCGGCTGGGCATCGACTCCCTGTCCTCCCACGGCCTCCCCCGGGGCATCGTTCACGACCGGCCCTTCCCTCACCTGCCCTACCGGGAGGTCATGCGGTGCAGTCTGGAGCGGTACCGGGCCGTCACCGCACTGGCCGGTGATCTTCCCTACAACATCCACCTCTATCAGGGTTATGACAACAGCGCCCGGGCCGTTCCCTCCGATGTCTACGGCCTTTACGGCGGCTGGTTTACCTGGATCGTCAGCGATAACACGCCCGAACTTTTTGCGCAGCACTGCCGGGACGCCAAAGACTTCTTCGACCGCAGCGCCACCGGAGAATATATCACCGTCCACTCCTGGAACGAATGGACCGAAGGGGCGTATCTGGAACCGGATACCGACACGGGGTATGCCTATCTGGATGCCATCCGGCGGGTGTTCCGCGAGGAGGGCTGACCGGATGGAACCGTTTCTCCTCCCGCCGGATTTCAGGGAAGAAGCCGACCGGTGCCGGGCCGGCTATCTCAACGGCATCGGGACCTATCTCGACCGGCAGGCCCGTCAGGCGGCGGAACGGCGCCGCCGCCTGACGGAAACGATGCCCCAGGAAGACCGCCGCCGTCTTTTTGTCCGGATGCTCGGGCTGGACCGGCTGCTGGCCGAGCCTGCCCCCGCCGCCCGGCAGGACTTTCTGTGTGAAACCGCAGATTACCGGCTTTACCGGCTGACCGTACCGGTCACGGAGGAAATTCCCCTGTATGCCCTGCTGTTTCTGCCGAAAACGCCATCCCCCGTGCCGCTGATCGTGGCCCAGCACGGCGGCGGCGGAACGCCGGAGCTGTGCAGCGATCTGGCCGGGCCAAACAATTACAATCATATGGTGCAGCGCCTTCTGCGGCGGGGCGCCGCCGTGCTGGCTCCCCAGCTGCTTCTGTGGTCAACGGAAGAAACGCAGACCATGCGCCGCTGCGCCGTGCCCTACCGGCGCCAGCCCACGGATGACGCGCTCCGGCGCTTCGGCGTCAGCCTGACCGGGCTGGAGCTGGCCGGGATCCACCGCTGCCTGGACGCGGCCCTCGCCCTGCCGGAGATTGACCCGGACCGGGTCGGCATGGTTGGGCTGTCCTACGGCGGCTACTTTACGCTCCACGCCATGGCGGCGGACACCCGCATCAAGGCCGGCTATTCCGCCGGGTGCTTCAACAGCCGGGACGCCTACCCCTGGCGGGACTGGTGCTATCCGGGCAGCGCCAACCTGTTTCAGGACGCGGAGGTGGCCGCCCTGTGCATTCCGCGGTCGCTTTACGTGGCGGTGGGCAGGCAGGACCCGGTATTCGACTACCGCACCGCCGTTCCGGAAGGTCAGCGGGCCGCCGCCTATTACGCTGCCGCCGGGTATCCCGACCGGTTCCGCTTCTGCGTGTGGGAGGGCGGGCACACCGTGGAGGACCGGGAGGAAGGGTACGACTTTTTGTTTGACAGACTTTCGATTATTTAAGGAATCTTAATAATGTTCAATGGATCGTAATTGGACCTTCGACCCTATTCGTGTTAAAATCATGGTACCGGTAATTCTACATAAAGGAGCCGTTACCATGAACACCCAATCCGTTTACGCCGCCCTGCGGCAGATCAGCTTTCTGCTGATTTTCCTCACCACCCTCTGCTATGCCTACCAGTCGCTTTATCTGGTGCTGCCCTTTTTCGCCAAAAAGAAAAAGCACCGGCCTGCCGCCGCCACCCGCTACGCCGTTCTGATTGCGGCCCGCAACGAGGAGGCGGTGCTGCCCCACCTGCTGGACAGCCTGCAGGCCCAGGACTACCCGGCGGCCCTGCGGGATATCTATGTGGTGGCCGACAACTGCACCGACCGGACGGCAGAGGTGGCCAAGGCCCACGGCGCCACGGTGTTTCAGCGGTTCAATAAGCTCCACGTCGGCAAGGGCTACGCCCTGAACTTCCTGCTGGGGGAAATCGACCGGTCCGTGGGCCTTGCCCGGTACGACGCATTTCTGATTTTCGACGCGGACAATCTGCTGGAACCGGATTACATCACCCAGATCAACCGGACCTGCTCCGACGGCTACGAGGCCTTCTGCGGCTACCGCAACACCAAGAATTTCGGCGCCAACTGGCTTTCCGCCGGTTACGGCGTCTGGTATCTCCACGACGGCACCCACCTGAACCGCTCCCGGATGGCGCTGGGCGTCACCTGCGCCGTCACCGGCACCGGCTTCGGCTTTACCCGGCAGGTGCTGGAGCGCTGCGGCGGCTGGCACTTCTTCACCCTCACCGAGGACATCGAATTCAGCAACTGGTGCGCCATTCACGGCGTCCGCATCGGCTACTGCCACGACGCCATCCTGTATGACGAGCAGCCGGTGAGCTTCCGGCAGTCCTGGCGGCAGCGGACCCGCTGGACCCAGGGCGGCCTGCAGATCGCCCGGTACTACAGCGCCGACCTGTTCCGTGGCCTGCTGACCGGCGGGAAAACCGGCTACGCCTGCTTTGAAGCGCTGACCCTGTCCACCTGGGGCGCCACGCTGGCCGGTGTCAGCGCCGCCGTCACGCTGCTGACCGCCATCGTCGCCACCCACGGCCACGGGCTGATTCTGCTCCTGCTGAAAGCGCTGATCGGCGCCTACTGGTCCATCGTGCCCATGGGCGCGCTGACGGTGCTGACGGAGTGGAAGCGGATTCACACCACCGTGCCCCGGAAAATCGGCGCCATCTTCGCCTTCCCCCTGTTTATGCTGACGTTCCTGCCCATTTCCGCCACGGCGGTGTTCCGCAAATTCCGCTGGGACCCCATCGCCCACACCACCGCCATCTCCATGAAGGATCTGCAAAAGCAGTAACACGTTCCTCCATCCCGTATCCCCCGGCAAGCGCTGCCGGGGGATCGCTTTTTGTGCCGGGCGGTACCGTTTTCGGTTCTGTTTGTACATCCCGCAACTTTTTTGAAAAAGGCGTTGACAGGGTGCCGAATTTATGGTATATGGTGAATATCAAAAGCGCTTTCCCCCGATTTTTCATCATTTTGCCGATCCGGCAAGAAACGGAGACTGCCATGACCCGACTTTATACCGAAAAGCTGCCTGTCCGCTGCGTGGAACTGGGCGCCGAAAGCACCCTGCCGCTGCTGGGCGACGTCACCCCCGGCCAGACGCCCCGCCGGTCCGATCTGCCCGAATCGGACGGGCTGTTCCTGAACTACCGCTTTGTCAAATCCGCCTTCCCCTACCGGGCACAGGACAACTACACCCGCACCTTCGTCCGGGATACGCTGGACGCCGTGGTGCTGGAAAACGAGCTGCTCCGGGCCGCCTTTGTACCCACCATGGGCGGCAAGCTCTGGAGCCTGTTCGACAAAAAGGCCGGAAAAGAGCTGCTGTTCAACAATCCCGTCCTCCGCCCGGCCTATCTCGCCACCCGCAACGCCTGGTGCTCCGGCGGCGTGGAGTGGAACTGCGGCATTGTGGGCCACAGCCCCTTCACCTGCGCCCCGCTGTTCACCGCCACCCTCACCGGCCCCGACGGGGAGCCGATTCTGCGGATGTACGAATACGAACGGATCCGCGGCGTGGTGTACCAGATGGATTTTTCCCTGCCGGAAGGCTCCCCGGTGCTTTACGCCCGGATGCGGGTGGTAAATCCCTCCTTCCGGGACACCGCCATGTACTGGTGGAGCAACATCGCCGTGCCGGAGGTCCCCGGCGCCCGGGTGGTCGTCTCCTCCGACAGCGCCTATACCACCGCCCCCGACGGCACGGTGATCCGGGTGCCGATCCCCCTCCGGGACGGCCGGGACGTGACCTATCCGGAGCGGAATCCCGTATCCGTGGACTATTTCTTCAGGCCCAAAACCCACCGCCGCTACACCTGCCAGCTGTCCCCGGAAGGCTACGGCCTGTTCGAGGCCTCCACCGCCCGGCTGAAGGGCCGGAAAATCTTCGTCTGGGGCCAAGGCCCCGGCGGAAAAAAATGGCAGGAATACTTAAGCGGTGAGGGAAACCCCGGCCGGTACTGCGAAATTCAGTGCGGCCTTGCCAATTCCCAGTATGAATGCCTGCCCATGCCCCCCGCCACCGCCTGGGAGTGGCTGGAGGTCTACGGTCCGTTACAGGCGGACCCCGCCGCCGTCCACGGCCCCTGGGACGAAGCCCAGGCGGAGGTGGAACGCCGGATGGACGCCCTCTGCACGCCGGAAGCGCTGGAAAGCCGGCTGGAACGGACCCGCCCCTGGGCGCTGAAGCCCGCCGAAACGCTGCTGCTGGCCGGTTCCGGCTGGGGTGCGCTGGAAAACCGCCGCCGGGCCGCCGAGAATCTGGCGCCCATGTGCGGCCATCTCGACTTCGGCGCTCCGGGGCAGGTCCAGCAGCCGTGGATTTCCCTGCTGGAAACCGGCTCCATGGGCGATCATCCCGCCGACACCGCCCCCGGCTCCTGGATGCGTCAGGCGGAATGGACGGACCTGCTGGAGCAGGCCGCCGCCGGGCCGGACCGGGAAAACTGGTACACGCTGCTGGAACTGGGCTGCACTTACCTGGCCCGGCCGGATCTGCTCCGGGCGGAGCGGTATCTGACACGGAGCCTTCAGGCAGCGCAGACGCCCTGGGGAGAAGCCGCCATGGCGGAGCTGATCCGGATGCAGGGCGACGGTGCCGGTGCCGCCGCCCGGATGGCCCGGGCCGCCAATCTGGCCCCCGACGACGGGAATCTTGCCAAGCGGGCCGCCCGGATGCTCAAGGACGCCGGAGAGGACAGCGCCCTGCTGACCTTCACCGAAAGCCGTCCCGCAGCCGTGGCGGAGTTGCCCCGGCTGCGGCTGTACCGAGCCTTTGCGCTGGCCCGTCTGGACCGGATCGAGGAAGCCGAGGCGCTTCTCTGCCGGGACGGCGTCTGGCTGGAGGTGCCGGACATCAAGGAGGGGGAGATTTCCCTCAGCGATCTGTGGTATCACATTCAGGAGGTCCGGGCCGCCCGGACGGGGAAGGCCTTTGACCGCAGCCGTGTCGCCCCGCCCCATGCACTGGATTTCCGGATGTTTGCAGCTGAATAAGGAGGAACCGCCATGCTTTACACCATCACCCGGCAGGACATTACCCTGCACTACGACCCCGAAGCGCTGAGCCTGACTCTGCACCAGAATGACGTCCTCTGGCGCTGGGCCACCGTCCCCGCCATCATCCGGGCCGACGGCACCCGGCTGTCCTTTGCCGACGCCGTCTGCGACAGCAGCCCCTACCGCACCGGCGTCACCGACGGCGTCCGGGCCAGCTACCGCCGGTTTACCGACGGAAAAACCGAATATCCCTACACCGTGGAGACCTTTGTGGGTCTGGACCTGACCGACGGCACGCTCCGGGCCGAAATGCGGCTGGAGGGCGACGAAAAGGGCGAGCTGAAGGAGGTCCGCTACCCCGGCGCCTTCGCGCTGGAGGCCGGGCCCGACGAAGGCTACACCGTCCTGCCCATGATGCAGGGCACCCTGCTGCCCGCCGGGCATCCGCTGGAGATGGAGGGCGGTATCATTTTCGAGCGGGCCGCCTATCTGCCGATTTTCGGTCAGGTCAACCGGGGCAGCGGCTATCTGGCCGTCTACGACACCCCCTACGACGCCCAATACCACCTGCACAGCAGTCAGGTGCAGCCGGTGTTCGTCCCCTCGCTGGGGCGGATGGGCTACAAGCGGGTCATGCTCTATCAGTTCCGGGAAGCCTGCGACTACACCGTTATGGCGTCGCTGTACCGGACGTACCTGCGGGAGCGGGGCGGGCTGGTCACGCTGAAGGAAAAAATCGCCCGGAACCCCCGGGTCGGGGACCTGATCGGCCGGCCCGTCATTCACCTGACCACCGCCTGCCACATCAGCCCCGACTCCGACTACTACCGGCCGGGGGACCCGGAACACAACGACAACTGCGTCACCTTCGACGAGCGGGCCGCTCAGCTGCGGGCGCTGAAGGACCGGGGGCTGAAGGACGCCTACGTCCATCTGGACGGCTGGGGCCATCACGGCTACGACAACCTGCACCCCGACGTGTTCCCGCCCCATGAGGGGGCCGGCGGTGCCGACGGCCTGCGGCGTCTCCAGCAGACCTGCACGGACATCGGCTATCTGTTCGCCGTCCACGACCAGTACCGGGATTACTATTACGACGGCGCCAGCTTCTCGCTGGACAACGCCGTCACCGAGCTGGACGGCGGCCATCCCTTCTGCTCCATCTGGTTCGGCGGCAAGCACAGCTATCTCTGCTCCGCCCTGGCGCCGGAATACGTCCGGCGGAACTACAACACCTTCCGGGATCTGGACATCAAGCTGGACGGCTCCTATCTGGACGTATTTTCGGTGGTGAAGCTGGACGAGTGCTTCCACCCGGACCACCCCGCCACCCGGCAGCAGTGCGCCGAAAACCGGCGGCACTGCCTGGACCTGCTCACCGCCCGGGGCATCATCCCCAGCTCCGAGGAGGTGCTGGGCTGCATCGCCGACTCTCAGGTCCTGTGCCACCACGCCCCCTTCTACACCACCCAGTTTGAATCCCGGGGCGGCGATGCCATCGGCATTCCCATCCCGCTGCTGGCGCTGGTGTATCACGACTGCGTCATCATCCCCTGGATTGGCCTGAAAACCCGGGGCGGCTGGGGTATCCCCGCTGCGGAATGCCCCTATCTGTGGGCGCTGCTGTGCGGCAGCCCGGTGTACTGCGACATCGGCGAGGCCAAGGAAAACCTGTATCTGGTGGAAATCGCCCGGACGCTGGCCAAGCAGGTGGCGCTGGTGCCCATGGTGCGGCACGAATGGGTCGGCGGCGATCCCCGGCAGCGCCGGACGGAATTTGCCGACGGCACCGTGGTGGAGGCCAACCTGGAAACCACCGCCTTCACCATCCGCTATCCCGACGGCCGGACAGTCTGCTCCACCGAAAAGCTGGCATAAAAGCCGAAAAAGCGGAAATCCTACCGGTGAAAGGGAGGATTTCCGTGAAACAGGACGAAAAGAAAGCCCCGGACTGGGAAATGCAGGACCCCAAGCCGCCGGTGGTCCAATCCGGCCATCTGGAAAACCGCCGGGAACACCGGGAGGAATAAACGCACCCCCGCAGGCAAATGCCTGCGGGGGTATTTTCAGGAAGTCCGGTCGGAGAGAGACTGCGGCATCGCCCTCTCAGTCGCCTGTGACGCCAGCTCCCCCCCCAAAAAAAAGAATCCGGCCGGACCTTTTCGGGTCCGGCCGGGGGTTGGAATTTTGCTCAGGTTCTGCTGGGATCGTGGGCCTGCTCGTTGAGATGCTCCTCCAGCTTTTGCAGGGCCTCCTTGCACGGCCCGTTGCAGCCGGATTCGATCAGCCCCTGCAGCGCGCCCTTCAGGCCCCAGCAGATGATCTTCTGCTCCTCCTGAATGGCCCGGATCATCTCCGTCTGCTGCCGGTCCCGCTCCAGGAGCCGGAAAAATGAGGCCGCCAGCCCCGTCAGACATCCAAATGCCCCCACCAGCTGCGCCGCCCGGATCACCGCGTCCGCGTCCAGATACATGGATTCACCTCCCTTGCCTACCGTCCTCACCCAAAGGGCCGAATCCCGCCCCGGTTGCACGTTCCCATGCAACCGGACGCAGATTTTTCGAAAAATCCGCAATTAGGGCTTGACAACCGGCCTGCAAGCCGCTATAATAATCCCTGTCTTAACGACGGAGGCTTAGCTCAGCTGGTTAGAGCGCATGCTTCACACGCATGAGGTCACAGGTTCGAGTCCTGTAGTCTCCACCAATTTACCGCTTGAAATCAGCAGATTTCGAGCGGTTTTCTTTTATTTACGGAACTTTTACCGCAAATTTTGATTCCTAAATTATGGCTTATTTTTCGATCTGTCCCAATTCTGTCCCAGCCGCGACTTGCCTACCCCCTTCCAGTATTTCGGCGAGGTCCATGTGTGTGTAGATGTCAACGGTGGTGCTATCATCGGCGTGACCGAGAATTTTCTGCAAAATTTCCGGCTTGACGCCTGCCTGGACGGCCATGGTGGCGTTGATTGTATTCAGCACCCGCCGGTCGCTGATTTCCATAATGGCCCGTTCCGCTTCGTGTCGTGCGGCGAAATAACCGAAATGCGGCTGCACACATTGATGAACTGGTTCAAGCCTCTCGGAAGAACGGCCAACACAAGGATGACACGGGCGGTCGCCATGGGGAAATGGCCTCCAAGGGCTGGACGTACAGAAGCGCATATTTTATGGATTTTGATGGGCAGTATTATCGAGCTACAATATCGGTGGCGCACGGTCCGGAAAATTCGGTCGTGTACAATATTGGAGCAATCAAAAAGGAAGCACTCCCCAAAATAATGGGCTCTGATGTCGTTTCCGGCAATGGCCCGTGGGGGAATGCTTCTACATCTAGTGTATCCACTTCCCCCGGCAATGTCAAGACCAAATTTTCCCTGAAAGAGAGCGTCGAGGAAACCAAGGACCTGATCGCCGTGCATAACGTGTCGGAGGAGGGACTACAGGGGGCGCTTGATCTCGGTGGCCTTCCGTCTCCGTCCATTGCCATCACGAAGGACGATATGGGCCACGAGAAATATGGCCCGATTTCGCTTGTGTTCGGCAAGGAAACCATGGGTACTGTAATGGAATGCTATGTCAATTCCAGAAACCCCTAAGTGGTGAACGATCCGGGTAATTACGATTCCGGAAAGCTCCAAGAGCAGGGATATGACGGAATCTGGCACCGTTCCGCTGTAACCACCAGCCGTTGGATTACAGAAGTTTGATGAGGTCTTTGCGTTTCATTCGCTTCCCTCCTTGCATTGCATTGTCTATTATGCGCATTTAACGCGCATTTTTCAAGGAAGAAATCATCCCCGCCGACGTGGCGGAAGCGCCAAAAAAGATTGGCTTTCTCCGGGGTGGACGGCAGCTGCCGCTGGTCCCGAAGAAAGCCGATGTTGTTTTGATTCGATTCCCGTTGGGTCCCGTCAGGACTTCACCGGCGGCACCGTGGGGCGGATAATGGGAACCGTCTGGTCGTCCGGCTCCTCGTCGGGCACCGTCTCCAGAATTTTTCCCGGCTTCAGCTCCGGCGTCGTGGCGGCAGGCTCCGTGGCCGCCGCGGTTCCCACCGCCGGAACCGTCGTTTCCCCGGCCGGGACACGGCCGCAGCCCGCCAGCACCGCAGCAAGCAGCAACAGCAGCAATCCGATTCGTTTCATGGATCACGCCTCCTTTTTTGCGCCTATCATAGCAGATTCCACCGGAAAATGCAAATGTCAGATTTTAGCGGCAGAATGTCAAGATATTGCGCTTTCCGCCGGGGCCGCCCTCTTGATTTCATTCCCCGGATTCGATATAATAGGCCGGTAAGAACTGGCACACAGGTCCCGCGCACCGCGCCGGGCCGCAGAAGGAGGATATCATGACAAGCTCTGAAAAAAAGCGGCTTTCGCTGATTGCCTGCGACGTGCGGATGGGCATCATTGAAGGCACCCACGCCGCCAAGTCCGGTCACCCCGGCGGCAGTCTCTCCGCCGCAGACGTTTTCACCTATCTGTACAACCGGGAACTGAACGTGGATCCCAAAAATCCCAAGTGGGAGGACCGGGACCGGTTCGTCCTGAGCAAGGGCCACACGGCGCCGGGTCTGTACGCCGCGCTGGCCAACCGGGGCTTTTTCCCCGCGGAGGATCTGAAAACCCTGCGGCACATCGGCAGCTATCTCCAGGGCCATCCCAATATGAATATGACCCCCGGCGTGGATATGTCCACCGGCTCGCTGGGGCAGGGCGTCTCCGCCGCCGCCGGTATGGCGCTGGCCGCCAAATATCAGCACAAGGATTTCCGGGTCTACACGCTGCTGGGCGACGGCGAAATTCAGGAAGGCGAGGTGTGGGAGGCGTTCATGTTCGCCCACCACTACAAGCTGGACAACCTGTGCGTCATCATTGACAACAACGGCCTGCAGATCGACGGCAAGGTGGCCGACGTCATGAGCCCCTACCCCATCGACAGGAAGCTGGAGGCCTTCGGCTTCCATGTGGTCTGCGTGGACGGCCACGACTTCGACGCGCTGGAATCTGCCTTCGGCGAGGCCCGCCGGACCAAGGGACAGCCCACCGCCATCCTGATGACCACCGTCAAGGGCAAGGGCGTCTCCTACATGGAAAATCAGGCCGGCTGGCACGGCAAGGCTCCCAACGACGCCGAGTACGAGCAGGCCATGAACGAACTGAAGGCCGCAAAGGCAGAACTGGAGGCGAACTGACATGGCAGAACTGAAAAAAATTGCAACCCGCGACAGCTATGGCAACACGCTGGTGGAGCTGGGGCAGGACCATCCGGACCTGATCGTCTTTGATGCGGATCTGGCCGGTGCCACCAAGACCTCCATCTTCAAGAGGGCCTTCCCGGGCCGCCACTTCGACTGCGGCATCGCCGAGGGCAACATGATGGCCGTGGCCGCCGGTGCCGCCGCCGCCGGGCTGACCCCCTTCGTGTCCAGCTTCGCCATGTTCGCCGCCGGACGGGCCTTCGAGCAGGCCCGCAACTCCGTGGGCTATCCCCACCTGAATGTGAAAATCGGCGCCACCCACGGCGGCATCTCCGTGGGCGAGGACGGCGCCAGCCACCAGTGCTGCGAGGATTTCGCCCTGATGCGCTCCATTCCCGGCATGGTGGTCATGTGTCCCGCCGACGACGTGGAGGCCCGGGCCATGGTGAAGGCCGCCTATGCCCATGAAGGCCCCGTATATATGCGCTTCGGCCGGTCGGCGGTGCCGGTGTTCCACGATCCCGACACCTACCGGTTTGAAATCGGCAAGGGCGAGGTGCTGCGTCAGGGCCGGGACGTTGCCATTCTGGCCAACGGCCTGATGGTCTACGAGGCGGTGAAGGCCGCCGAGACGCTGGCCGCCGAGGGCATCGACGCCATGGTGGTGAACCTGGCCACCATCAAGCCGCTGGACGAGGCGCTGGTGCTGTCCACCGCCGAAACCTGCGGCAGAATCGTCACCTGCGAGGAGCATTCCGTCATCGGCGGTCTGGGTGACGCGGTGGCCTCCCTGCTGGCCGTGAAGCGCCCCACCCCCGTCCGGATGGTGGGCGTCAACGACGAGTTCGGCCATTCCGGCCCCGCCGCCGCCCTGCTGGAGCAGTTCGGCCTGTGCGCGTCCCACATTGCGGACGTGGTACGGAACTTCTGAGCATTCTTCGGGCAAGCGAGCACATCTCGCTTGCCCGAAACTGTCGAAAAAAACCTTCGGCGGTTGCGCTCTGCACAGCGCTGCGGCGCTGGACTTGCAGTCTGATCGGTATTTTCGCCGACGTACAGAAGGTGAATTGCCCCGCAGGGGCAAGAGAAGCCACCCTGGGGTGCGCCGCCGAAGAAAATGATCCCACCCTATTCATCGCCTGCGGGCGGTGAACTCTGCGAGGCTGTTGGGACGCGCTTGACCTTTTTCGGCATCTTTCACAGCCCCGCCCCCGGCAAAGCGCCGGAAATTGTCCTTCTGCGGATTGACGCAGACCGCAAAATATGCTATAATTCTCCTGTAATCGAGGCATACCTTATGACTGACGGATAAGTGGGGCACCACATGGAGTAAGGTTATGGATACTGCCGACCGTCTGGGCACACTTGCACCGAAAGCGCGTGTAAGTGCGCCCTTTTTTGTTTGCCAAAGGAGGTTTTTATGAAGAAAGTCGGAATCGTCATGGGCAGCGACAGCGATCTGCCCATTATCCGCAAGGCTGCCGATACTCTCCGGGCGCTGGACGTCCCCTTTGAGGTCCACGTCTACTCCGCCCACCGCACTCCCGACGAGGCCCGGGATTTTGCCCGGAACGCGGCGGAAAACGGCTTCGGCGTGCTGATTGCCGCCGCCGGTATGGCCGCCCATCTGGCCGGTGCCGTGGCTGCAAACACCGTGCTGCCCGTCATCGGCATTCCCTGCAGGTCCGCCAATCTGGACGGGCTGGACGCGCTGCTTGCCACGGTGCAGATGCCCTCCGGCATTCCCGTGGCCACGGTGGCCATTGACGGCGGCACCAACGCCGCCCTGCTGGCCGCCCAGATTCTGGCCGTTTCCGAGCCGGCGCTGGCCGAAAAGCTCGCCGAAAAGCGCCGGGCCGACGCCGCCAAGGTGCTTGCCAAGGACGCAGCCGTAGCCGCCGAATTTCACGACTGACCCAATACGACAGCCCGGCCCAGGCCGGAGCGGAAAGGATTTTGGAAGATGAAAAATTCGCAATCTGCCAGCTATGCAGCCGCCGGTGTGGACATCACCGCCGGCTACCGGTCCGTGGAGCTGATGAAACGGCATATCGCCCGGACCGTGATCCCCGGCGTCTGCTCCGACGTGGGCGGCTTCGGCGGCCTGTTTGCACTGCCGGAGGGCTACCGCCAGCCCGTGCTGGTCTCCGGCACCGACGGCGTGGGCACCAAGCTGAAAATCGCCATGCTGCTGGACAAGCATGATACCATCGGCATCGACTGCGTGGCCATGTGCGTCAACGACATCATCTGCTGCGGCGCCAAGCCCCTGTTCTTCCTGGATTACATCGCCTGCGGCAAGAACATCCCCGAAAAAATCGCCGCCATCGTCGGCGGCGTGGCGGAGGGCTGCGTCCAGGCGAGCTGCGCCCTCATCGGCGGCGAAACCGCCGAGCATCCGGGCATGATGGCCGAGGACGACTACGATCTGGCGGGCTACTCCACCGGCGTGGTGGAAAAGTCCGCGATTCTGGACAACCGGACCATGGTCCCCGGGGACAGCGTCATTGCGCTGGCCTCCTCCGGCGTCCATTCCAACGGCTTCAGTCTGGTGCGGAAGGTATTCGACGTGGAGCACGCCGATCTGCTGGCCCCCCGGCCGGAGCTGGGCGGTAAAGGACTGGGCGAAACGCTGCTGACCCCCACCCGGATCTACGTCAAGTCCGTGCTGGCCCTGCTGGAGCAGGTGCAGGTCAAGGGCATCTCCCACATCACCGGCGGCGGCTTCTACGAGAACATCCCCCGCAGCATCCCCGACGGCCTTGGCGCCAGAATCGACAAGTCCGCCGTGAAGATTCTTCCCATTTTCAAGCTGATCGCGGAAACCGGCCATATTTCCGAGCATGATATGTTCAACACCTTCAACATGGGCGTGGGCATGAGCATCGTGGTGCCCAAGGCCCAGGAGGCGCTGGCCCTGTCCGTCCTCCGGGCCAACGGCGAGGACGCCTACGTCATCGGCGAAATCGTCGCCTCCGACGAGAAGGTGATCCTGTGACCCGGCCCCGCGTGGCCGTGCTGGTCTCCGGCGGCGGCACCAATCTGCAGGCGCTGCTGGACGCCCGGGGCACCGTGCTGGTCTCCGGCGACATTGCGCTGGTAATCTCCAGCAATCTCGGGGCCTACGCCCTGAAGCGGGCGGAAAAGGCCGGAATTCCCACGGAAATC
>CAJLCS010000009.1 GCA_905205195.1 uncultured Eubacteriales bacterium
TGCTGACCAAGCTGAAATCCACCTATGCCGACGGCCTGATGAAGGTCATCGGCGACGACGGGCGGATTCACACAACCTTCCAGAACATGGTCACGGCCACCGGACGGCTGTCCTCCACGGATCCCAATTTGCAGAATATTCCCATCCGCACGGATCTGGGGGCGGAAATCCGCAAAATGTTCGTGCCGAAGAAGGGCTTTGTGCTGGTGGACGCGGACTACAGCCAGATCGAGCTGCGGCTGCTTGCCCATATTGCCGACGACCGGACCATGCAGGAGGCGTTCCGCTCCGGCATGGACATCCACACGGTGACGGCGTCCCAGGTCTTCGGTGTGGCGCCGGAGGATGTGACGCCGCTGCAGCGCCGCCATGCCAAGGCGGTGAATTTCGGCATTGTCTACGGCATTTCGGAGTTTTCCCTGTCCGAGGACATCGGCGTTTCCCGGTATGAGGCCAAGCGGTATATCGAAAGCTACCTCAGCCATTACCACGGCGTCCGGGAATATATGAAGCGGGTGGTGGCGGAGGCCCGGGAAAAGGGCTACACCGAAACGCTTTACGGCCGCCGCCGGTATATTCCGGAGCTGAAAAGCACCAATTATAATGAACGGCAGGGCGCGGAGCGGATTGCCCTCAATACGCCCATTCAGGGCACGGCGGCGGACATCATCAAGATTGCCATGATCCGGGTGGACGCGGCGCTGCGGCGGGAGCTGCCGGAGGCACGGCTGCTGCTGCAGGTCCACGACGAGCTGATTGTGGAATGCCCGGAGGCTCAGGCGGAGCAGGCGGCGGCGCTGGTCAGCCGTGAAATGGAGCAGGTGGCGGACCTGCGGGTGCCGCTGATTGCGGAATCGAAATGGGGAAAGAGCTGGTACGACGCCAAATGATTACGATTACGGAACTGACGGCCCTGCAGATTCCTGCCGCGGCCGTACTGGAACGGCTGTGCTTTTCCGACTCGTGGAGCGAAGCGTCTCTGCGGTCGGAGCTGCAAAATCCGCTGGCGCTGTGGCTGGCGGCCATGGACGGCGACCGGCTGGCCGGGTATGTGGGCGCCCAGACGGTGCCGCCGGAGGCGGATATGATGAATCTGGCAGTGGCGCCGGACTGCCGCCGCCGGGGCATCGGCGAAGCGCTGGTCCGGGAGCTGCTGCGGCGGCTGGATGCACAGGGCATCCGGAGCCTGTCGCTGGAGGTCCGGGTGTCCAACGAAAGCGCCCAGGCCCTGTATCGAAAGCTGGGCTTTGCGCCGGTGGGACGCCGGCCCCGGTACTACGAAAAGCCCCGGGAGGATGCGCTGATCCTCAGAAAGGAGTGGAAAACAGATGAAGATTTTGGCCATTGAATCCTCCTGCGACGAGACGGCGGTGGCCGTGGTGGAGGACGGGCGGAAGGTCCTGACGGACTGCATCGCCTCCCAGGTGGATCTGCACCGGCTGTACGGCGGTGTGGTGCCGGAAATTGCCTCCCGGAAGCATATCGAGGCCATTTACGGTCTGGCCGATCAGGCGTTAGAGCAGGCCGGGATCACCCGGCAGCAGCTGGACGCCGTGGCCGTGACCTATGCGCCGGGGCTGATCGGCGCGGTGCTGGTGGGCGTGAATTTTGCCAAGGCGGCGGCGCTGGCGCTGGGCAAGCCCCTGATCCCGGTTCACCATATCCGGGGCCACATTGCCGCCAACTATCTGGCCTATCCGGAGTTGGAGCCGCCGTTTCTCTGCCTGGTGGTGTCCGGCGGCCACACCATGATTGTGGAGGTGCAGGATTATACCCGGATGCGGGTCCTCGGCACCACGCTGGACGACGCGGCAGGGGAGAGCTTCGACAAGGTGGCCCGGGTGCTGGGGATGCCCTATCCCGGCGGCGCGGCGCTGGACCGGGCGGCCCGGACCGGCGATGAAACCCGCTATGTACTGCCCCGGAGCAAGCCCGGCGTCAATCCCTACGACATGAGCTTCTCCGGCCTGAAGACGGCGGCGCTGAATCTGATTCACCACGCCGAACAGTTGGGAGAAGAAGTGCATATCCCGGACCTGTGCGCGTCCTTTTCTGCGGCGGTTTCCGACACGCTGGTGCCCAGGATGGTGCAGGCGCTGGAGGAAACGGGCTGCCGCAAGGTGGCGGTGGCCGGCGGCGTGGCGGCCAATTCCCGCATCCGCCGGGATATGCAGACCGCGGCGGACCGGCTGGGGGCAACGCTGTATCTGCCGCCGCTGAAGCTGTGCGGCGACAACGGCGCCATGATCGGCGCCCAGGCCTACTATGAATATCTGGCGGGGCACACGTCGGATATGCATCTGAACGCCTATGCCACCAAATCCATTCTGGGCGAAACGCTGTAAGGTGCAGGCAGCGGAGGCAGACCTTGCGGGGAACCGGAAAAGTTACAAAATGAATACAATTTTGAATGGACCTTAAGAATCGGTTCAGCCTGGACCGGAAAAACCGGGCGGAATTCTTCCCAAAATGCCGGGGAATCCGGAAAGGACATGGACTTTGACGGAAAACCTGCGGAGAGACGCTGTGGAAAAACCTGTGGAGAATGTGCAAAAGTGAATGAACTGCCGTGATTTTTCAGAGTTATGGTAACCGAATTGCCGAAGAAAAACGGGAGATTCCGAATCTTTTTGCATGGAACCAATGAAAATCCGAAAGGAAACTGCGGAAATCCTGCGAACGGAGGAGCATCATGCTGATCGAAGCAACAAAACGAAAGGACCTGGATTTCCGGGCACTGATGGAGGTCTACCGGGAGGGAAACGAGGAAAACGGCGCTGTCCTCTACCCGGATCAGCCGCCGGAACGCCGGATTGGGCTGGCGGAGGAGAATTTTGACCACTATCTGACGGAGATGTTCTTCCCGACGCCCGGGGCGCGATACCTGATCTGGGCGGAGGACGGCCGGTACGTCAGCGCCCTGCGGCTGGAGCGGTATGAGGACGGTCTGCTGGTGACGGGCCTGGAAACAAGGCCGGATTGCCGCCGCCGGGGCTATGCCGCCCGGCTTCTGGCGGCGACGCTGGATCGGGTCCGGGAAACGGGCGGCGGTCCGGTGTACTCCCACGTCCGAAAGACCAATACGGCGTCCCTGCGGACCCATGACGCCTGCGGCTTCACCCGGTTTCTGGACTATGCCCGGGAGCTGGACGGCACCGTCACCACCCGGGACTGCACCCTCCGGGCCGAATAATGCCAATTATCCGCCTGCCGGTTTCCGGCAGGCGGGCAGTGCGTTTACAGGATCAGGCAGATCAGGCTGGAGGCCCCTTCGTTGACGATCCGGGACAGGCTGCCCCGGAATTTTTCCCGGACGTCCTCCGGCAGCCGCACCAGCTTGGCGTTCAGTCCCTCCTGAATCAGGGCGTAGACCGATTTTCCGAAGATGTTGCTTTCCCACAGCTTTTCCGGGGATTCCCCCGACAGATAGGCGATCAGATCCTGGGATTGCTTCTCGTCTCCCACCATGGGGGAGATTTCCGTGTCGATGTCCACCCGCAGCATATGAATGGAGGGGGCGCTGGCCCGGAGCTTGACGCCGTAGGAGCCGCCTTTTTTCACCAGCTCCGGCGTTTCCAGCTTCACCTCACCGGCGCCGGGCATCACCACGCCGTAGCCCGTGGCCCGGACGGCGGACAGGGCGTCGGCAATGCCGTCGTAGTCCCGCTTGACCTGAGAAAGCTCCGTCAGAAGGCCCAGCAGTTGGCTGTCGGTTTTGATTTCCACACCGGCCCGAGCGCTGAGAATCTCGTAAAACAGCGTTTCCGGGAAGCTCAGGCCGCAGCGCACGGTGCCGGAGGCCGGGTCCACCCCCCGGACGGACACATCCAGCACTCGGTCCACCTCCCGCAGGGCGGAAAGGGCCTGCTCCGCCTGCCCCAGGGCGGCGATGCCGTTGGCGCAGCGGATCAGCGCTTCGTACAGCGCCGCTTTCACCGGATGCTCCGGTTCCAGCGCGTCCATCCAGCGGGGCAGGAAAATTTGCAGCTCCGTCATGGGGAACTGATACAGCAGCCGGGTCAGCAGGTCGCCGATTCCGGCGGTGTCCAGCGCCTGACAGTCCGCAATCACCGGCTCGATGCCGAATTCCCGGCGGAGATAGCGCTCCGTCTGGGCGGCAGCGTCTCCACCCGGCTCCCGGGTGTTGATGACGGTCAGAAAGGGCTTGCCGGTGGCCTGCATATCGGTGACGGCCCGGCGCTCCGCCGCCAGATAGTCGGCCCGGGGAATGTCGGTGACGGTGCCGTCGGTGGTGACGACGATCCCGATGGAGCAGTGGTCCTCCATGACCTTTTTGGTCCCCAGCTCGGCGGCCTCGGTCATGGGAATTTCGTGGTCGTACCACGGCGTCGTGACCATCCGGGGCACGCCGTCCTCTTCGGCCCCGACGGCCCCGTCCACCATGTAGCCCACCGAATCGATCATGCGGATCCGGAGCCGGGCGGCCCCGTCGGGGAAGATTTCCACCGCCTCCTCCGGCACGAATTTCGGTTCGGCGGTCATGATGGTCCGGCCGGAGCCGCTCTGGGGCAGCTCATCCCTGGCTCGCTCCTTCCGGTAGGGGTCTTCGATGTTGGGAATTACCAGCTGCTCCATCACCCGCTTGATAAAGGTGGATTTTCCGGTCCGTACCGGCCCGACGACGCCGATGTAGATGTTGCCGCCGGTGCGGGCGGCGATTTCTGCGTAAATCGTTTCCATAGCCAGCCTCCTCCTGCGGCAGGAGGGGCGCTCCTGCCATGGTTTACCACAGGGTATGTCCCGGAAAAGCGGGATAGAACCTCTTGCATTTGGCGGCGCGGCGTGCTATGATACGGAAAAAACCGGAAACGGGGGATGTATCATGAAACTGGCACCGATTTTCTCGGATCATATGGTCCTGCAGGCGGGAAAGCCGATCCGCCTGTTCGGCACCGGCGCCGGGACGGTTTCCGTCCGGCTGGGAACGGCGGAGAAAACGGAAACCGTCGGTGAAAACTGGGTGGTTACGCTGCCGCCCCAGCCCTACGGCGGCCCGCAGGCGCTGACCGTGACGCTGAACGGTGAGCCAAAGAGCTTTTCCGACGTTTGGCTCGGCGACGTGCTGCTGCTGGGCGGACAGTCCAATATGCAGTTCAAACTGTGTGAATCCAATTTCCCGCAGGAGCGCTATCAGGGCGACGAGGGCCTGCGGCTGTTCACCGTGGACCGGCTGGAGGAAGGGGAGACGTTTTTCTCCGCCGACGGCTGGGTGGTTTGCACCAAGGAGAACGCCGGAGCCTTCAGCGCCATCGGCTACCACGCCGGACGGCTGCTCCGGGGAAAAACCGGCCATGCTGTGGGGCTGCTCGCCTGCTATCAGGGGGCTTCGGTGCTGCAAAGCTGGCTGCCTGCCGGGGAACTGGACGGGACCCCCTATGCGATCCCCTGGTCTCAGCGGACCGGCGGTGCGGTAAATCCGCTGTACAGCCGCTGGAACGGCGACGGCGTGCTGTATGACGCCATGCTGCGGACGATTCTGCCCTACGGCCTCGGCGCGGTGCTGTGGTATCAGGGTGAGTCCAATTCCTGCAGCTCGGACGGCTGGACGGAGCGCTATGGGGGGATGCTGCGGATCCTGATTGACCGCTGGCGGCATGACTTCCGGGATCCCGGGCTGCTCTTTGACATCGTCGGGCTGGCGGATATGGACGGCGCACCGGAGCCTTACTGGGAGAATGTCCGCCATGCCCAGTGGGAGACGGCACAGGCGGTGCCCGGGTGCCTGTGGACCCCGTCGGCCGATCTGTGCGAGACGGACACCATCCATCCCCCCACGAAGGACAGACTTGGCGCCCGGATTGCAGCCCAGTTGGCGGCATATCTGGAGGGAGAACAGAATTTCCCGCATTTTCCGGAAAAAGTTGAAAAATAGTATTTGACAAAACGGCGAAATCCAGATATAATAGTTTAGCATGATTGCAAGGAGGGAGAAACTATGCTGCTTGGGCTGTCGAAGATCATAGACTGTCCCGGTGCCAGCGTGGACTTCTCCACCAGTGTCGATCTGAGCGATCTTCGTTACGGCAACAGCTTCCCGGTCAGCGAACCGGTTTTGGCCAGCGGGACCGTGCGGAATACCGCCGGTGTGCTGGTGATGACCGGCACCGTCCGCACCACCATCCACGGTGTCTGTGACCGCTGCGCCGGTGATTTCGACCGGCTTGTGGAAATTCCCATGAACGTGGTTCTGGTCACGGAGTTGTCCAACGAGGAGGACGAAGACGAGTGGGTATTCCCTCTGGAGGGAGACAACGCCGATCTGGAGGACATTGTCCGGACGGTGGTTGTGCTGAATCTGGATTCCAAGCTGCTGTGCAGGGAGGACTGCAAGGGGATTTGTCCCCGGTGCGGGAAAAATCTGAACGGCGGCCCCTGTGATTGCCGGAAGGAGCCGGATCCCCGATTTGCTGCTTTAAAGCAGCTTCTCAACAAGTAAAACCCATTTCAGAATGCTGTAGAAAAGCAGTTTGACCAAGGAGGTGTCATCCATGGCTGTCCCTAAGTGTAAAGTGTCCCAGGCCCGCCGCGATAAGCGCCGTGGCTCCAACTGGAAGCTGTCCGCTCCCAGCGTGACCGTGTGCCCCAAGTGCGGTGAGCCCGTCATGCCCCACAGAGCCTGCAAGGCTTGCGGTACCTACAACGGTCGTCAGGTCCTGGCTGCCAAGGCTGACTAAGGCAGGAAAAGCGGAAACGCAGAGGAAGGCTTTTGCCTTCCTCTTTTTCCTTGTTTGGGCGATTTCCTTTGTAAAACTTATATGAACGGCCAGTGATAGGTTGCATTTGCGGCCAATCTGTGCCATAATAAGAAAAAACTTCAAGGTTAAGAAGGGAGCGATTGCCATGGCAAAGCCTCTGGTCGCCATTGTGGGGCGGCCCAATGTGGGAAAGTCCATGCTTTTCAATAAACTCACCGGACAGCGCACCTCCATTGTGGAGGATACCCCCGGCGTGACCCGGGACCGGATCTACGGCGACTGCGAGTGGTGCGGCCGGACCTTTTCTCTGGTGGATACCGGCGGCATCGAGCCGGGCACCGACAGCGATATGCTGAAATTCATGCGCCGTCAGGCGGAAATCGGCATCGAGCTGGCCGACTGTATCGTTATGGTGGCGGATGTCCGCACCGGCGTGACGGCGGCGGACGAGGATGTGGCCACCATGCTGCGAAAGAGCGGCAAGCCCGTGGCGCTGGCGGTGAACAAATGTGATTCCGTCGGCCCCGTGAATCCGGATGTGTACGATTTTTATTCGCTGGGCATCGGGGACCTGTTTGAGGTGTCCGCCGTCCACGGTCACGGCACCGGCGATTTGCTGGATTGGTGCCTGGAGCATCTGCCGGAGGACGAGGGGCCGGAAGAGGACGACGACGTGATCAAGGTCGCCATTGTGGGCAAGCCCAACGTGGGCAAGTCCAGCCTGCTCAACCGGATTCTGGGGGAGGAACGGGTGATTGTGTCCAATGTGGCGGGCACCACCCGGGACGCCATCGATTCCGCCTTTGAAAACGAGACGGGCAAGTATTGCCTGATCGACACCGCCGGAATGCGCCGGAAAAGCAAGGTGGACGATCAGATCGAGAAATACTCCAATATGCGCTCCATCAACGCCATCGAGCGGGCGGACGTGTGCCTGATTCTCATCGACGCCAACGACGGCGTCACCGAGCAGGACACCAAAATCGCCGGTCTGGTCCACGAGGCGGGCAAGGCGGCCGTGATTGTGGTGAACAAGTGGGACGCGGTGGCGGACAAGGAAACCAACACCATGCGGGACAAGGAAAACGAGATCCGCAACGGCCTGAGCTATATGACCTACGCCCCTATCGTGTTCCTGTCGGCGCTGACCGGTGCCCGGGTGGACCGGCTGTTTCCCGTGATTCAGAACGTTTACGCCCAGAACACCATGCGGATCACCACCGGCGCGCTGAACAGCGTGCTGGCGGACGCCACGGCCCGGGTGCAGCCGCCCTCCGACAAGGGCCGCCGTCTGAAGATCTATTACATGACCCAGGCAAGCACCAAGCCGCCTCATTTCGTGATTTTCTGCAACGATGCCCGGCTGTTCCATTTTTCCTACCAGCGATATCTGGAAAACCAGATCCGGGAAGTCTTTGGCCTGCAGGGCACGCCGGTGCGGATCACCATCCGCCAGAAGGGCGATAAGGAGGAATCGTAATTATGTGGTTTTCCGTTTTGGTGGCGGCACTGACGGCCTATCTTCTGGGAAATCTGAACGGCTCCGTGTGCATTTCCGCACTGGTGGTCCACGAGGATGTCCGCAGCCACGGCAGCGGCAACGCCGGGCTGACCAATTTCGTCCGGAATTACGGCGTGCAGCACGGCCTGCTGGTGCTGGCCATCGATTTTATCAAGGCGGTCTGCGCCTGCCTGGTGGCGGGCCTGATGCTCAAGAGCTATGGCTACTATCTGGAAGGCGTGCTGCTGGGCGGCGTGGCCGTGACGCTGGGGCATGATTTCCCGGCGCTGCTGGGCTTCCGGGGCGGCAAGGGCATCCTGTGCGGGCTGGCCATTGCAGCCGTGGCGGACTGGCGGATTGCGCTGGCGATTCTGGCCGTGTTTCTTCTGGCGTATCTGGCGACGCAGTATGTGTCGCTCGGCTCCATTCTGGCGGCGGTGACCTATGCGGTGCTGTTTATCCTGTGGCACCATGACCGCCCGCTGGTGATGGCGGGAGGCATCTTCATCGGCGTGCTGGCCGTGGTGATGCACCGGGCCAATATCGGCCGTCTGCTCCACGGGAAGGAAACGAAAACCGTGCTGCATAAGAAAGGGAGCCGCTCGTGAAGGCCGCCGTGGTCGGCAGCGGTGCGTGGGGCACGGCGCTGGCCATGGTGCTGTGCCGCAACGGCCATGAGGTGACGCTGTGGTCCCACAATCCGGCGAAGGCGGCCGAAATGGTCCGGAGCCGGGTCAATCCCATGCTGGATGGCGTGACGCTGCCCCCGGAGCTGACGGTCAGCGGCGATCCTGCCTGTGTCCGCGGCTGTGGTCTGGTGGTGATGGCCAGTCCGTCCTTTGCCATCCGCGCCGTCTGCCGCACCGTGGCACCGGCGCTGGATCCCCGGGCGGTGCTGGTTTCCGTGACGAAGGGCATCGAGCCGGAGACGCTGCTGCGGATGAGTCAGGTGGTGGCGCAGGAAACGGACCGCCCGGTGGTGGCCCTCACCGGCCCCAGCCACGCCGAGGAGGTGGCCTGGAACATCCCCACCGGCTGCCTGGCGGCGTCGCCGGACCGGGAAAAGGCGGAGCTGGTGCAGGACGCCTTCATGTCGGACACCTTCCGGGTGTACACCAGCCCGGACATTGTCGGCGCGGAGCTGGGCGGTGCGCTGAAAAACGTCATCGCCTTGTGCGCCGGTATCTCCGACGGCATGGGCTACGGCGACAACACCAAGGCCATGCTCATGACCCGGGGCCTGACGGAAATTGCCCGGCTGGGCCTGTCCATGGGCGCCAGCAAGGACACCTGCGCCGGTCTGGCGGGGGTAGGGGACCTGATTGTCACCTGCACCTCCATGCACTCCCGGAATCGCCGGGCCGGTATTCTGATCGGTCAGGGGCAAAGCCCCCAGGCGGCGATGACGGCCGACGGCGAGGTGGTGGAGGGCTATTACGCGGCCCGATCGGCCTGGATGCTGGCGGGACGGCAGGGCGTGGAAATGCCCATCGTCCATGCGGCCTATCGGGTGCTCTACGAGGGCGTCCCGGCTGCCGAAGCCGTGCAGGCGCTGCTGATGCGTAACCGCAAGGCCGAGTCCGAGGATGCGGGCTGGCTGTGAATGGAAATAGGAAGCCTCCGATGCAGGTCTGAGTCTGCATCGGAGGCTTTTAGACTGTCGAAAAACCCTTCGGGCTTTTCCGACAAAAGGATTGCGTGCGAATCGTCCGCCAAAGGCGGACGATTAGCACGCTTGCAGCCCGATAAGTATGTTCTCCGACGTACACGCTGCCGGAGAACATCATTTTGATCGCTTCGTCGCCTGCGGGCGACGAACTCTGCGAGGCTTTTTCGGTCGGAATTTACGGCTTTGCCCAGCCTGCGGCGCAGGCCACGGCCTTCTGCCAGAGGGCCAGCATTTCACGGCGGCGCTCCGGCGGCAGCTCCGGCACAAAGGCCCGGTCCTCGGCCCAGAGGCTCCGGATCTCCTCCACGCTGCCCCAGAAGCCCACGGCCAGTCCGGCCAGATAGGCGGCGCCTGCGGCGGTGGTTTCCACGCACCGGGGGCGCAGCACGGTGCAGCCGCAGAGGTCGGCCTGACTTTGCATCAGGTAGTTGTTGGCGGCGGCGCCGCCGTCTACCTTCAGGCTGGCACGGCTTTGCCCGGCGTCGGCGTCCATGGCGGCCAGCACGTCCCGGACCTGATAGGCGATGGAGTCCAGCGTGGCCCGGATGATGTGGTATTTGTTGACGCCCCGGGTCAGGCCGACGATGCAGCCCCGGGCGTAGGCGTCCCAATAGGGAGCGCCGAGGCCGGTGAAGGCGGGGACCACATAGCAGCCGCCGGTATCGGGGACCTTTTTGGCCATGTACTCCGAATCCGAGGCGGATTCGATGAACCGCAGCTCGTCCCGGAGCCACTGAATGGCGGCACCGGCCACGAAAATGGAGCCTTCCAGCGCATAGGTCACGTCGCCGTCCAGTCCCCATGCCACGGTGGTCACCAGCCCGTTTTGGGAGAACACCGGCGTGCTGCCCGTGTTCATCAGCAGAAAAGCGCCGGTGCCGTAGGTGCATTTGGCGTCGCCGGGATTCAGGCAGGTCTGGCCGAACAGGGCGGCCTGCTGGTCACCGGCGGCACCGGCAATGGGAATGGGCGCCCCGAAAAATTCGGCGGCGGTTTCACCGTAGACGGCGCTGGAGGACACCGGCGTGGGCAGCATGGCGGCGGGGATATGCAGCCGGTTCAGAATCTCCCGGTCCCATTGAAGGGTGCGGAGATTGAAGAGCATGGTCCGGGATGCGTTGGAGTAGTCCGTCACATGGACCCGGCCGCCGGTGAACTTCCAGATCAGCCAGGTTTCGACGGTGCCGAACAGCAGGTCCCCGGCCTCGGCCTGAGCCTGGGCGCCGGGCACATGGTCCAGCAGCCAGCGGATTTTCGTGGCGGAAAAATAGGGGTCCACCACAAGGCCGGTTTTCTGCCGGATCGGTTCGGCCCAGGTTTCCCGGAGCCGGTCGCAGAAGGCGGCGGTCCGGCGGCACTGCCAGACGATGGCGTTGGCAATGGGCTTGCCGGTATGCCGGTTCCAGACCACAGTGGTTTCCCGCTGGTTGGTGATGCCGATGGCGGCAATGTCGGCGGCCTGGGCGCCGATGCCCCGCATGGCCTGCCGGGCCACCTCCAGCTGGGTGGCGAAAATTTCCTCCGGGTCATGCTCCACCCAGCCAGGATGGGGGAAAATCTGGGTGAATTCCTTCTGGGCGGCGCCGCAGATGCTGCCGCTGCGGTCAAAGAGAATACATCGGTTGGATGTGGTTCCGGCGTCCAGCGCCATCAGATAGGTCGGTTTCATGGCGGTTCCTCCTTTGATCGGATAGTGTCATCATAGCATGACGGCGGGAAAAATGCAAGGCGCTTGCATTGCGGCAAAATGTTCACGATTCCGCTATGGACTTTTGACCGGATTGCTGATAAAATAATACCATCTTTTCCGCAGGAGTTGAGTTCTTTGAAGAATCTTCGCAGCCGGTTTGACCGGTTTTGCTATCGCAACCGCAATAAAGGCATTCCCAACCTGATGCTCTACCTCTGCCTCGGCAGCGGCCTGGTGGCACTGATTACCCTGATGACCCATAATCCGGTCCTGTACAGCGTGCTGGTTTTTGACCGAGACCTGATTCTGCAGGGGCAGGTGTGGCGGCTGATTTCCTACTGCCTGACCTACAGCAGCAGCGGTATCCTGTTTACGCTGATCGGCCTGCTGTGCTTCTTTTCCCTGGGCCGGGCGGTGGAAAACCGGTGGGGGACACTGCGCTTTAACCTGTTTTATCTCACCGGCATTGTGATGATGGATGTGTATTCCATGATTTTCGGCTGCCAGGCCAATGTGCTCTATTTGAATCTGAGTTTGGTTCTCAGCTATTCCACCCTGTACCCGGACGCCCAGTTCCTGCTGTTTTATATCATCCCGGTGCGGGCATGGATTCTGGCGCTGCTGGATCTGGTGCTGATTCTGATCGGCGTGTTTACTCCGCCGTTTACCATGCAGAATCTGTTCCCGCTGGTGGCGCTGGCCAACTATTTCCTGTTCTTCGGGAAGGAGGCCCTGAACCTGCTCCCCGTGTCCTGGCGGGCCAATGCCCGGCGGCTGGGGCGCAAGGCGACCGGCACCGGCAAGCAGGCCAAGACCATTCCCTTCCCCACGGCCGGGTCCTACGAGGCGACCACGGCCACGGTGAAGGCGCCCTATACCCACAAATGCACGGTCTGCGGCCGGACCGATGTGAGCAATCCAGAGCTGGAATTCCGCTACTGCTCCAAGTGCAAGGGCTATTACTGCTACTGCCAGGATCATATCAACAACCATGTTCATATTCAGTAACCCTCAAGCGCTGCCTTTTCGGGCAGCGCTTTTTTACTTGACAGAACCGCAGCAGAATGCTATACTATTGAATATTCTAATACTAGATAAATTGAGGTGAGAAAATGGCAGCCATTCAGATGCTGGCCCTGGGCAAAAAGCTGGCCAACAGCTACGCCGTCCGGTGCCTGCCGGTTTGCCGGAAGTACGGCATCAACCAGACGTGCTTTGACATTCTCCTGTTCTGCGCCAACAATCCGGATCACAACACGGCCCGGGATGTGTGCAGCCTGCGGGGCATCAAAAGCGGCATTGCGTCGGTGTCGGTGGAGATGCTGATCGAAAACGGCCTGCTGACCCGGACGCCGGACCCGGCGGACCGACGGAAGCACCGCCTTGTCCCCACGGAGCAGGCGGCGGCGGTCATCGAAGCGGGCCGGGAAATGCAGCGGCAGTTTGCGTCGGCGCTGCGCCGGGGCATTACGGAGGAAGAACTGGCAACCATGGAGCGGGTGTTCGGAAAAGTGGAAGAAAATTTGATTCAACTCGGAAAACAGGAGCGGGGAAAATGCTGAAGGTTTTGATTTGCGTCCTGGCCGGTCTTGGCGCGGGCCTTGGCACCGGCTTTGCGGGCATGAGCGCGGCGGCGGTCATCAGCCCCATGCTGATTACGTTTTTGCACATGGATCCCTATCTGGCGGTGGGGATTGCGCTGGCGAGCGACGTGCTGGCCAGTGCGGTTTCGGCGGTGACCTACGGCCGGAATAAGAATCTGGACATCCGCAACGGCCTGATTATGATGGCGGCGGTGCTGTGCTTCACGCTGGTGGGCAGCTATGTGGCCAGCCGGGTGCCGAAGACCACCATGGGCAGCTTCTCCACGGTGATGACGCTGCTGCTCGGCATCAAATTCATCGTCAAGCCGGTGCTGGCACCGAAAAAGCGGCTGGCAGTGGCCACGGCAGGCCAGAAGGCCATCCGTTCCGTGGTCTGCGGGACGGTGGTGGGCTTTGTCTGCGGCTTTGTGGGCGCGGGCGGCGGCATGATGATGCTGCTGGTGCTGACCTCGGTGCTGGGCTACGAGCTGAAAACGGCGGTGGGCACCAGCGTGTTCATTATGAGCGCCACAGCCCTGACCGGTGCGGTGAGCCACTTTGCCATCGGCGGTATGCCGGATCTGACGGCGCTGGCGCTGTGCGTGGTCAGCACGCTGGTGTTTGCCCAGCTGGCGGCCGTGTTTGCCAATAAGGCAAAGCCGGAAACCCTCAACCGGGTCACCGGCGCCATCCTTGTGATTCTGGGTGTGGCCATTCTGGTGGTCAACCGGGTGCAATAAAAGACTGCCGCCCTGCAGGCAACCCGCAGGGCGGCAAAGTTTGTCATGATTCACAGGCGGACGTTTTTCTGTGTATAGGCGGCGCGGCAGCGGCTGGGGGAGACGCCCCAGACCTTTTTGAACAGACGGCTGAAATAGAGCGCGTCGCCGATGTTCAGGCTCTGGGCAATTTCGCTGACGTTCAGGTCCGTATCCAGCAGAAGCTGCCGCGCTTTCTGCATCAGAATGCCGATCCGGTAGCGGTGGGGTGTCTGGCCGGTCAGGCTGCGAAAGAGCCGGACGAAATGGTACTCGCTGATGCCCAGCGCGGCGGCATAGTCAGCGTTGGAACGGGCTTCCTCCGGGGACTCCTGCATGGCCCGGAGAATGGGCTGAAGCCGGGCCGCTGCGCCGGTCAGCGCCGGTTGGGGCGACAGCTGCCGCAGCAGCCGACCGAGAAACAGCTGGAGACAGCCGTTGGCCGTGAGAGAAAACAGTGCCGGGGCGTCGCCGGAGGCGGCAATCACCGTATCCAGCAGAGCGGTCAGTTCCGTCAGGTCCCCGGGGCGGCAAAGGCCTGCCGGGAAATCGGCAAGCAGCCGATCCGGTATGGCGCCGTCGAAATGGAGCCAGTAGTAGCAGCTGCCCGGTCCGGGCCGGTAGGTGTAGTCCTGAAGGGCCAGAGGCGGCAGATAGACCAGGCTGCCGCTTTCGGCGCGGTGAAGTGTGTCTGCCATCCGGAATTCCAGCTGCCCCCGGCAGACGAGAATCATGTGATGGTCCGGCCGGGGCAGCTCCCGGACGGTGTGGACCGGCAGGTCCACTTCTTTGTAATAGCCGCAGTTCACAAGACGGCAGTCTGACGGCCGGTCGTCCTGGGGGCGGCCCAGATTCCGGTACTGCATCGTATCACCTCCTGGCCATTGTAGCAGGAAAACCGGCGGCCGTCAAGGCGGGGATGTTTGTTTTGTCCATATCTTTCCGGATTTCTCCATTCCCATTTTCCGGGCCGTATGGTACCATATCCTTATCCGAAACAAGGAGGCAAGACAATGCGGAAGGAAGAACGATGGACCGACGGCTGGCTTTTTTACCGGGGGGACATTCCGGTTCCCCGGCCGAAGGACAAGGGACCGGTGTATATGCAGAGCAAAACGGAGTGCGCGCTGATCGGCCCGGCGGCCTACGGCTATTTTGACAGGCCGGGCCCCTATGGCGGCAATCCGACGCTTCACGGCGGCGGCTGGGAAGCGGTGACGGTGCCCCACGACTTCATCATCGATCAGGACCCGAATCCCAACGAAAACAATGCCCACGGCTACGTTTCCTATTGCAACGGCTGGTACCGGCGGCATTTTACACTGGATCCGGCGGACCGGGGGCGCCATGTGGCGCTGCATTTTGAGGGCATTGCCGGGCAGAGCACGATTTATATCAACGGCTGTCTGCTAAAACGGAATTTTTCCTCCTATCACAGCTTCGACGTGGACCTGAGCGACTACGTCCGGTTTGAGGAAGAAAACGTGCTGGCGATCTATGTGAATACGGAGCGGTTTGAAGGCTGGTGGTATCAGGGCGGCGGCATTTACCGCAATGTCACGCTGACGGTGACGGACCCGGTGTTCCTTGACCGCTACGGCATTTACGCCCCGGCGCGGCGTCTGGCCCCGGGGCGCTGGGAGATTCCGCTGGAGCTGACCATTCGCAGTGACGACGAGGAAGATCGGGCCATGACGGCGCTGGCGGTGCTGACGGACCGGAACGGCAGGGAAGTCGCCCGGGCGGAGACGGGCGGCACGGTGCCGTCCCGGAGCCGGACGGTGCTGCGGGGGACCATGGCGGTGTCCGACCCCGTGCTGTGGGACACGGAGACGCCGACGCTGTATACGGTCCGGGTGACGGTGCGGACGGAAAACGGCTGGGAGGACGACGACCGGGTCCGCATCGGCTTCCGGACGGTGACGCTGGATCCGGATCGGGGGCTGTTTCTCAACGGAAAGCCCACGTTCATTCGCGGTGTCTGCTGCCATCAGGACTACGGCCTGACCGGTCTGGCGGTGCCGGACAATGTGGCGCGGTACAAAATGGAGCGCATCCGCTCCATGGGCGCCAACGGGTTCCGGACCAGCCATTATCAGTTCTCCACCGCCTATCTGGACGCCATGGATGAGCTGGGCTTTCTGGTGATGGATGAGACCCGGTGGTTCGGGTCCTCGGAGGAGGCCATGGAGGAGCTGGAGACGCTGGTGATGCGGGACCGGAACCGCCCCAGCGTGATTCTGTGGTCCACCGGCAACGAGGAGCCGTACCACACCACCGAAATGGGCAGACGGATTCACAGGGCCATGGCCCGGCGGATCCGCAGCCTGGACCCGGACCGCTTTGTCACGGCGGCCCAGAGCAACGACCCTACCCGTTCTACGATTTTTGACGACTGCGACGCCATCGGCATCAACTACAATGCCGATCAGTTTGAGAAGGTTCGGGCGGCCTACCCGGACAAGCCGATTTTCTCGTCGGAAAACTGCGCCACCGGCACGACCCGGGACTGGAATTATCCCTCCGACCTTCAGGGACACATCCGGGACCGGGATCGGGACACCAACAGCTGGTTTCTGGCGCGGGAAGGGTTCTGGAAATTTTTCCGGGCGCATCCGTATATTTTCGGCAGCTTTCAGTGGGCCGCGGTGGAGCATCGGGGGGAGGCGGCATGGCCGGCGGTGTGTTCCAAGTCCGGCGCACTGGACCTTTTCCTGCAGGAAAAGGGGGCCTATTATCAGAACCTGTCCCATTGGACCCAGTCGCCCATGGTCCACATCGTGCCCCACTGGAATTTTCACGGACTGGAGGGGCAGCCGATTCCGGTGACGGTCTACACCAACTGCGACGAGCTGGAGCTGCTGTGCAACGGAACCGTGCTGGCGCGGAAATCCATCGAGCCATGCGGTCACGGGGAGTTTTCCGTGCCCTATGCGCCGGGGACGCTGGAGGTGCGCGGCTATCGGAAGGGCGTGCAGGTGGCGGCGGACCGCCGGGTCACCACGGGAAGGCCGGACCGGCTGACACTGAAGCTGGATAACCGTTTCCGGGCCAACGGGGAAGACCTGGCGCTCTTTACCTGCCAATGTGTGGATGAAGCGGGGCGTCCGGTACCGGACGGGGCGGTGACAGTTCAGTTCAGCGCGGAAGAACCGGCGATCATCGTGGGCACCGGCTCCGATCACTGCGACCACCATCGGGTCGGCGAGACGTGGCGGCGGATGTACATGGGGAAAATCGCCGTGGCGGTCCGGCCGGCCAAGGGCCAGACGGCCGTGACGCTGACGGCCATCAGTGCCGACTGCGGCGGCTGTATGCTGACGGTGGAGCCGAACGCAGACTAACAGAGGTGCCCTGCCGGGTCCGGCAGGGCACTGCTATTCAGGAAAGGGCAGCCAGAAACGCCGCGACCGCGGCTTCGTAGCGCTCCGGGTCCGTTTTCTGGCTGAGGGCGTGGGCGGCGCCGGGGAAGGTGACCAGCGTGCTGGTCGGCGCGGCGGCGTGAAGCTTCCGGCTCATGGCGCAGGGAACGAAACCGTCGGCCTCCCCGTGAATCAGCAGAATCGGCAGCCGGGTTCCGGCCACGGCGCGCAAAGCGCTGGCCTCCGTCAGGCGGAAGCCGCCGAACAGCCGGGCGCCCAGCGCGATGAAGGGATACAGGCAGACGGCGGGGAACCGGCGGCTCCGGCAGACGGTTCGGATAATCTGGTCCGGCGCCGTGTAGGGGCAGTCCGCGATGATGCCGCAGACGCTGTCCGGCAGCGGAAGGTCCGCCGCCATCAGGACGGTGGCAGCGCCCATGGAGACACCGGCCAGCAGGATGGGCTGTCCCTTTGCCAGATGGGCCTGTGCATAGTCGGCCCAGCACAGGCAGTCCAGCCGCTCCCGGATGCCGAAGGTAATGACGGTGCCGCCGCTGCGGCCGTGGGCACGCTGATCCACCGCCAGAACCCGGTAGCCGAGCTTGTCCGCCAATTCCAGACCGCCATAGCAGTCCCGGAAGGCGGTGCTGCGGTAGCCGTGGAACAAAATGGCCAGGGGCCGGTCCGCAGGGCCGCCGTAGTAGCGGCCGAAGAGGGACGTGCCGTCAGTAGCGGTGACGGTGATTTCTTCACAGGGGCGGCTTGCCATGGCGGCGGTTCCGGACCGGATCCGGTCGGCATAGGGCAGCTGGTGGCGGCTGCGGATGGGGGCGAAGGGGTCGGGCCGATGATTTTCGGCACAGTAAAACGTATCCCGGAAGCAGCGGTAGGACAGCACCGCCGCTGCGGCAGCCAAAAGAAGCATTTCAAGCAAGATCCAGACCATCGCGTCCTCTTTTCAGATATCCGCGACCCAGGGCAGGGTAACGGTGCGGTAGGTGTGGTGCATGGCGGGCAGAATGCGCGCCGTCAGGTCGGCCGTGGCCAGCCGGAGGCTGGAGGTGTTGATGCAGGGATGGCAGCCGAAGACGGGCGCCCGGAGGACGTCCTCGTCAATGAGCAGCTGCACCTGATTTTCCAGGTCGTTCATCAGTCCCAGCACACTGACGGAGCCGGGGGTGATGTCCAGCAGCCGCTCCATGGCCTCCGGCGGCGCAAAGGAGAGCCGGGAGGAGCCGATCTGGGCGGAGAGGAACTTGGTTTTGAAGGGCTTTTCCCCGGGGATCATCAGCAGGTAGAATTCCGTCTGCTGCCGGTTGCACAGAAACAGATTTTTGCAGATCAGGGCCTGCAATACCTCATCGATTTCCGCGCAGATTTCCATGGTCATGGCCGGTGCGTGGTCCACCCGCTGATAGGCAACGCCCAGCCCGTCCAGCAGATCGTAAACCCGGCGTTCCTTGTCGAGGCGGCCGGTGCAGTCGGCCGGGCGTCCGGTCTCCAGTTTCAAAGTGATTCCTTCTTTCGTGATTTTCTCCATTTTACCAATGGAAAGGGGAAAAATCAAGGGAAAACATCCTTGCCGTGACGCATATCGGCCCCGCAGCGAAAGGCTTCACTGCGGGGCCGGTATTTTTGTAGAAAGAAGACCACCGGCACTGCCGGTGGTCTTCTTTCTACAATAAAAAAGTACGGTAGCCCATTGTATCATTGCTACCGTACCTTTGTGGCGGAGTGAGAGAGATTTGAACTCTCGCGCGCTTTTTAGACGCCTACTCCCTTAGCAGGGGAGCCCCTTCGGCCTCTTGGGTATCACTCCGAATCAAAGAAATTTTCAATTGCCTAAGTATTTTAGCATACGATTCGTGGCTTGTCAAGAAAATTATCGCCGCCGGGAGAATTTTCCCGGCGGCGCAGCCGTTATCGCTTGATGGCGTATTCCACCGGGGTAGTGGCAGGGGCCTCCAGCAGCTCCGGATGAGCCAGAAGCTCCTTCACCAGAGCCACGGTGCCGGAGTAGTAATAGCCGTCGGCAATCCGCTCGTCCAGCGTGATGCCGAGGGGGATCACCTGATGGGGCTGACCCGCGCCGTTTTCGTCGCAGTCTGCGGTCCAGTGCTTCTTTCCGACGACGACGAAACAGGAATTGGTACCCCAGTTCACCAGATGGTGGTAGCCGCCCTCCAGCCCGATGGAGCCCAGGTTGCTCAGCAGAATGGACGCATGGTTCGGGTCGGTGCCGATGACGGATTCCGGCGCAATGCCGAACCGGTCCAGCAGCCGGATCAGCTTGACCAGGCCAACCATCAGAAGGTGGGGCATTTTGATGAGAATATCCATGGCGCCGGAGGAGGTATCCTTCACGTCGGTCCGGCGGGTGGCATGAATCACCTTCATGATTTTCTGATGGAAGGATTCGATGGTATCATCGGGGGTATATTCCAGAAAGGCCAGACCTTCCTCGGAGCGATCCTCGAATTTCTTCTTCACCACAAAGGCCACGGTGACCTTGTTCCGCATGAACACCTTGTGCCCGCAGATAAACCGGTTCATCTTCGGCCGCAGGATAAAGGCCTTGCCGATGGCGGCGCTGACCAGATGAAAGTAGGTGTACTTGTCCTCCGTCCGTCCGGCGTTCAGCTTTTCCAGATAAGCGTCCAGCGGACGAAGATCGATATCCAGGCTGATATAGGCCTCGTTATCGGCACGGTTGGGCATGATGGTGGGCATGATCTGGTTCATGGCGGGCAGATCACGCAGCCAGGTGGCGTCCCGGCGGTCGCCCCATTTTTTCTTTTGGTTAGCCATAAGCGGTCCCTTCTTTCTGTATAACGGTATGATTATAGCAAATGCCCGCGGAAAAAGCAATCTTTTTCGGCAAATCGATCAGGGATTTTCCAAAGATTCCCACAGCGCTTTCACAAGCGACAGCGTCACCGCCGCGCAGCGCCGGGCAATCATGGCCTCAAACGTGGGATAGTCCATCTGGGCGCTGTTGTCCGCCTTGTCGGAAATGGCCCGGAGAATAGCGAAGGGGACGCCGTTGCGCCGGGCGGTCTGGGCAATGGCGGCGCTTTCCATTTCCGTGCAGAGCGCCTGGGTTTTTTCGATAATGGCGGCTTTTGCTTCGGCGGAGGAGATGAACTGGTCGCCGGAGGCGATGCGGCCGATGCGTGCATGACCGATGTGCTGCTGATCCGCCGCGGCAAAGGCGTAGGCCATCAGCGTTTCGTCGGCGGGGAAGGCGGCTGCATCGGTGCCGGGCACCTGACCATAGGCGTAGGAGAAGGCGGTGCAGTCAAAATCGTGATACATCACGTCCCGGCTGACCACCAGATCGCCGATGTCCAGCTCGGCGCAGAGGGAACCGGCAATGCCGGTGTTGACCAGATGGGTGATGCCGTACAGGTCGCAGAGAATCTGGGTGCAGACGGCGGCGTTGACCTTGCCGACGCCGCATTCCACGACGGCGACGGGCAGACCCTCCAGGGTGCCGTCATAGAATTTGGAACCGGCGTGCTCCGTGCAGACCGGATGCTCCATTTTGGCGATCAGCGTTTCCACTTCCACGTCCAGTGCGCCGATGATTCCGAGTTTCATCAATTGTTCCTCCTTAGTCCGGATAGCGGAGCCGGTCCGCAGATGGATGCTCCAGCAGGGCGGTATACCTGGCGGCCCAGTAGTTGGCCATGGGCAGATTCATATCCAGATAGTTGCCGCAGTCCCGGGGGCTGGCGCCGGGAATCTCGTCCCGGTAGTCCCGGATGAACCGGAAGCAGTCCCGCACCAGCGGCAGCACGTCCTCCGGCGTCAGATCTCCGGCCAGCAGCAGGTAAAAGCCGGTACGGCAGCCCATGGGTCCGAAATAGACCACCCGCTCCTTCCAGACGGGGTCGTTGCGGAGGTAGGTGGCCCCCAGATGCTCCATGGCGTGGACCTCGGCGGTATTCATCACCGGCTCGTCGTTAGGGCTGGTGATCCGCAGGTCAAAGGTGGTCACCGTTTCCGCGCCGATCCGGTCCTTCCGGGAGACGTACAGGCCGGGCTGAAGCGTCAGGTGATTGACGGTAAAGCTTGCGATTTTTTCCATGATTCTTACCCCTTACAGTTGGCGGCGTCGATGGCGATCACTAGCAGCAGTCCCGGCAGCTCGTCCGCCGGATTCTGATAGCGCAGCGTGTAGGTGTCGCCCCAGTGCAGCAGCTCCTTGGAAATGGTCATCACCGTTTCGCTGCCCCGGGTTACCTCGTAATCCCAGTTGAGAAGATCGCCTTCCACGCTCCAGTCCCGGTAGTCCACGTCGTAGCGCGGGAACAGAAGGGAAAACCGCTTCCGGACGGAGCCGACCATCCGGCCGTTCAGCACCACCTCGAAGGCGGGCAGAAAGGTCAGCAGCCGCTGGTGAATGGAACCAAGCTCCCGGCCAGTTTGAGTATCGTAAACGTGAATCTGATGTCCCAGCGTCAGAAATTCCGCCTTGACAAAATAACGGGGCTGGCCGTTTTCGTCGTAGACGTCATAGGAATCCGTCCAGGAAAAGACCCGCTGCTTGATAAGAAGTTCCATGCTGCCGCTCCTTTGTTTCTGATGCCGTTATGATACCGCATGGCCGGGAGAAAAGCAAGAGCATCCTGTATTTTTGCCCGGTCAACCGCCGGTTGTGCGACGTTCCAACTGCCGGTTGACCCGGCGGGAAGTAGGGTAAACGAGCATTTTGTTGCATTTTTTCGGCATCTGTGCCATAATGGTTCCATCAGAAAGCAAGGAGGCTTTTGCATGGAGCAGACACTCGGAAAACGGATTATGGCCAATCGGAAACGGCTGGGACTGACCCAGGATCAGCTGGCGGAGCGGCTGGGCGTGACGGCTCAGGCGGTGAGTAAATGGGAAAACGATCAATCCTGTCCGGATATCGGCACGCTGCCAAAGCTGGCGGCGCTGTTCGGCGTGAGCACCGACGAGCTGCTGGGCGTGGAGCGGCAGGAAACGGTCCATACGGCGGAGGTGACGGAGGAAAAGCCGCCGCGGCCGTCGTCCGACGGTAAAAAGAACCTCCGTTGGGATTTTCAGGTGGCGGACGGCGTTGCCTTCGGCGTCTGGGTGCTGAGTGCGGGCATCCTGTATCTGTGCGCGGTGCTTCTGAACTGGAAGGTGTCGCTGTGGGATGTCCTCTGGCCCACGGCGCTGGTGGTCTGGGGCGCCTTCGGGCTGTATCCCCGGTTTTCCTGGTTCCGGCTGGGCTGCCTGATTTTCGGCGGCTATTTTCTGGCGGGAAATTTGTTCGGCGCGTGGCTGCCTGTCAGCGGGAAGCTGGTAGTGCCGGTGCTTCTGGTGCTGTGGGGTATCAGTCTGCTGGCCGACGCTCTGCGCCGGCCGAAAAAGACGGTGAAATTCCGCAGCGGGCAGGGGGAGAACTGGTCCTCCGATAGCTGCCGGACGGAGGACGGCGTGCTTTATGTGCACAGCCAGTTCTGCGACAAGACCCAGCGGATTGCCATGGACCGGCTGGAGCGGGGCGAGGTTTCCGTCCGGTTCGGCGATTTGCGGCTGAGCCTGTCGGATGTGGCGGCGGTGGCCCCCGGCTGCGAGCTGCGGGCGGACTGCCGGTTCGGCGAGCTGACGCTGGAGGTGCCCCGGCGGTTCCGGGTGGCGCTGCGGGGCGACGGCAGTGCCTTCGGTGCCGTGAATGTCATCGGCGAGCCGAACGACGTGACGGAGGGAACCATTTGCCTGACCGCTTCGGTGGAATGCGGCGAGATTTCCGTGCGGTACGTCTGAAGAAATTATCAGGGAATCCTTTCCTTCCGACAGAAATGCCTTGCATTTCCTGCCGAATCCCGCTATAATAAAAAATAACAAATGATTACAAAGGAAGGCGGGACTTGCGATGCAGGAACAACCGAGCAATCAGACAGGCGCGCCGGAGCGGCGCCGCCGCAAACCGCGCAGTAAATGGGATATTTTTAAGGAGGCCTATCTGCCGCTGGTCATCGGCGCGCTGGCCGTCCTGATGATCGTGATTTTCATTACCGGCTCTCTGCGCCGCAGTGCGGCCAAGAGCAAGGCCGAGCGGGAGGCCAGCGAGCAGTCCTCTCTGGCGGCGGAAAGCATCGCCCAGGAGGAGCGGGACGAGGTCAAGCAGCGTCTGGCCGACGCGGCGGTGCTGGCCGAGGGCTATGACTATGACGGGGCGCTGGCGGTGCTGGACGACTTTACCGGCGATGCTTCCAAGTATCCGGAATTGACGGCCAAGCGGGCGGAATACGCCCAGGCCCAGACGGAGGTGACGGCGTGGAGCGATCTGGGTGCCGTGCCGAATCTGTCGTTCCAGCTGCTGATTGCGGATCCGGACCGGGCCTTTGCCAACGCCGACTACGGCGATGCGTATCAGCGGAATTTTGTCACCGTGTCCGAATTCGGGAAGATTCTGGACCAGCTGTATGCCAACGGCTATGTGCTGGTGAACGTGGAGGATTTCGTCTCCACGGTGCAGAAGGAGGACGGCACCACCGGCTTTGAACCCAAGACCCTTTACCTGCCCAACGGGAAAAAACCGCTGATTCTGACGGAAACCAACGTCAACTACTATACTTACATGGTGGACGGCGACGGCGACGGCAAGGCGGACGGGGACGGCGCCGGGTTTGCCAGCAAGCTGGCGGTGGATGGCGCCGGAAATCTGACCAACGAGCTGGTCAATGCCGACGGCAGCACGGTGACCGGTGCCTATGATCTGGTGCCGGTGCTGGAGCAGTTCCTGGCGGAGCATCCGGACTTCTCCACCCGGGGCGCCAAGGCCACCGTGGCGGTGTCCGGCTACGACGGCCTGTTTGGCTATCGGACCAATGCGTCGGCCAAGAAATCGCTGGGCGATACCGCCTATCAGGCGGAGGTCCAGGGTGCCGCGGATGTGGCGGAGGCGCTGCGGGCCGCGGGCTATCAGATTGCCTGCTATACCTACGGCAACATCTCCTATGACGAAGCCGACCTGTCGGGCGTTCAGGGCGACCTGAAGCAGTGGCAGGATGAGGTCACGCCGATTCTGGGCGAAACCGGGAAGCTGGTGTACGCCATGAACAGCGACATTGCCACCACGGACGAGACCTATTCCGGCGACAAATATAACGCCCTCCGGGCTGCAGGATTCCGCTACTTCTTCGGCAGCGGCACGGCATGGGCCAGCATCACGGCGGACTACGTCCGCCAGAACCGGATTCTTGTCACCGGCTCCGGCCTGACGGAGAATCCCTCCCAGTACAGCGCGCTGTTCGACGCAGCGGCGGTGGTCGATCCGGCCAGAAGCACGCAATAACAAAAACAGGGCTGCCTTTTCATCAGGCAGCCCTGTTTTTATGGAATATTACGGAAAAAAGAATGGACATCGGACCACAAATCTGTTAAGATGATGCCGACAGGTTCCGGCAGACGGAACCGGAAAAGGAGAATCCGCAATGCAGCAGAAGTATGATGTGGCGGCCTATATCTGGCCCGCCTATACCGGCGACGAGCCGCGGACCCGCATTTTCTGGGAAAAGGGGATCGGAGAGTGGCAGACCGTGCAGACGGCTCAGAGCCGGGTGCCCGGCGAGGTGCTTCCCCGGCGTCCGCTGTGGGGCTACCAGAACGAAGCGGACCCCAAGGTGATGGAATTTCAGATCCGTCAGGCCGTGTCCCACGGCGTCAATACGTTTATTTACGACTGGTACTGGTTCGACGGCCGGCCGTTTCTGGAGCAGTGCCTGGATCAGGGCTTTTTGCAGGCGGAAAACCGGCAGGACATGAAGTTTTACCTCATGTGGGCCAATCATGACGCCACCTGCCTGTGGGACAAGCGGAACTGCAACGTCCACGAGGTGGTCTGGAAGGGCAGCGTGCCCCGGGCGGAGTTCGACCGGGTCTGCGACCGGGTGATTTCCAAATATTTTGTGCAGCCCAATTATTACAAGATCGACGGCTGCCCGGTGTTTATGATCTACGACGTGTGCAATCTGGTCCGGGGGCTGGGCGGCATCGACGCCACCCGGCGGGCGCTGGACGATTTCCGGGACAAGGTCCGCCGGGCGGGCTTTCCCAACCTGCATTTGCAGCTGACGCTCTGGCGGGAGGACGCGGTGGACATCAGCGGCGTGGACAGCGGCCGGACCGGCTCCACCCGGGAGATCATCCCGCTTCTGGGCTTCGACAGCATGACCCATTACCAGTTTGTCCACTTTGCCAACCATGCCCAGCCCTATCCGGCGGTGATGGAGGAGGTACGGCGGGAATGGCAGCGGATCGACGAAACCTACGACATTCCCTATTTTCCCCATATTTCCGTGGGCTGGGACAATAACCCCCGGTTTACCGACAGCACCTTCCCCATTATGACGGAAACCACACCGGAGAACATCCGGCAGGGCTTCCTGGCGGCCCGGCAGTATGTGGATACCCACCGGCTTCCGGCACCGCTGGTGACGGTGAACAGCTGGAACGAGTGGACGGAAATGAGCTATCTGGAGCCGGACGACGTCAACGGCACCGGCTATCTGGACGCCCTGCGGGACGTCTTCCTGAAGTAAACAGGCGGCCCCGGAATGCACTTCGGAAAGAAGGCATTCCGGGGCCAATTTCGTTTTGATACCGTCAGGCCGCAAACCTGCCACGGCCATGCTGCATCTTACTGAATGCTTTTGCCGCCGTCCACATAGATGGACTGGCCGGTGATGTAGCGCCCCTCCTCGGAGCAGAGAAGGCTGACGATCCCGGCCAGATCCGACGGCTGGCCGTAGAAGCCGGCGGGAATGGTGGCGGTGACCTTTTGGGCGTAGACGGGATCGGAGAGGGCCTCCGCGTTCCGGTCGGTGTCAATGACGCCGGGGGCCACATTGTTGACGGTAATGCCTTCCGGCGCCAGCTGAAGGGCCAGCGAGTGGACCATATTGGACTGGGCGGCCTTGGAGGCGGAATAGACCAGCATCTCCGGATGGGGCTTGGCCTCCTGCACGGAGCCGATGGCCACGATGCGGCCCCAACCCTTGGCCTTCATGCCGGGGACAACGGCCTGAATCAGCAGCAGGGAGGAGACAAAATTGCAGTCCAGCTGGCGCAGGCACTCCTCCGGGGGAATCTCCTGCCACGGGCGGCGGACCTGCATGGAGGCGTTGAGCACCAGCACATCCACCGGCGGCAGCCGCCGGCAAAGGGCCTGGGTCTGGGCGAGGTCGGACAGGTCGGCCTGAAGCACCTCCGCCTGCCCGCCCTCCGCTTCGATGGCGGCGCGGAGGGTGTCGGCTTTTTCCCGGTTTTGGGCACAATGAATCACAATCCGGTAGCCGTCCCGGGCCAGACGCCGGGCGATGGCCCGGCCGATGCCCCGGGAGGAGCCGGTTACGAGGGCGGTTTTTCCGTTTGTCATCAGATGGTTTCCTCCTTTTCTGTCAGAACGCACAGGGGACTTCCGGCGCTGACGGTCTGCACCACGGCGTGGCTGCGGCAGTCCAGCACCGTGACGGAGCCGCCTTCGTTGGCGGCAATCAGCACGTCGCCGGCAATGTCGAAATCCCGGGGCGATACGCCGCCGGTGGGGTAGGCGCAGCGGAAGACGGGGATCCGGCCGCCGATGTCAAATTCCGCAATGCCGTCCAGACCGCGGTGGGAAACCCACAGCGTCCGGCCGGAAATCCGGATGGCGGCGGCGGTATTGACGCCGGAAAAGCTCTCCGGCAGCGCCGGAACGGTGTCAAGATAGGTCAGCGTTCCATTATTCCAGTCAAAAACCGACAGGGTGGAGGCCAGCTCGTTGACGCTGTAGACGGTGCGCCCGTCCTCGGCCCACGCCAGATGACGCACGCCGTGTCCGGCCGGTACCCGGGCCTGAGAAACGGGGTTTAAGTCCCGGTCGTAGACGAAAACGGTGTCCAACCCCAGATCGCAGACCAGCACAAACGCCTTGTCCGGCGAAAAACCGGCATAGTGAACGTGGGGGCCGTCCTGCCGGGGCAGGTTGGGACCGCTGCCGTGATGCCGGACGATTTTCACGCCCAGCAGATTCACGCTGCCGGACAGGTAGTTTGCATCATAAACCTGCCCCCGGTGGACGGAAAGATGGCAGCAGACGGTGCCTTCCGTGGAAACCGTGAGACCTGGCGTGCCGAGGGTGCCGTCCGGGCGGATGGGATAAGCGGTAATGCCGCTGTCGGCGCCGTCCGCAAAGGGCGCCCGGGCGACGGCGTAGAGCGTCCGGTTTTCCCGGGCCAGATACATGGGCCGGTCCAGCGGGACGAACTGCCGGGGGGTCAGCCTGCCGTCCGCCAGCGCAAACACCAGAATGCCGCCTTCCGGCGTGCAGTCGGCGATGTAGACGTGTTTTTCCATGGCACACCTCACAGTGCGGTCTGGGTGTCGTTGGGGTCGCCGTTGCGGGCAAGCTCGTATTCCTTGGACCAGTCCAGATCCCGGTAGGCTTCGCCCCGGGGATCGGTGCGGATCCAGTCGGTCAGCAGGTCCAGCATTTCCTCGGTCCAGGTATTTTTGTCAATCTGGGCGGTGGTGAACCGGTTCTGGGCGATCATTTCAAAGCCGAAATCGTCCTTGACGTGGGTTTTGGCGGCACCGTCCACCACGTCGGCCACCAGATGGCTGGGGATAAACAGCACACCGCCGCCGGCGCCGAACACCACGTCGCCGGGCAGACACACGGCGCCGCCGAAGTTGGTGACGGCATTGAAGCCGGTCATGACGTAGTCCCGGATGGGGGTGGGGTCGATGCCCCGGTAGTACACCTGCACATCCGGCACGGCCTTCATCTGCTCCACATCCCGGACGCCGCCCCAGATCACTGCGCCGCCGGTTTTGGTTTTGGTCCGGATGGCGGTGGTCAGATTGCCGCCGACGAAGGTGCCCTTGTAGATTTTGTCGAACATATCGGCAACCACCACGTCCCGCTCCACCAGCGAGTCGATGACCCACTGGTTGTAGTTGCCCTTCCGGCCTTCCTCGGCGCCCTTCTGGAACATGACGGCGTGCAGATCCGGCCGGGTGGGGCAGAAGGAGCAGGTCACGGCCCGGCCCACCAGCTTCCGGCCGTCGTCATGGAGGGCGTGGAGGGGATGCACGCCGCCGCCCACGAACTGATTCTCGTAACCGAGGACAAAAATCGGCTTCCAGACCTCCTCCAGCGTCATGCCGTACAGGGCGTCCAGATATTTGTCGGCCACCTTCGGGCGGCCGTCGGGGAGACGTTCGCCGGTCCATTGGGGCGTCAGGGCGATGATTTCGTTCCGGTCGTTAAAGTGCATGACGGTTTCCTCCTTCGCTGCGGGTCAATACCAGATAGCCGTGGGGCGCCAACGTGACGGCGGCACCGGCAATCCGGGTGCAGCCGTTTTCCAGCAGCACCGCGCCGGCGGGGGTGTCGCCCCGCAGTGTGACGGTCACCATCTCCCGGCCGGTATTGCCGACAAACAGCAGGGCTTCCGTTTCCGTTTCCCGGCGGAAGCACAGCACCTGATCGGGCCGGTCATGGTCCGGCCAGAAGGTGCGGCCATAACGCAGCAGGTTGCTTTCCTTCTTCAGCGCGTTGAGCCGGGTCATCAGCGCCCGGCGGCGCAGGCCGTCGTCGCCGATGTTCTGCCGGTCGGTCACTTCATAGCTGCCCATGTGGAACCGGTTGGCGAACATATTGATGTTGGCGGCATCGGCCAGCTCGTTGCCGCAGTAGACCATGGGGATGCCGTCGATCAGATAGTTGATGACCTCGATCTGCTCCATGCCGTCGTGTCCGGCGGCAATTTCCGTCCGGGCGGGCCAGTCGGTGACGGTGTCGTGGTTGTCGATGTCCCGCAGCAGCAGCGCACCGGCCGGGGCCTTGGACTGAATGTCCTCGCTCATTTCCCGCAGCGCCCGGGGGGAGGTATCGCCGCAGAAAACGGCATAAAGCTTCTCGTGCCAGTCGAAACAGTAACAGGAATCGAAAGCCTCCAGCAGGTACTGCCAGTTGGTGCCCTCGTTGATGAGCACGGCGTCGGGCTTGACGGCCCGGATCCGGCGGCGGCCCTCCGCCCAGAAGTCCAGCGGCACGCCGTCGCCCACGTCGCAGCGGAAGCCGTCGGCGTCCAGGGCACCGATGTAGTACACCATGTTGCACCACAGGTATTCCCGCAGCCCCGGGCAGTTGTAATCCAGCAGCGGGAAGTGCCAGCGGCCGTTGACGATCCGCCCCTCGGCGTCCTGCTGGGCAAATTCCGGATGCTGCCGGAGAATGGGGGCGTTGGGGCCGATGTGCAGATAGACAAGGTCCAGAAGAACGTGCATTTTCAGGCCGTGGGCCGCCGCGATCAGCGTGTGGAGGTCCTCCATGGTGCCGTATTCCTCGTCGATGGTGAAATAGTCGTTCATACGGTAGGGATTTTTTGGGTTTTCCGTGCCGTATTTTTTCTGGCGGTCGCTCCAGAAGCTCCGGTCCTGAGAATCGTCGGCCTGAAAGATGGGGCAGAGGTAGACGGTTTCAAAGCCCATGGTTTTCAGGTCCGGCAGCGCCGCCGTGACGGCGCACAGGGTGCCCTCCCGGCAGAAGGTCCGGGGATTGATTTGGTACACGGCACCGCGGCTGAGCCAGTCCGGTGCCGGAATCGCCTGATATTTCATGCTGTTTCCCTCACATTCTTAAAATGAAAAATGTTGCATTAGCTCCAGATCCGGTCGTTGGAAAATTCCCAGTCCCAGGCGTCGGTCGGCTCGAAATAGCCGGGAATGCCGGGGTTGATGTGGGCCTGGAGAACCTCCTCGTTGAGATCATCAAAGCCGAGGCCGGGCTTCTCCGGCACGCGGATAAAGCCGTTTTCGATCAGCGGGTGGGGAATGCCGGTGACCATGTCGGACCACCAGGGCACATCGACGGAGTGGTATTCCAGCGCCAGTATGTTGTGCATGGCGGCGGCGGTCTGGACGGCGGCCAGGCAGGCCACGGGGCTTTCCGCCATATGGACGGCCACGGCGACGCCGTGCTCGTCGGCGATGTCGGAGATTTTTTTCAGCTCCAGCGCGCCGCCGCAGGTGAGAATATCCGGGTGAATGACGGAGACGCCGCCGGCCCGGATCAGTGTCTCAAAGGGTTCCTTCAGGTACAGATCCTCGCCGGTGCAGACGGGGATGGTGGTGGCATTCCGGAGCCGGACGTACTGGTCGGTGTACATCCACGGGATCATGTCCTCGATCCAGGCCAGATTGTACCGCTCCATCCGGCGGGCAAAGCGGATGCAGTCCTCCACGCAGACGTGGCCGAAGTGATCCACCGCCAGCGGGACGTCGTAGCCGATGACATCCCGGACATCCCGGACGTAGGCTTCCAGATAGTCCAGTCCCTTTTCCGTCAGGTGAATGCCGGTGAAGGGGTGGGCGGTGGTGACGAGGGCATAGCTTTTCTGCCGGCGCACCATGTCGGCGGTGACGCTGCCGCCCTGCACGTTGAGAATGTGGGGCGCGTAGCGCTTCATGTCCTCCAGAAGGCCCAGCGGGGCGTTCAGCGTCCCCGGCTCGTCCAGCAGCAGGCCGATGCCCAGGTCCATTTTCAGGAAGGTGAAGCCCATCTCCATCCGCTTTTTCAGGGCCAGACCCATGTCGTGGCCGGTGTGCTTGCCGTCCACGTCGGTGTCGCAGTACACCCGGACCGCATCCCGGAACTTGCCGCCCAGCAGCTGGTACAGCGGCACACCGTAGGCCTTACCGGCCAGATCCCACAGGGCAATTTCAATGCCGCTGACGCCGCCGCCCTGCCGGGAGGGGCCGCCGAACTGCTTGATTTTCCGGAAAATCCGGTCCACGTCGCAGGGGTTTTCCCCCAGAATCCGGCTTTTGAGCATCAGCGCGTAGGTTTTGCTGGAGGCATCCCGGACCTCTCCGTAGCCGCAGATGCCCTGATTGGTCATGATTTTCAGAATGGTGCACCGCTTGGGCGCACCGTCGATGTCCACGAAGCGAAGATCGGTGATTTTCAGATCGCTGGGACGGGAGCAGGTATTCATTGGCAGTTCCTCCGTAAAAAAATAGGTTTGACAAAAGGTGACGGATGCTTTACGATCTGTATTGTAAGCGGTTTGAGGGCGGATGTCATCAAATATCTTATGAAATTTGCAAACAATGTTACGAAGGTGAAACTATGGCGGAAGAAGGGGGCCGGAAGGCCATTCGGGAAATCGGAGAAATCGCTACCCGCTCCGGGCAGCGGTTCGGCCGGATGTGGCGGGTGCGGGTGGAGCCGGGAATGCGGACGCTATGGCGCCACAGCCATACCCAGTTTGAAATGACGCTGGTGACCGAAGGCAGCGGCGTCTATACCCTTTCGTCCGGGCCGGTGCCCATGGCGCCGGGGGATATGTTCGTTTTTGCCAGCCGGGAGGTCCACTGCATCACGGAGGTCGGCCCGGCGGGGCTGGAAATCATGAATTTCCATCTGGAACCCCGGCTGTTCATGGCCCAATCCGGAGAGCTTCTGGGCCATCCGGATTTCTGCTTTGCCCACGGGCCGTCCTTTCCCGGGCGGATTCCGGCGTCGGCGGCGGGACCGCTGCGGGAGGCGTTTTTAGGGCTGGAGACGGAGCTTCTGGAAAAGAAACCGGAGTACGCACTGCTGGCGGCGGCCCGGGTCAACGCCCTTGCGGCGCTGCTGCTGCGGGATTACGGCTACGCCGGGCAGCAGGACGGCTGCACCGAACCTCAGCTGCCGGGGATTCTGAGGGCCATGGCCTACATTGAGGACCATCTGTCCGAGCCGCTGACGCTGGAGAAGATTGCGGCGGAGGCGGGGATCAGTCCAAACTATTTTTCAACGCTGTTCCGGCGCTTCTGCGGCGTCACGCTGTGGGAGCACGTCCAGACCAAGCGGATCGAGCTGGCCATCCGGCTGCTGCGAAGCGGCGAAAAGCAGAATATTCTGGAAATCGCCCTGGCCTGCGGCTTTAACAACACGGCCAACTTCAATAAGGCTTTCCGGCGGCACACCGGCGTGACGCCCTCCTACTACCGCAGCGTGGAGGACCGCCTCCTGAACTGAAAAGGCACGTTAGTTGAACATTATGGAAAAGTCAGCAAAAAGAAGGCCATAGAAATCCAATGAATGACGGATTTCTATGGCCTTTCTTTTTCAAAGATAGGTTTTGCTGTTTTACAATTGTGTTTTTACTTTAATCAACTTATACCGCCATATAAGTTGATACCTGTCAAGCCATTTCCAAGGGGAGTTCCATCGCGCCATTTTTCACCAAATGCAGATGCCGGTCTCTTCAGAAATAGATCATTTCGATTCATTGCTTATCGTTCCTCCTTTGCGTGACGGCATAAAGGTGATATTTGTGTAGAACATAAGGATAAGAGAATTATCATACAAGGTCAAGCAATTTCATGAAAAAGCGTAATCATGTATTACAAATCGGCATTAATGCAATGACGGCGCGCCCGGTTCGTTTTCGGCAGGTGTGCACCAACGGTGAAAATAGACGGCCGGGGCCTGGCCAACCATGGCCTTGAAGGCCCGGGAAAAATAGCAGTAGTCGGAAAAGCCAACCTCTGCCGCGATCCGGCTGATGGGCAGACGGCTGTCCGGAAAACGGCTGAGGGCCCGCAGCAGACGGTAGCGGCACAGATAGCGGGAAAAGCTGCTGCCGAATTGACTGCGAAACTTGTGGCAGAAGGCCGACTGCTCCATACCCAGCGCCCGGCAGGCGGTGGCGGAGGAAATTTCTTCGGGATAATGTGCCGCCAGATACCGGGAGACCTCCGTCAGGAAGTCCAGATCACGCTGCCGCAGTCCGTCCGACGGTCCACTGACCAGATGACGGGAAAACAGCGCGGCAAACAGGGAAAAGGCAGCCGCTGCGGCTTGACATTCGCCCTCCGCCGTGGGAACGTTCAGCGCGTGGCGGAGCGTTTCCAGTAGCCGGAGCAGCTGTGCCGTTTCCGGGTCCTCCGGCGGAAAGAAGGACCGCAGGCGGCGCTGCCCCGTCATCAGCTCATGGACGCAGGCGTGGATGCGGGAATGGACATAGGGCAGCAGTTCCGTCAGCGAGGCAAAGCAGCAGAGAAACGTGACACCATCCGGGCCGCACCGGCCGCCGTGGAGGGCAAAGGGGTTGGCAATGGCAACGCTGCCCGGCGTGAGGCGCAGCTCGGTTTCCTCCAGCCGCAGCGTCAGGCACCCGGCGGTGACGAGAAAAACCTCCAGCTCCGGATGGCGGTGGGGCAAGAAGCAGCTTCTGGACGAAACGGGGGCCGGCGGACAGGTGCGCGTCTCCCAGTGGATGGGAAGCCGGAATCCCGTGCGTTCGGTATCTTCAAAATAGTACAACTCTGCGCCCTCCTTTTTCTTTGAATTATAGTGATAATTGGGGCGGTGGTCAAGGTGTAAGGCCGAAAAATTTAATACAGAACAACTTCTGAACAACCGGCTTCTTTTTTCCGGAGAAGATTCGCCGTACAATGACGGTATCCATAAAAGAAAACAGGAGGAGTCAACCATGGAAACCGTCAAGGTCAACTTTCAAACCGTCACCGGTCCGGTGAAGCCCATGCACGCGGTGAACAACGGCCCGATTGCCAAAGAGGAATCGTCCAACAATTTTGAGGACTTCCGGGAGCTGGAGATCCCGCTGGTCCGGAACCACGATGCGTCGTTCTGCGCGGACTACGGCGGAGAGCATATTGTGGACGTCCATGTGATTTTCCCCAATTTCGACGCGGACCCGGAGGACCCTGCTTCCTACGACTTCGTGCTGACGGACATCTATATCCGGAGCATCGTGGAGGCGGGCTGCCAGGTCTATTACCGCCTGGGCACCAAGATTGAGCACGAGGTGAAAAAATACGGCACGCTGGTGCCCAAGGATTTTCACAAATGGGCCGTGATCTGCGAGCATATTATCCGGCATTACAATGAAGGCTGGGCCAACGGATTCCACTGGAATATCCGTTGGTGGCAGATCTGGAATGAGCCGGACGGCATTGCGGCCAACGGAGATCAGCCCAACTGGTCCGGCACACCGGAGCAGTTCTACGAGCTGTATGATGTAGCGTCCCGCCACCTGAAGGCCTGCTTCCCGGATCTGAAGATCGGCGGCCCGGCCATGAGCTATGTCAACGAGCCGTGGCTGCGGGGACTGTTGCATTACATCAAGCGCAGCGGCGATCCGGCCCCCATGGACTTTATCGGATTCCACTGGTACGCGACGGATTTGAACCAGATGGCCATGCGGTGCCGACAGATTCGCAGTATTCTGGACGAGGAAGGCTACACCAATACACTGACCAGTCTGGATGAGTGGAACTATCCCATCCACATCGGTTGGCGTGACGATGCCGTTGCCTGTGTCCGCGGAATGCGGGGCGCGGCGTTTGTGGCGGCGGCCATGTGCCGAGGCCAGCGGGAGCCGGTGGACGTCATGATGTACTACGATGCCCGGCCGCGTACCGCATACAACGGACTCTTTGATTTCTATACCAAACGGCCGCAGAAAACCTACTATTCCCTGCGGATGTTCTCGGAACTGTACCGGCTGGGGCAGGAGGTATCCAGCACGGACGGCAATCCGGTTTATGCCTGTGCGGCTACGGACGGAACCCGTCATGCGCTGCTGCTGTCCTGCTTCGATCAGGACAGAAATTTGCAGCCACAGGACGTAACGCTGGAGGTTTCCGGATGGAATACACAGAAGCTTCGCCGCTATGATCTGGACGAAGACCGGAGTATGCTGACGAAGCGTCTGCGGGACGGTATTTCCGGCCTGCACATGGATCCGGACAGCGTGGTACTGCTGACGGACTATGACATTTATGACTGACTAGAAGGGTAGCTCCTGGCTGTCGCAGACGGCGGCACCGATTTGCTCCACCGGGCCGCGGCGGCCGTTATACCGGAGCAGCAATTGCTGCCCCACCGACAGGACACAGGGCCGGCAGCAGGCATCGACATCCCGGGCGCCCGGCGTGGGAAAGAAGATCGGATTCAAAGCGTGTCCTCCATGAACCGGCTCTTTCGGCGCTATTTCGGCGGTACACCCAGAGAAATCCGTTGTATGGGGTTGCAAAATCCGGACGGATTGCTATAATAACCGCAGAAACAGGAAAAAGGAGCGTATCATCATGAGTGAACTCTGGAACGGCTTTCGGCTGGAATCCTTTCTTTTTGAGGGAAAGCAAGGGTATGTGGTTTTCCCGGAAGCGGGGACGTCCAACGGCAGGCTAATGGTCAAAACGGAGTACTGGGGCGCCTTTCCGGAGGCGGTGGAGCTGCCGCTGCTGCGGCGGGGCTTCCATCTGTGCTTCCTGCAAAACGACAATCGCTGGGGCACGGAGCCGGATCTTGCCCGGAAAGCCCGGTTTGTCCGCCGGGTGGCGGAGCAATACGGCCTGAACCCCCAAACGGTGCCGGTGGGCATGAGCTGCGGCGGGCTGATTGCCATCAAGTTCGCGGCCATGTATCCGGAGCTGGTGTCCTGCCTGTATCTGGACGCGCCGGTGCTGAATTACATGAGCTGCCCCTGCGGCTTCGGCGTGGGAAACAAGCTGGAGGGGGACACCATCCGGGAGATTCTGGACGCGCTGGGACTGCAATCGCTGTCGGAGCTGCTTTCCTACCGGGATATGCCGCTGGACCGGCTGCCCCAGCTGGTCGGCAGCCGCATTCCGGCGGTGATGGTGGCGGGGGATGCGGATACCACCGTCCCCTATCCGGAAAACGGCCTGCTGCTGGAGCGGGCCTACCGGGCGGCGGGGATTGATCTGGCGGTTTTCCTGAAGCCCGGCTGCAATCACCATCCCCACGGCCTTGCCGACCCCACGCCGGTGGTGGCCTTCCTGGAACGCCATTGACGGTGGAAGCCTGGCGGGAGGAATCCCGCCGCCTGAGCGGCCGGAACCTGAACCGGCCCGGCAGAACGGCGGAGCTGGAGCATTTCTGGTGCAGGGTGGCTTTCGGCACCGGGGAGCAGACCAACTACAAGGCCCACTGCCACTCCTTTTTTGAGCTGCATCTGGGCCTGACCGGGGAAAGCCGGATGGAGGTGGACCAGATGCCGCGGCATCTGGTCCCGGGGACCTATCTGCTGCTGCCGCCGGGAAAACGGCACCGGATCGGGTCCCAGTCCGCCGATTTTTCCAAATTCGTCTGGGGCTTTTCCGTACCGGATCCGGACATGGCGTCGGCATTGGCGGAAGCCTGCGCCGACGGCGTGCTGCATCCGGCACAGAAGCGGATTCCGGACCGGGTGCGGCTGATTCTGGAGGACGAGAGCCTGCGCTTCGGCGCCCAGAACGTGCTCCGGGGGGACTTGCAGGGGCTGTTTGCGCTGCTGATGAACGATCTGACGATGTTTCGGGAGTCGGAGCCCTTCGGCAAGTCGGAATCGGCCCGGATGGAGGAAATCCGGCGGTTTCTGGCGGATAATCTGGCGGTGGGGCTGAGCACCGCCGACGTGGCCCGACAGTTTTCCATCAGCGAGCGCCAGCTGGAGCAGCTTTGCCGCAGCGCCTGCGGCATGACGCCCCACCGCCTGAAGCAGGCGCTTCAGACGGAGAAAATCCGCCGCCTGCTGGCGGAAACGGCCCTCCCCATGGAGGAAATCGCCCGGGAAACCGGCTTTTCCGACAGGTACGCCATGACGAAATTCTTCACCCGGCAGGAGGGACTCCCGCCGGTCCAGTACCGCAAAAGTATGCGGCGGTAGAAAACGGACATTTTTCCGGCGGAACCGGACATTGACTCTCCCTCCCTTTTTGCGCTATGATGAAGTTGCAAAAAGGGAGGGATTCTTATGAAAACCATGGAAAGCGGCGTCTATCCGACCATGATTACGCCGTTTGTCCGCGGAGAAGTGGACGAGGCGGCAGTGGGCCGTCTGGTGGACTTCTACGCATCGGCAGGCTGCCGAGGCATTTTCGCCGTGTGCCAGTCCAGCGAGATGGCGTTCCTGAGCCGGAAGGAACGGCTGCGTCTGGCCCGGCTGACGGCGGAGGCTGCCGCCGGGCGCATGACCGTCGTGGCCTCCGGCCACTGCGCCAACAGTCCGGAGGAGCAGGCAGAGGAGCTGCAGGCCATGGGGGAGACCGGCGTGGACGCGGTGGTGCTGGTGACCAATCGGCTGGATCCCCACGGGGACGGGGACGGCGTGTGGATGGAAAACGGGGCCCGGCTGCTGGGACGGCTGGACCCGGCGGTGCCCCTGGGGCTTTACGAGTGCCCCAGACCCTACAAGCGGCTGCTGACACCGGCGCTTCTGGACTGGTGCGCGGGAACGGGGCGGTTCCGCTTTTTCAAGGACACCTGCTGCGACCCGGCGCTGCTGACGGCCCGGCTGAAGCAGCTGGAGGGGTCTGGGCTGCTGCTGTTCAACGCCAACGCCCAGACGCTGCTCCACAGCCTGCAGACAGGCGGCAGCGGGTACAGCGGCATTATGGCCAATTTCTGCCCCGCGCTGCCGGTGTGGCTGTGCGATCACTTCCGGGACCGGCCTGATCTGGCCCGGACGGTGTCGGACTGCCTGAGCATGATGGCCTTTACGGAAGGCCCGGCCTACCCGGTGACGGCCAAGTATGCGCTGAACCGTCTGGGGGTGTCCATGACCACGGAATCCCGGAGCTGCGACCCGAAAAAACTGACGGAGTATGAACGCCTGACGGTGGACCAGCTGCTGGATGTCAGCGCCGGGCTGGAACGGCTTTTGAAAGAGAAGGAGGAAATCGAACAATGAAAGCACACAGAGCATGGAGCTATGCGCCCTACCGTCCGCCCTTTACGGACTGCGGAAGCCCGTATGTCTGCCGGGTGGCCCCGGCGGCGGACCGGATCAGGCTGGAATGGCTGCCGGACGGCTCGGCGCGCTACCGGGTCTTTTACCGGCTGCGGGGGACGGAAGAATACAGGCTGGCAGGCACCACGGCGGACACGGCCATGACCGTCACTGGCCTGACCTGCGGGGAGACCTACGAATGCTATGTCGAAGGGGACCGGGGCCGCAGCCGGGTCCGGCTGGCCCGCTGCGGCGCGTATGTGGATACCATGGTCAATTACCTTCATCCGGAGGACCTGGCCTATGACTTTTCCGGGCGCTACCTGTGCAGCCCGTCGCTGGTGCGGCATCCGGACGGCTTCCTGCTGGCGTCCATGGACCTGTTTGCGCCCCAATACCCCCAGAATCTGACGCTGATTTTCCGGTCCGACGACGACGGCGCCACCTGGCATTATCAGACCGAGCTGTTTCCCTGCTTCTGGGGCAAGCTGTTCTGCCGGGGCCGGGAGGTTTATATGCTGGCGGTGTCCACGGAGTATGGCGATCTGCTGCTGGGCCGGTCCGACGACGGCGGCCGGACCTTCTCCGAACCGGCGGTGCTGCTGCGGGGCAGCGGCGGCAAAAACGGAGAGGCAGGCGTCCACAAAAATCCGCAAACAGTGCTGCGTTTTGGCGGCCGGATCTGGAACACGCTGGAATGGGGCAGCTGGGGCCGGGGCTATCATGCGCCCATGGTCATGTCCGCGCCGGAGGACTGCGACCTGATGGACCCGGACAACTGGCGCTTCAGCGAGCCGGTGCGGTATGATCCTACCTGGCCGGGGGTGGCGGAAGGCCCCAGCACCGGTAATATCGAGGGGGCACTGGTGGCGATGCACGGCGGGCTGTACAACGTGATGCGCTACGACATGAGCCGCACCACCCCCAATTACGGGCGGGTGCTGGCCTACCGGGTGGATCCCGACCATCCGGAAGCGCCCCTGCGGTACGACCACGCCATTGCGTTCCCGGCCAATTATTCCAAATTCGAGATCCGCTACGATGAAAAAACCGGGAAATACTGGTCCATTGCCTCCCGGATCCTGGACGGCGATCACACCGGCGACCGGAATCTGCTGTCGCTGATGGTGTCGGAGGACGGGGAGCACTGGCGCCTTGACCGGGACCTGATTGACCGGCGGCAGGAGGACCCGACCCGGGTGGGCTTCCAGTATGTGGACTTCTTCACGGAAAACGGCAAGGCGTATTACCTCTGCCGCACGGCCATGAACGGCGCCCACAGCTTCCACGACAGCAACTGCATCACCTTCGGCACCGTGATCCTGTAAACTGTTATATACTTTGGCGCGGCCTTTCGGGGCCGCGCCGTCTTACTTGACAGAACCGGCGCAAATCGGGTAAAATAAACAGTTAGGAGGTGGCGCAATATGAAAAATGACGGGTGCCTGACCCGGCTTCCCGGGGTGCTTCTGCCGTGGTACGAGCAAAACCGGCGGGACCTGCCGTGGCGGCGGGACCGGGAGCCGTACCATGTCTGGCTGTCGGAGATCATGCTCCAGCAGACCCGGGTGGAGGCGGTGAAGGGGTACTATGCCCGTTTTCTGGAGGCACTGCCCACGGTGGCCGATCTGGCGGCCTGCCCGGACGACCGGCTGAACAAGCTCTGGGAAGGGCTGGGGTATTACCGCCGGGCGGCCAATCTGAAAAAGGCGGCCGGGGTGATTCAGACCACCTGGGGCGGCGTTTTTCCTACGGACTATGAACAGGTGCTGGCACTGCCGGGCATCGGCGCCTATACGGCGGGGGCCATCTGCTCCATCGCCTTCGGGCAGAAAACCCCGGCGGTGGACGGCAATGTGCTGCGGGTGGTGTCCCGGCTGACGGAGGACCTGACGCCCATTGACCGGCCGACTTTTCAGAAGCAGGTCCGGGAATCGCTGGCGGCGGTGTATCCCCGGGAGGCCGGGGCCTTTACCCAGGCACTGATGGAGCTGGGGGCCACCCTCTGCGGCCCCAACTGGGAGCCGCGGTGCGAGGAATGCCCCTGCCGGGACTTCTGCGGCGGCGCCCTTCACGGCACGGCCCGGAATTTCCCGGTGAAACCGGAAAAGAAGGCGAAACGGCAGGAGGAAAAGACGGTGCTGATCGTCTCTTGCGACGGGCGGCTGGCGCTGGAAAAGCGGCCGGACGGCGGCCTGCTGGCGGGGCTTTGGCAATTTCCCAACGTGCCGGGCCGCCTGGAAGCGCCCCAGGCGCTGGCGGCGGCGGAGGCCATGGGCCTGCATCCCCGGCAACTGTACTACACGGTGGAGCGGACGCATATTTTCACCCACATCGTCTGGAAGATGCGGGGCGTTTATCTGGAAGCGGCGGCGCCGGAGGGGAAATTTCAATGGAAAACGCCGGAGGAAATCCAGGCCGAATCCGCGCTGCCCACGGCGTTCCGGCAGTTTCTTCCCGGTTGACAGGAGTTCCCAAAATGCGTATAATAAGAACGAATCAAATGGATAACGACGATAGGAACTGAGAAAATGGCTAAAAAACAGCAAGAATACGGCAACTCCAGCATCTCCATGCTCAAGGGCGAGGAGCGGGTCCGCAAGCGCCCGGCGGTGATTTTCGGCTCCGACGATCTGGAGGGGTGCAAGCACGCGGTGTTTGAAATCCTCTCCAACGCCATCGACGAGGCCAGAGAGGGCTACGGCGACACCATCATCGTGACCCGCTATGAAGATCTGTCCGTCGAGGTGGAGGACTTCGGCCGGGGCTGTCCGGTGGATTATAACGAGAAGGAAAAGCGCTACAACTGGGAACTGGTGTTCTGCGAAATGTACGCAGGCGGCAAGTACGGCGAAAACGGCGAAAATTACGAGTATTCCCTTGGCCTCAATGGCCTTGGCTCCTGCGCCACCCAGTACGCTTCCGAATTTTTCGACGCCACCATTCGCCGGGACGGGTACCGGTACGATCTGCATTTTGAAAAGGGCCGCAACATCGGCGGCCTGAAAAAGCAGCCGACGGACCGGAAAAAGACCGGCTCCCTGTTTCACTGGCGGCCGGACCGGCAGGTATTTACCGACATTGACATTCCGGTGGAATACTATCGGGACGTACTGCGCCGTCAGGCGGTGGTGAATCAGGGCATTACCTTCCGGTTCCGCAATCAGGTGGGCGGCAAGTTCGAGACGGAGGAATTCTGCTATCCCGGCGGCATCCGGGAATACGTCGAGGAGCTGGTGGGGGACAATGCCTTCACCATGCCGGTGTTCTGGGAAACGGAGCGCCGGGGCCGGGACGCGGAAAACCGGCCGGAAATGAAGCTGAAGATTACCGCGTCCTTCTGCTTCTCCAAGCTGATCAGCCGGGTGGAGTATTACCACAATTCTTCCTGGCTGGAATACGGCGGCAGCCCGGACAAGGCGGTCCGCAGCG
>CAJLCS010000010.1 GCA_905205195.1 uncultured Eubacteriales bacterium
GATTTCCTGGGCTGGCTGGACCTGCCCAAGTCCGAGGAGACCGAGGAAATGCACCGCATCCAGCTGGCGGCGGACCGGATCCGGGAATCCTCCGACGTGTTTGTGGTCGTCGGCATCGGCGGCAGCTACCTGGGACCCCGGGCGGCCATCGAGCTGATGCAGGGCACCAACCATAACGTGGGCAAGGGCAAGGGCGATCCCCAGATTTACTTCGCGGGCAACGGCCTGTCCACCCGGGCGTGGAACGAGCTGTGCCGCCTGCTGGAGGGCAAGGATTTCTCCATCGCCATTATCTCCAAGTCCGGCACCACCACCGAGCCGGCCATCGCCACCCGCGCCCTGCGCTGGATGCTGGAGCGGAAGTACGGCACCGACGGCGCCAAGAAGCGCATTTACGCCATTACCGACCCCGTGAAGGGCGCGCTGCGCCAGATGGCCACGGAAGAGGGCTGGGAAACCTTCATTATTCCGCCGAATGTGGGCGGCCGTTTCTCCGTTCTGACGGCGGTGGGCCTGCTGCCCATGGCGGTGGCGGGCATTGACATCCGCAAGGTCATGGCCGGTGCGGCCGCGGCCAAGGAAGCTTACAACATCCGCTCCTTTGAAAACCCCGTGTGGCTGTACGCCGCCGTGCGGAACCTGCTGTACCGCCGGGGCAAGGCCATTGAGCTGTTCGAATCCTTCGAGCCGGGCTTCAAGATGTTCGGCGGCTGGTGGCAGCAGCTCTTCGGCGAGTCCGAGGGCAAGGACGGCAAGGGCATCTTCCCGGTGACCGCCGAGTTCACCGCCGACCTCCACTCTCTGGGCCAGATGATCCAGCAGGGTGAGCGGAACATTTACGAGACCATGGTCCGCTTCGACGCGCCGGAGCAGACGGTGACCATCGGCTCCGACTACAAGAATCTGGACGGCCTGAACTATCTGGCCGGCAAGACGCTGGACTTCGTGGACGAGAAGGCCTTCCTGGGCACTCTGGCGGCCCATGTGGACGGCGGCGTGCCCGTCATCACCATGGATATGGGCCAGCTGGACGATGCCAAGCTGGGCGAAATGTTCTACTTCCTGGAGCTGTCCTGCGGCGTTTCCGCCTATATGCTGGGCGTGAACCCCTTCAATCAGCCCGGCGTGGAGTTCTACAAGCGCAATATGTTCAAGCTCCTGGGCAAGCCCGGCTACGAGGATAAATAAGACGCAGGCACTGTGTCAAAAACATTTGTGAAAAATGTAAAAAAAGCAGTTGCAAATTCCTGCTGCAGCTGGTAAAATAACACTGTAGCCAGAAATGGCACAGCAAAGGAGGAGAACCCGATGATTCATGTTATTATGGGCCTCAAAGGCTCCGGCAAGACCAAGAAGCTGATCGAAGCCATCAGCGAAACCGCGGCCAACGCCAGCGGCGACGTGGTTTGCATCGAGTACGGCAAGAAGCTGACTTACGACATCAACTACCGTGTCCGCCTGGTCGATTCCGAAGAGTACGGCATTACCAACCCCGATATGCTCAAGGGCCTGCTCAGCGGTCTGCATGCCGGTAACTTTGATATTACCCATGTTTTTATTGACAATCTGTACAAGACCATCGGCAGCGACCGCGCCGCCGGTGAAGCGTTCGTCGAGTGGTGCGCCAAGTTTGCGGAAGACAACGGCATGAACATTACCATGACCGTTTCCGACGATCCGGCCCTGGCGTCCGAATCCGTCAAGAAATATCTGTAATTCCTGCCCTACATTGCCCCGTTGCCTTGCGGCAGCGGGGCTTTTTCATGGCCGGAAGGTGGCGTGTCGAATCTGTTCGCAAATTGCGGATAAATGTCTGCTTTACGCGGACAAACGAAGCGAGAATCCAGGAAAACAAAACGTAAAAATTGCGTTTTTGTTATCAAAACGCCGCCTTTTCCAGAAACGGGCCGGAATTACGCGGGAAAAGAACGCAGATTTCCGGAAATTGGGCTTGACAACCTGCGCCGCCTGTGGTATACTTCGTAACATGTTGTAACTATTCGCAACGATTTGCGGCTTGGAAAGGACGGCGCAGCGGATGAGCCATTTTCATAAATGCGGCAGACGGATGCTCTGCCTGATCCTGGGATGCCTGACGCTTTGGATGCTGGCGGCGCTGCCGGTGTCGGCGGTGATGGCGGATATTGAGCTGAACGAAAGCGATCGCCTGGCGGCGACGGTGTATTACGGTCCCGGCGAACGGTATCTGGCGGTGGGCAAGCTGGAAAACGGCACGGCGCTGACGGTGCTGGACGAGACCGATTCCTATTATGAAATCGAAATCGAAGGCATGACGGCCTATCTGGAAAAAAGCCAGGTCAAGGCCGACGAGAACGGCTGCCTGTATGTGTCCTGCATGGCCGACGCGCCCTCCACCGACGTGATCCCCGGCGTGGGGGTCAAGCAGCTGCGGAAGCTGCGGGCCAAGGTTCTGGCCCTGGCGGAGGAGCAGCTGGGCGTGCCCTATGTTTACGGCGGAATGTCCCCCAGCGGTTTTGACTGCTCCGGCTTTGTCAAGTACATCTACGACGAGATGGGCTACACCATCAACCGCACCGCCGATACCCAGCTGGTCAGCGGCGTGGCGGTGAACCGGGAGGATCTGCAGCCCGGCGATCTGGTATTTTTCTGCGCCACCACCAACGACGGCGCCATTACCAGCCATGTGGGCATCTACGCCGGTGACAATCAGTTTATCCATGCCGCCAGTGACGGCATCCGGTATTCCAGCCTGGACGACGACTATTACGCGGACAAGTACCTCTGCGCCCGGCGCATTCTTTTGCCCGGACAGGTGCAGTACCGGTCCCTTCCCGAACAGAACATTGCAGCGAAAAGCTCCGGTCAGAAGGCCGGAGCTTTTTTATGCATTTTGGCTTGACGGGCCGGGGGGAATATGTTACAGTGTGGGTAATTCTGCGAAGCTGGGAGAGAGTGTTATGCTGCTGTTTTACGTTCGCCACGGATACCCCACCTATGACCCGGACTGCCTGACGCCGCTGGGCCGGCGGCAGGCCGACGCGGTGGCCAAGCGGCTGGCCCTGTACGGCATTGATCGGGTGTTTGCCTCCAGCTCCACCCGGGCCATCCAGACGGCCCAGCCTACCTGCGAGCTGATGCGGATCGGCATGACGGTGCTGGACTGGTGCCACGAAAGCCGGGCGTGGGAGGAATACGCCTATCCCGACCCGGCGGATCAGGCGGTCCGCTGGGACTTTACGACGCCCTCCATGCAGAAACTCTACGCCAGCCCGGAAATGCGGGCGCTGGGGGACAACTGGCTGTCCCACCCGATTTTCGCCGGACGGAAAACGGCCCAGGGGGAAGCCCGGATCCGGCGGGAAACCCACGCCTTTCTGGCGGAGCTGGGCTACCGCTACGACCCCGAAATCCGGATGTACCGGGCGGAGCGGCCCCACAACACCGACCGGGTGGCTTTGTTTGCCCACGAGGGCTTCGGCATGGCCTTTTTGTCCCAGGTGCTGGACATTCCCCGGCCCCTGTTCTGCACCCATTTTGGGATGAGCCATTCCAATATGACGGTGCTTCATTTCGACGAGAACGCGCCGGAGGTCCTGCCCCGGGTGCTGACGCTGTCCAATGACTCCCACCTGTACCGGGAGGGGCTGCCGACCTTTTACCAGAATCGGATTTATTTTTAAGGAGATTTGACGAGATGGAACTGCGGGAAGAAGCAAAGAACCTGCCGGTGGCGGGGGAGTATGACGTGATCGTCTGCGGCGGCGGTGTGGCCGGGGTCAGCGCGGCGCTGGCCGCCGCCCGAACCGGTGCCCGGACGCTGCTGCTGGAGCGGGGCTTTCTGCTGGGCGGACTGGCCACGGCGGGACTGGTGACCATTTATCTGCCGCTGTGCGACGGCATGGGGCATCAGGTGTCGTTTGGCATTGCCGAGGAGCTGCTGCGTCTGTCGGTGCGCCACGGGATGGAGCGCTGGCACGGCCGGACCGACAGTGCCTGGCTGACGCCGGGCAGGGAGGCAGAGCGGCTGACGGAGCGTTTTGAAGTCCGCTTCAACGCCCAGATGTTTGCCATCCTCTGCGAGCAGCTACTGCTGGAAAACGGCGTGACGCTGCTGTACGGCACCACCCTCTGCGCTGCGATGACGGAGCAGGGGCGGATTACGGCGGTGGTGACGGAGAACAAAACCGGCCGTCAGGCCTTTACCGCCCGGTCCTTTGTGGACGCCACCGGCGATGCGGACCTGTGCCGGGCCGCCGGAGCGGAAACGGAAACGTTCCGTCAGGGAAATGTGCTGGCTTCCTGGTACTACGAGCAGCGGGACGGCGGCTTTGATCTGCATATGCTGGGCTTCAGCGACGTGCCGGACAAGCAGAAGTCGGCAGATGCCGCGGATACCCGCCGCCGCTACCGGGGACTGGAGGCGGAGGAGCTGAGCGATATGGTCTGCGACTCCCACGCCAACCTGCTCCGGGATTTCCTGAAGCACGGCGGCATTTCCGACGGCCACGCACTGGCCACCGTGGCGACGATTCCCCAGATCCGGATGACCCGGCGGATTGCCGGGGCCTATACGCTGGACGATACCCAGATCCGGACCTTTTTCCCGGACAGCATTGGCATGGTCAGCGACTGGCGGAAAAACGGGCCGGTGTACGAGATTCCCTTCCGGTGCCTGTACGGCACGGTACCCAATCTGATCACCGCAGGCCGGTGCATTTCCGTGACGGACGCCATGTGGGACATTACCCGGGTGATTCCGGACTGCGCCGTCACCGGGCAGGCGGCCGGTACCGCCGCCGCCCTCACCGGCGACTTCCCGTCGCTGAAGGCGGAGAATTTACAGCGTCAATTAACGGCCGACGGCGTCCGCCTGCATCCGGCGGATGCGGGCCTGTAAGGAGGAATTTTTATGCTTCAAATTGGATTATCCATCAACCGCCACGGGGAGCCGACGGCGGACTTCCTGCGGTCCCTGGCCGACGGCGGAATTCAGGCGGTGGAGCTGTCGTCCAGCGCCCTGGCGGACATGCCGGAGGATTTCGACTTCCGGGGCGTGAAGGCCATGGCCGACGGCTGCGGCATCCGGCTGTGGTCGCTGCATCTGCCCTTCGCCCCCTTCGAGCAGCTCAATCCGGCCTCCCCGGACGGGGCGGTGCGGCGGTTTACGAAAGCACACTTTGAGAACATCATCCGCCGGGCTGCGGCGGTGGGCATCGACAAGTTCGTGGTCCACCCCAGCGGCGAACCCAACGCGCCGGAGACCCGGGAGGAGGCCCTGTGCCGGTCCATGGAGGTGCTGAGCGACCTGGCGGACTTTGCCGCCGGTTACGGCGCGGTAATTGCCGTGGAAAATCTGCCCCGGACCTGCCTGGGCAACCGGGCGGCGGAGCTGAAGCGGATCGTGTCGGCAAACGACCGGCTGCGGGTGTGCTTTGACCTGAACCACAGTCTGGGGGAGGACAACCGGGCCTATTTCCGGGAATTGGCGGACAAAATCGTCACCCTCCACGTTTCGGACTACGACGGTGTGGACGAGCGCCACTGGCTCCCCGGCGAGGGCAAAACCGACTGGGTGGCTATGGTGGACGAGCTGGAAAACATGGGCTATGCAGGCGTGTGGATGTACGAGGTGGGCTTCAATGCCCCGGCTACCATCCGCCGCCGGACGCTGACACCCGCCGATTTTGCGGAAAATGCCCGGGCGGTGCTGAACCGCCGCACCATACCGGTGTGGGGCACGCCGTTGGTGTAAACAAAGCGCCGCCGCCCCGGGCCGGGGCGGCGGAAGTCTGAGGAAACGGGAGAGCGAGAGTATGGGAAAACTGCAAAGCAGAGGGCAGATCCGGACGCTGGGAGCGCTGGCGTGGTTGGTGTACTTTTTCAGCTATGTCACCCGGATCAACTTCGCCGCCATTCTGGTGGCCTTCACCCAGGCGGAAAACGTGAGCAACGCCGCGGCGTCGGTGATTACGTCGGTGCTGTTCGTCACCTACGGCGTGGGTCAGCTGATCAGCGGCTATCTGGGGGACCGGATTCCGCCCAACAAGCTGATTTTCGGCGGCCTGCTGACGTCGGTGGTCTGCAACGTCCTGATGCCGCAGTTTTCCCCCAACATTCCGGCCATGGCGGCAATCTGGGGCGTCAACGGCCTGGCCCAGGCGTTCATGTGGCCGCCGCTGGTGAAGATTCTCTCCTGCGCCCTGACGCCGGAGGACTACGCCCGGATGATTCCCGGCGTCAGCACCAGCTCGGGGCTGGCCACCATCGTGATTTATCTGGTGTCGCCGCTGGTGCTCCGGCTGTCCGGCTGGAAGATGGTATTCTATCTGGCGGCGGGGACGGCTGCCGTGGCGGCCATCGTCTGGCGTACCGCCTCCGGCCGCCTGCTGCGGCAGGTGGCCTTTGACCGCCCGGCGGCGCGTCGGACGGCGCCGACGGAAAAGACGGCGGGGACGGGGCCTCTGCGGCTGCTGCTGCCGGTGCTGCTGTGCTCCATTGCCGCGCAGGGAATGCTCCGGGACGGCATCAGCACCTGGCTGCCCACGTTTCTGACGGAGACGTTCCATCTGGAGAGCACCGTGTCCATTCTCACCGGCGTGGTGCTGCCGATTTTTCATGTGCTGATAAGCCTTGTGACCTATCGGATTCTGGTAAAGCTGCACCGGGACGTGTTCGCCTGCATCTGCCTGTATTTCGGGATTGCGACGGCGCTGCTGCTGGGGCTGACCCTGTTCGGAATGCACGGCGCGGCATTGGCACTGCTGATGATTGCCCTGTCTAACGGCGCTATGCACGGCATCAATTCGCTGCAAACCTGCTATGTGGTGCCCTGCCTGCCTCAATCCGGGAACGTGTCGTTCCTGGCGGGGCTGCTGAACTCGGCCACCTATGTGGGCAGCGCCGCGGCGACGTACCTGTTTGCGGTGATTTCGGACCGCTTCGGCTGGAACGCCACGGCGGCGTCCTGGGTGATCATTGCGGCGGTGGGACTGCTGCTGTCGGCCCTGTGCGGGCGCCTTTTGCGAAAAGTAACGGGGAGGAATGCGTAATGTGGAAACAAAAGCTGGGATTGTCCGTAGGGCCGGCCTTCGGCGCGCCGGAAACGGTGATTCCCCTGGTGGCGGACAGCGGCTTTGACGCGGTTTCGCCGGAATGGGTGGAGGACGGCGGCATCGAGGCCTGCGCCGCAGCGGCGAAGGCGGCGGGGCTGACGCTCCAGTCCGTCCACGCGCCCTTCGGCCTGATGAATCGGGTGTGGGAGCAGGACCCGGAGGCGGCCAAAGCCCCGGTGGAGCAGCTGCTGCATTGTCTGGAGGACTGTGCCAGGTGGGAGGTGCCGGTGATGGTGGCCCACGCCTTCATCGGCTTCCGTGACCATACACCCACCCGGATCGGACTGGACCGGATGGAGACGGTCGTCGGCCGGGCCGAGGCACTGGGCGTCCTGATCGCCTTTGAAAACACCGAAGGCGAGGAATATCTGGATGCGCTGATGGACACGTTCCGGGACCGGCGCGCCGTGGGCTACTGCTGGGATTCCGGCCATGAAATGTGCTATAACCGTTTCCGGGACTTGCTGGGGGATTACGGGGACCGGCTGATTATGACCCACATCAACGATAATCTGGGCATTTCCGACTTCGGCGGGGAGATCACCTGGCTGGACGATCTGCATCTGCTGCCCTTTGACGGCATCACCGATTGGGACGAGGCCGCCCGGCGGCTGAGTCGGTGCGCCGAGCAGGAAATCCTGAATTTTGAACTGACCCGGATATCCAAGCCCGGACGGCACGACAACGACGGCTACGGGCGTCTTTCCCTGCCGGAATATCTGGCCGAATGCCGCAAGCGGGCCTGCCGGGTGGCGGATAAGGTGCGCCGGGCCAAATCTTTACCCCATCTTTAACGGTTTTGTGCTATCCTATCCCTGTCCGTGTATCGCTTTGACCGGACTGTGATAGAAAAAGGAGGAAATCGGTTTGATTGCGGCTTTGATTGTGTTTGCCATCGTGTACATTCTGATGCTGTGCCTGCCCCGTTTCCGGCCCTGGGTGGCCCTGGGCGGTGCGGCGGTGCTGCTGATTCTGGGACGTTGCGGCGTGTTTCCCTTTACGCTTGCGGCGGCGCTGGGGGCGGTGGATTTCAACGTGCTTCTGATGATTGCGGGGACCATGGGCCTTGTGACGCTGTTCATCGAGAGCAAAATGCCCGCCCGGCTGGCGGAGGTGCTGATTGTCCGGGTGCCCAACGTCAAATGGGCGGTGTCGGTGCTGGCGCTGTTTGCCGGTGTCATCAGCGCCTTTGTGGACAATGTGGCCACGGTGCTGATGGTGGCCCCGGTGGGGCTGGCCATTTCCCGGAAGCTGAAAATTTCCCCGGTGCCGGTGCTGATTGCCATTGCCGTGTCCTCCAACTTGCAGGGCGCGGCCACCATGGTGGGGGATACCACCAGTATGCTGCTGGGCAGCTTCGCCGGGATGAATTTCCTGGACTTTTTCTGGATGATGGGAAAGCCCGGCATTTTCTGGGGCGTGGAGCTGGGGGCGCTGGCGTCGCTGCTGGTGCTGCTGTGGCTGTTCCGGAAGGACCGGCAGCCGGTGTCGGCGGCGGTGGAGACCCGGGTGACGGATTATTTCCCCACTGGCCTGCTGCTGGCCACGGTGGGGCTGCTGATTGTGGCGTCGTTTCTGTCCCGGCCGGAGAACCCCGCAGCGGCGTGGTTTTATGACAACCGCAGCGGCCTGATCTGCGGCGTGCTGTGCCTGGTCGGGATGGCCCGGCAGTGTGCCCGGGCCAAGTCCGGCGGTCCGGCCCGGCAGGTCCTCCGGGAGCTGGACTGGGAGACGCTGCTGCTGCTGTTCGGCCTGTTTATGGTCATCGAGGGCATCAAGGCGGCAGGGGTCATCGACGCGGCGGCGGCGCTGTTTTACCGCATCGCCGGGGATAATCCCTTCCGACTGTATACGCTGCTGGTGTTCGTGTCGGTGGCGCTGTCGGCCTTTATCGACAACATTCCCTATGTGGCCACCATGCTGCCGGTGGTGCAGGGCATCGCGGCGCTGATGAACGGCGGCGCCGGGGCGGAGCCGTATGTGTTCTATTTCGGCCTGCTCACCGGCGCGACGCTGGGCGGCAACCTGACCCCCATCGGCGCTTCGGCCAACATCGCCGCCATCGGCATTCTGCGGAAAAACGGCGAAAAGGTGGGCCTGTGGGACTTCCTGCGGATCGGCGTGCCCTTCACCGCGGCGGCGGTGCTGACGGGCTACGTCTTCATCTGGCTGACCTGGGGCATCTGAAAAGCAAAAACCCGGCGGCGTCTCGTTTTGAGACGCCGCCGATTTTTGCGTTTACGCGTTGGGGATTTCCCGATACATGGCGGAGGCGTCGTCCTTCCGGACGGCCTCGGCCACCTGCAGCACCTCCACGGTCAGCGTGCGGGCGCCCATGGCCAGCTCCAGCCGGTCGCCGGGCTTGACCTCGTAGCTGGCCTTCACCACCCGGCCGTTGACGCTGATGCGCCCGTTGTCGCAGGCCTCGTTGGCCACCGTCCGGCGCTTGATGAGCCGGGATACCTTCAGAAATTTGTCCAGCCGCATGGTGTCCTCACTTCGCCAGCATGTCCTTCAGGACCTTGCTGGCCTTGAACACCGGCACCCGGGTGGCGGGGATGTCAATCGGCTCCTTGGTGTGGGGGTTGCGGCCCACCCGGGCCTGCCGCTCCTTGGCTTCAAAGATGCCGAAGCCGGACAGCTGGACCTTGTCGCCCTTTTCCAGCGCGGCGGAGATGGTGTCCAGCGCGGCGCTCAGCACCCGCTCGGCGTCCTTCTTGGAGACGCCGGAATGTTCGGCGGCGGCGGCGATCAGTTCGGTTTTGTTCATGGTATGGTTCCTCATTTCTTTCAAATGTTTATTTCAGATGGAGCAGGTTGGCGATTTTGTCGCCCTTGGGCAGCAGCAGGCAGTCCCGGCGGGTAATGGACCGGCACAGCACCGCGCCCGCCGCATAAACCGCCGCGCCCACCAGCACCGGCAGCGCGCACAGCACCAGCCGGGAGGGGGTGATCTTGCCCAGAATGCCGTACACCAGCCACACGGCCACGCCCATCACCAGCGCAGGCAGCAGCGAGCGGAGGTAATTCTTCGTCAGCGCCGGGGGGCGGCGCACCACATGGCACAGCACCGTCAGATTCAGTATGCTGATGAGCAGGTAGCAGACAATCGCGCCGATGGGGGCGCCCAGCAGGCCGACGGAGGGGATGCCCGTGAGCACATACACCACGATCAGCCGCACCAGACCGGAGAGAATCATGTTGATGACCGACAGCGTGGCCAGATTATGGGCCTGCAGGATGGCGGTGGTGAGCTGCACCACGGCGTACATCAGGATGCTGACGCCCTGCAGCGCCATCAGCGAGGTGGCAAGGTCCAGCTTTTCGCCGGTGTAGCCGCCCAGCAGCGCCGTCACCGGCCGGGCCAGCACAAGCAGGCCCACGGCACAGGGCATGGCGATCAGGCCCGTGATCCGGGCGGAGGATTCCTCCATGGCCCGGGCGGCTTTGAACTTATGCAGCGTCAGGTTCGACGTGACGGCGGGGATGATGCTGATGGTAATGGGCACGATGAAGGCGCAGGGCATATTGAAAATGGTCTGCGTCATGTTGTAAATGCCCTTCATCACGTCGGCCTGGGTCTGGGTGTAGGTGCCCAGCAGCTGGCGCATATAGAGCTTGGCCTCCAGCACGGACAGCAGCTGCAATCCTGCGGAGCCGATGGTAATGGGGATGGCAATGGCCATCAGCCCCCTGGCTGTTTTGGAAAAGCTGTCCGGCGCTTCGTTGGACTGGGGCAGACGCCGGTAGGCCCCCCGGAATTTGCCCCCCAGATAGAACGAGGAAATCACGCAGCTGACCGTCACGCCCAGAATGGCGCCGCCGGCGGCGTAGGCCACGTTGTTCGTGAGCTTCAGCAGCACAATGGCGGCGGCAATGCCGACAATCAGCTTGAAGAAGGCCTCCAGCACCTGACTGACGGAGGTGGGGATCATGTTCTCCAGCCCCTGGAAGTAGCCCCGGTAGGCGGAAATCAGGCAGGACAGGAAGCAGCAGGGGCCGAGACAGCCGATGGCGAACCAGGCGTTGGGCTGCTCCTGAAAGGCGGCCAGCTGCTTGCAGAAAAGCATCATCAGCAGCGTGCCCACGGCGCCCAGCGCCAGAAACAGCGTCTGGGACACCCGGTAAATCTGCCGCACCTGCTGATAGCGGCCCAGCGAATTGGCGGCGCTGAGCATCCGGCTCATGGCCACCGGCAGACCGGCGGAGGATATCAGCAGCAGGACGGAATAAATGTCGTAGGCGGTGTAGAAATAGCCGAAGCCCTGCTCGCCGATGATGGCGTTGAGGGGGATTTTATACAGTGCGCCGATGACCTTGACAATGGCGGTGGCGATGGCCAGCAGCGCTGCGCCGTGAAGGAAATTCTGCTTTTTTTCGGCCATGGTTACGCCTCCTTCGGACCGTCGTCAAACAGGCGGGGAATGGCATACTCCGTCAGCTCCTGCATGACGGCGTTCAGGTCGATGGTGGGGAATTTGCCGTTCTGATAGAGAATTTTTCCCCGGACCATGGTCATGGCCACGTCGCCGCCCTTGGCGCTGAACACCAGACCGTTGAGCACGTTGTGGCAGGGAATCAGGTGGGGGGCGGAGAAGTCCAGCAGGGCGATGTCGGCGTCCATGCCGACCTTCAGCATCCCGCATTCGGCCTCCCGGCCCTGGGCGCGGGCGCCGCAGGCGGTGGCCATCATCAGCACGGCAGAGCTGGGCAGCGCCGCCGCATCGCCGGAGGCGGCCCGGGCGGACATGGCCGCGCCCCGCATGACCTCAAACAGGTCCAGATTGCCGCATTCAATGGCGCCGCCGGTACCCAGCGCCACGTTCATCCCGTCTTTCACGCAGTCGAGAATCGGCGTGGCGAGCAGGCCCGCCTTGGCGGCGGTCAGGGGTGTGGCCACGGCGGTGACCTTCTTTTTCCCCAGCAGCTTCCGCTCCTCCGGCGTCAGGAAGGTACACCCGGCGGCGGTGGCGGGAACGGCGAACAGCCGGTGGCAGTCCAGCAGCGCCCCGGGGCCCATACCGGTCCGGTCCAGACAGGAATCAACCTCGCTTTGGGTTTCCGCCAGATGCAGCTGCATTCCCAGATGCTGCTCGGCGGCGTAGCCCGCCAGCCCCTCCCACAGGGGATAGTTGCTGGTGTATTCGGCGTAGATGCCGGCGTCGATTCGGATCCGCCCGCCGTCGTAGCCGTTCCAGCGCTCCGTGACCCGGCGCACCTCCCGGCACTGCTCGTCGGTTTCAAAGTCGAATTCCTCGCAGGGGTCCAGAAAGCGGTAGGCCGACAGGGCCAGATTGGCCTTGATGCCGGACTGGGCCACGGCCTCGGCGGTGGCGTCCGGATAGTAATACAGGTCGGAGACGGAGGTGACGCCGAAGCGCAGGCACTCGGCAATGGCCAGCAGCGCCGCCGCCCTGGCGGAGCGGGCGTCCATTTTGTCCTCCTTCTGCAGCTGGGCGTTCAGGGCGTCCCGGCCCGTCAGATCGTCTAAGTAATCCCGCAGCACGGCGGTGGCCAGATGGGTGTGGCAGTTGATCAGCCCCGGCATGGCCACCATGCCCGTGCCGTCCACGATGGCGGCGGGGGCCGCCTTGGGGGGAACGGAGTCCAGATAGGTGATTTTTCCGTTTTCGATGCCGAGGTAGCTGCCGAACAGCACCTGCATCCGTTCGTTCATGGTCACAACGGTGACGTTGGAGATTAAAGTGTCCACGCAGACGCTCCTTTCATCAGCGCAAACAGCTCCCGCTTCTGGGCGAGAACCGTGTCGAGCAGTTCGATGTACTGCTCCGGGAATTTGGGGTTATGGAATCGCTCCAGCTTGCCGCCGGGCAGATTGACCTTGTTCATGCCGCCGCCGCCCAGAGACAGAATGGTGTGCAGCTCCTCCATCATGTAGATGTTGTACAGGCAGTCCATGCCGTCCCGGCTCCAACCCACGTTTTCGAAGGAGCCGGACATATATTTCTGCCGGTAGAGGTAGTAGGGCTTGTAGCCCATAGCCCGGAGGGTCCGGCCGGTGTAGTCCACCATCTGGGCTACGTCCTCTGCCGCAGGCAGGTTCTCCCGATGCTCAAACAGGTCGGCCCCCTTTTTCAGGGCCAGCGTATGGACGGTGATGTTGGCCGGGCGCAGGGCGGCCACCGCATCCAGCGACCGGCGGAAGCCCTCCGGCGTATCGGCCGGGAGTCCGGCGATCAGGTCCATGTTGATGGCGGAAAAACCGGCCTGCTCCGCCTGCCGGTAGGCCCGCAGCACGTCGGCCCCGGTGTGGGGGCGACCGCAGGCCCGCAGGACGGCGTCCTCCATGGTCTGGGGATTGATGCTCATCCGGTCGGCGCCGTGGTCATGGAGCACCCGGAGCTTTTCCTCGTCCAGCGTATCGGGACGGCCTCCTTCCACCGTCAGCTCCAGACAGTCGGACAGGTCAAAGGACGCTTTGGCCGCGTCCAGCAGCCGGGCCAGCTGGGCGGCCGACAGAGAGGTGGGGGTGCCGCCGCCGATATAAAGGGTACGCACCCGGCGGCCGGAAGTTGCCAGCAGACGGCCGGTTTCCTCCATTTCCCGCAGCAGGGCGTCCAGATACGGCTCCAGCAGCTCCGTGCGCTTGCCGATGCTGCGGCTGACAAAGCTGCAATAGGCGCAGCGGGTGGGGCAGAAGGGAATGCCGATGTAAAGCGACAGATCCTCCGGCCGCAGCAGCCCGGCAGCCCGGACGGTGGAGGCGGAGCAGTCCAGCGCCAGCTTCCGCCGGTTCTCGGTGACGTAGTACACGTCCCGCAGCATCCGGTCGGCCTGCCGGGGGGTGCTGCCCTCCAGCAGGAGTTTGGTGGTGATTTTGGTGGGGCGGACCCCCGCCAGCGCCCCCCAGGGGGGCGGCGACGGCAGCAGCTGCACCGCCGCGGCGTAATAGCTCTGCTGTAAGATCCGGCGGCGGAGCCGGACGGTTTCGTCGGCAGTCCGCAGACGCCGGACGCCCCGGACGGTTCTGCCGTCCCGGGTGATGGTGGTGACGGCGGTGAGCCAGGCGGCGCTCCGGTGGAGGACGGACCGGGCGGTGCCGGTTTCCGGCCCTTCCGCCGGGAACAGCGCCAGCTGAAGCTGCTCCACAGCGTAGCGGTCGTCATGGCCGCGCAAGATCAGTTCCATGGCGTGGCCTCCTGCCGCAGATAGGGATTTTCCCGCCGCTCCCGGGCCAGTGCGGTTGTTTCGCCGTGGCCGGGATACACGTCGGCGTCGCCGGGGAGGGCGGCCAGCCGGGCAAGGGAGGCGCCCATCTGCTGGGGATCGCCGCCGGGCAGATCCGTGCGGCCACAGCTTCCGGCAAACAGCGTGTCGCCGGAAAACAGGGCGTTTTCCGCCCGATAGCATACGGACCCCGGCGTATGGCCCGGGGTGGCCAGCACGGTGAACACCGTGCCGCCGGCGGTAATGGGCGTATCCTCCCGGCAGAAGCGCAGGCCGGGCAGCTGCCGCCCCGCCAGCGGATAAAACCGGGCGGTCAGCGGCGAGGAAGGCAGGTCCCAGTCGGCCCGGCTGATCCAGACGGGGCAGCCGGTTTCGTCGGCCAGCGCTTCTACGGCGCCCACATGGTCAAAATGGCCGTGGGTCAGCAGCACGGCGTCCACGGTCAGATTCCGGGCCTTCAGCGCCCGGAAAACGATTTCCGGCTGGTCACCCGGGTCGAGAATGCAGCAGCCGGTGCTGCCTTCGGCCCGGACCAGATAGCAGTTGGTCTGATAGGCGCCCAGCGCCAGCGTGTTCACAAGCAGCATGGTCAGCTCCTCCGGGGGGTGTCCATCAGCTGGTCGGTGTCCAGAATCAGGGTCACCGGCCCGTCGTTGACGGACTCCACCTGCATATCGGCGCCGAACCGGCCGTGCTCCGGGGGATAGCCCAGCGCCCGGCAGTCCTCCAGAAAGCGCTCATACAGGGCGTTTCCAAGCCCCGGCTCTGCCGCGCCGGTAAAGCTGGGGCGGCGGCCCTTGCGGCAGCTGCCGTACAGGGTAAACTGGCTGACCACCAGCACCTGACCGCCGATCTGCTCCAGACCCAGATTCATTTTCCCGTTTTCGTCTTCAAAAATCCGAAGACTCAGGGCCTTTTCCGCCAGATAGCGGCATTTTTCCTCGTTATCCTCCGGGCCGACGCCCAGCAGAATCAGAAAACCCCGGCCGATGGCGCCGACGGTCTCGCCGTCGATGGAGACGCTGGCGCTGCGGACCCGTGTTAAAACAGCTCGCATGATGATTTCTCTCCTTAGTTCTGCCCTCTGCGGGAGCCGATGACGTCCCGGATGTTCAGCAGCTTGTTGCGGATGGCGTCCAGCTCGGCGGCGTTGCGGACCTCGAATTTGACGGTGAACACGCTCTTGCCGCCGGGCAGGTCCTTGCCGTTGAGTTCCTTGACCCGGACCCGGGCGGCGGTCATGGTGGTGGCCAGATCCAGCAGCAGCCCGTCCCGGGTGATGCAGTCCAGCTCCAGCGTGGTTTCGAAGGGCTGCTCCTCCTGGGCGGCCCAGCGGACCCGGACCCAGCGGGCGGCCTGCCGGGGATCCTCCCGGGCCTTGGCGTTGGGACAGTCGGCCCGATGGACGGAGACGCCGAAGCCCTTGGTGATGAAGCCGACAATGTCGTCGCCGGGCACCGGCGTACAGCATTTGGCGAATTTGATCATGCAGGAGTCGATATCCTCCACGATGACGCCGTTAACGGCGTGGCGGTTATTCTTGACGGCCTCGGAGTCGGGGGCGGTTTTCACAACCGGGGCCTTCTCGGCGGCCTGGGCGCGGATGGCCTTGGTGATATCGTCCCGGATCCGGCCCACGGCCTTCACGGCGGTGAGGCCGCCGTAGCCGATGGCGGCGTACAGGTCGTCCCAGTTGTCGAAGGACAGCTTTTTCAGCAGCGTCGGCTCCAGTTCCGGATCCGTCAGGGCGGTCATGGACAGGCCCATCCGCTTCATTTCGGATTCGAAGCTGGCCCGGCCGTGGACGATGTTCTCTTCCCGCTTTTCCTTCTTGAACCACTGCTTGATTTTGGTCCGGGCCTGATTGCTCTTGCAGATGTTCAGCCAGTCCCGGCTGGGACCTTTGGCGGTTTTGGAGGTCAGCACCTCCACGATGTCGCCGTTTTTCAGGGGGGTGTCGATGTTGGCAATCCGGTTGTTGACCTTGGCGCCCACCATGGCGTTGCCGATGCCGGAATGGATGGCGTAGGCAAAGTCGATGGGGGTGGACCCGGAGGGCAGATTGACGATCCGGCCCTTGGGGGTAAAGACGAAGACCTCGTCGTCGAACATATCGATTTTCAGGGATCGGACGTAGTCCTCCGCGTCGGTGTCCTGCTGGCTTTCCAGCAGTCGGCGGACCCATTCAAAGTCCTTTTCGTTGCCGTCGCCGGTGCCCTGCTTGTATTTCCAGTGGGCGGCGATGCCGTATTCGGCGGTCTGGTGCATTTCCCAGGTGCGGATCTGCACCTCGAAGGGAATACCCTGGGAACCGATGACGGTGGTGTGCAGACTCTGGTACATATTGGGCTTGGGGGTGGAAATATAGTCCTTGAACCGGCCCGGCACCAGATTGAACAGGTCGTGGATGTGGCCCAGCACGTTGTAGCAGTCGGGGATGGTGTCCACGATGACCCGGAAGGCGTAGACGTCGTACAGCTCGTCGATGGTCTTGTCCTGGGCCTTCATTTTGCGGTAAATGGAGTAAACGTGCTTGATCCGGCCGTAGGTGGTGTTGTGGATGCCCACGGAGGCCAGCCGGGTGGTGATTTTGTCCTGAATGGTATGCATAAAGGCCTCGTCCTGCTCCTTGTGGGCGTTGAGGTAGGCCATAATGTTGTCGTAAGCGTCGGGATAGAGGTAGCGCATGGAGGTATCCTCCAGCTCCCACTTGATCTTCTGCATACCGAGCCGGTGGGCCAGCGGCGCATAGATGTCCATGGTCTCCCGGCATTTGAGCAGCTGCTTTTCCGGCGTCTGGTACTGCATGGTCCGCATATTGTGGAGCCGGTCGGCGATTTTGATCAGCACCACCCGGATGTCCTTGGACATGGCCATGAACATTTTCCGCAGATTTTCCATCTGGGCCTGCTCGTTGGAGGAGAAATTGACCCGGGTCAGCTTAGTGACGCCCTCCACCAGCTCGGCCACCGTGGTGCCGAACAGGCGGGAAATGTCGTCGTGGGAGGCGTCGGTATCCTCGATGCAGTCGTGGAGCAGCGCGCCCAGCACGGCGTCGGTGTCCAGCCCCATTTCGGCCACGATTTCGGCCACGGCCAGCGGGTGAATGATGTAGGGGGAGCCGTCCTTCCGGGTCTGGCCGCTGTGCTTTTCTTCGGCGTAGCGGACGGCCCGGTCGATGCGCTCCATATCGGCGCCGGGGATGTATTTCCGGATGGCAGCCTCCAAGGACTGATAATGTTCGGCAAAGGATTCCATGACTGTTTCAGCTCTCTTTCGCGTGCAGCAGCCGCTGCAGGGTACGGCTCTGACTCAGGTCGGCCTTGCCGGGGCCGGGGGTCAGGCAAATGGTCAGGGACTGATGGCGCCGCGTGACTTGCAGCAGCCCCACGTCCCGGAAAATATCCAGACAGGTCAGAAATTGGGACAGGCTCAGGGTGGCGCCGGACCAGCGGACGATTTTGCGGCACAGGCACAGAGGCGTCTCCGCGATTTCCGTGCCGGCGGCGGCCAGATACCGCCAGACCGTGGCCAGCATGGTCCGGTCGGGCAGCAGCAGCCCGGCGCTCTCCGGCGTCAGGCGGTTTTCCCGCAGGGCGGTGTAGGGGGCCAGATCCGCCGGACAGGGCACAGCGCAACTGGGCCGGATGTCCAGCACGTTCATCTGTAAGCTGTGGGCGCCCCGGAACTCGCTGATCTGGGGCACGAAGGCCACGTCCACCAGGTCGCCCACGGCGACGGAGGCGGATTCCGGCGTGGCGGAAAAGTAAATGGCTCCCACGGTCCAGCTGCCCCGGCGCAGCTGAAGGCGCATATGGCGGCCGCCGCCTACGGGGATGATCCGGTCGATCCGCAGCTGGGCCATCATCAGCACCGGCTTGGGACAGCCGTTGCCGCAAGGCTCCAGCACGGACAGGGACTCCACCTCGTGGATGGTAAACAGCTCCGGGGTAATGGCGCAGTCGATGTCGATGGAGGTCCGGGGTGTTTCGCCGTGGTAGAATTCCGACGCCAGACGGCACATTTCCGCCCGGAACCGGTCGATATTCTGCCGGGAAATGGTAAACCCCGCCGCCAGCTCGTGGCCGCCGTAGCTTTCCAGCAGCGGCGACAGGGCGGACAGGGACGCAAACAGGTTAAAGCCGCCGAAGCTCCGGGAGCTGGCCTTGCCGTGGTCGCCGTCCAGACAGATGAGGCAGGCGGGACAGCAGTATTCCTCGGCCATCCGGCTGGCCACAATGCCCACCACGCCCTGGTGCCACTGCTCACTGGCCAGCACGATGGCCTCCGGGGCCTTGTCCGGCGGCAGCATGGCCACGGCCTGCCGGTAAATGTCCGACTCCACCGCCTGCCGCTGATGGTTCAGCTCGCACAGCCCCTTGGCCAGCACGGCGGCCCGGCCGGGATCGTCGGTGAGAAACAGCTCCACGGCCAGATCGATCTGGCCCATGCGGCCGGCGGCGTTGATCCGGGGGGCCAGCATGAAGCCGATGGTGGAGGCGGTGACGCTTTCCGGCACGCAGCCGCATTCCTTCATCAGCGCCGCAATGCCGGGGCGGCGGGTATGGCGCAGCACCGACAGCCCCTTGGCTACCAGCGCCCGGTTTTCGCCCTGCAGCAGCATCACGTCGGCCACGGTGCCCAGGCAGACCATGTCCGCATAGTCCGCCAGCACCTCCTCCGGGCTGCCGGACAGGGCGCAGGCCAGCTTGAAGGCCACGCCCACGCCGGACAGCTCCTTGTTGGACGAAGCGTCGTCGGGCCGGTGGGGATCCACCACGGCCACGGCCTCCGGCAGGGTGCTTTTGCATTCGTGATGGTCGGTGATGACCAGATCCATGCCCAGCTCCCGGCACAGCCGAGCCTCGTCCAGGGCGGTGATGCCGCAGTCCACGGTGACGATCAGCCGGACGCCCTCGCCGCAGAGCTGGCGGATGGCAATGGGATTCAGCCCGTAGCCCTCCTCCAGGCGGCCGGGGATGTAAGAAACGCAGTCTGCGCCGTGACGGCGCAGAAAATCGGTGAGCAGGCAGGTGGCGGTGATGCCGTCCACGTCGTAGTCGCCGAAGACGGCGATTTTTTCGCCCCGGGTCATGGCCAGCCCCACCCGCCCGGCGGCAAGGGCCATATCCGTGATGGCGAAGGGGTCGCTGAGGGGTGCGCCGCAGTCCAGATAGGCGTGGGCGGCGGCAGGGTCGCCGATGCCCCGGGCGGCCAGGATCATGGCGGTCAGCGGCGGGTAACCGCCGGTGACGAGACGGTTGACGGCACTTGCTTCCGGCTTCGAGATCTTCCAGATTCCGTATTTCAAAACAACCACACATCCATTAAAACACATTTTTTACTATTATATCAAAGTTCAGCAGGATGCACAATAGGGAGTTTCTGAAAAATCCCCGGGGAATCGGAAGATTATTTTGCCGTTTCGGTCACAATCTGAAGGGCAATCACGGCGATCAGCGGCGAGACGATCATCCCGCCGATGCCCAGCAGCCGGTAGCCCGCGTACATGGCCCCCAGCGTCACCAGCGGGTCCAGCCCCAGCTGCCGGCCCACCAACCGCGGCTCCAGCGCCGAGCGGGTCAGGGAGGCGGCCAGATACAGCGCCAGCAGCCCCGCGCCCCGCAGGGGCTTGCCCTGCAGCAGGCACACGGCGCTCCAGGGCACCAGCACCGTGCCGGTGCCCAGCAGCGGCGCCGCGTCCACCAGCGCCACCGCCGCCGCAATCAGCGGCGCATAGGGGATGCCCAACAGGAAAAAGGCCACTGCCGCCTCGGCGAACACCACCGCCGCCAGCTTGCTCTGGGCGGTGAGCCAGCCGCATACTGCCCGGCGGACGCTCTGCAGCACAGGCAGATACTTCTTTTTCCACAGCTCCGGCAGGCGCTGCCGGGCAAAGGCGGCGATGGCCGGGCCCTTGGCCGAGAACATATAGGCCGAAAGCAGGCAGGTGCCGAAGCTCAGCGCACTGTCCGGCAGCCGCTGCAGCAGCCCGGTGGTCCGCTGCAAAAGCCACCGGGTCAGCCGGGTAAAAAAGGCGCTGCCGTCGGAAAACAGCTCCGTGATGGCGGTCATCAGCGGTGTCCGGAGGGCGTCCGGCGCCCGGTCCGCCAGCGTCAGCAGCCAGTCCTCCAGCGTGGCCAGCCCCTGCAGGGCAGGTTCTTCCAGTGCAGGCAGCGCGTCGCCCAGACGGCGCATTTCCCGCAGCGCCAGCGCGCCCAGCAGCGTCAGCACCCCCAGCGCCGCCAGCAGCACGGCGGTGACCCCCACGGCCACGGCGGCGCCCCGGCGGAACCGGAGACGCTTTTGCAGAAAGGCCACCGGTTTTTCGGCGGCGGCGGCCAGCAGCGCCCCCAGTAGAAAAGGGGCGCACAGCGGCAGCAGGTAACGGAAAAACAGCCACACGCCCAGAAAGACGGCGGCAAAGGTTCCCCATTTTCGCAGCGGCGGCCGGTTCATGAAAAGCCCCCTTTTCGTAAAATTTCAGGAAGGGATTGCACCTTTATGAAAAGTGTGCTATCATAAAGGAAAGAAAAAGCGATTTGCTGTTAAAAATGACAAATGCGGCCTTTCGCAGCAAGGAGACGACCACTATGTCCAAAAGTCCCAAGTACTATATCGTGGAAGCATCGGCTCTGCCGGAGGTGTTTCTGAAGGTGGCGGAGGCCAAGCGGCTGCTGACCACCGGCGAGGCGGCCACCGTCAACGATGCTGCCCTGATGACCGGCATCAGCCGCAGCGCGTTTTATAAATACCGGGATGCCATCGAGCCGTTCCAGAACATGATGAGCGGCCGGATCATCACGTTTCAGTTCTTCGTTCAGGACGAGCTTGGCATTTTGTCGGTGATTCTGGGCGTATTTGCCAAGAATGCCGCCAATGTGCTGACCATCAATTCCCTGATTCCCACCAACGGCAGCGCCGCCATTACCATTTCCGCCGAAACGTCGGATCTGTCCATTGCGTTGGAGGATTTCCTCCGGGAGCTGGAGCAGATCCCCGGCGTGGTCCGGGCGGAGGTCCTGGCCGGATAAAATGCGTCTTTGTCGCCCTGCGTATGCAGGGCGATTTTTTGCGGATCGGGGCACATTCCGTCACGTCGGGGCGTAGGATGCTCCGGAGGTGACCGGTATGTTGACGGTGATGAAATTCGGCGGCTCGTCCCTGGCGGATACGGCCCGGATTCTGGGCGCGGCGGCCCGGGTGGCGGCGACGGTCCGGGCGGGGGACCGGGTGGTGACGGTGGTTTCCGCCCGGGGCGATACCACGGACCGGCTGATGGACGCGGCGCTGGCGGTGCACCCCCACCCGCCCCTGCGGGAGCTGGATGCCTGCCTGGCGGCGGGGGAGCAGGCCAGCGCGGGGCTGATGGCCATGGCGCTGGAGAACCTGGGCGTTCCGGCGGTGAGCCTGACCGGCTGGCAGGCGGGGCTGGAAACCGACGGCGTGTTCGGCAATGCGGCGGTGACCGGACTGCAAAACGACCGGATCCGGCAGGCGCTGGACCGGGGCATGACGGTGGTGGTCACCGGCTTTCAGGGGGTGGACCCGGCAGGCAATCTGACCACGCTGGGCCGGGGCGGCTCGGATACCACGGCGGTGGCACTGGCGGCCTTCCTGCATGCGGACCGGTGCATCATCTACACCGACGTGGACGGGGTTTACGACCGGGACCCCCGGAAATACCCGGATGCGGTGAAATTCGACCGGATCGGCTACGACGAGATGCTGGCGCTGGCCCAAAGCGGCGCTCAGGTGCTCCACGACCGGAGCGTGGAGCTGGCCCGGCGGTACCGGGTGCCGGTGGAGGTGTGCTCCTCCTTCCGGGGCGGCAGCGGCACGCTGGTAACGCAGTGATTGTGCCCGCCTTCGCTGGAGGATATTCGGCGCGGCGCCGGAAAATGCACCGATCCGCCCCAAACGGCGGGAAAAATCAGAAAAAACCTCTTGACATTCCGCTGCGGCCGTGGTAAAATGACCGGGTAATAAAGAAGGCTGAACATCCGCCTCACCTCCCGCAGAGCTGCAAAGAGGTTCATCATGTTGGTTTCTGTCCCCCGGGGCAGATGACGTGCGCGGATGCTTGGCATCCGCTTTTTTGTTGTGTATCTGGAGGTGCTTACCATCGCAAAGTTAGAACATCAGCTCAATGAGGAAATCCGCGACAAAGAGCTCCGCGTCATCGGCGCCGACGGTGCCCAGCTGGGCATCATGTCCTCCGCGCAGGCCAACCAGCTTGCCGAAGAGCAGGGCATGGATCTGGTGAAGATCTCCCCCAACGCCGTGCCTCCCGTCTGCAAGATCATGGACTACTCCAAGTTCTGCTTCGACCAGAAGAAGCGGGAAAAAGAGGCCAAGAAGAACCAGCGGGTTGTGGAAATCAAGGAAATCCGCATGAGCCCCAGCATCGACACCAACGATTTCAACACCAAGGCCAAAAACGCCCAGAAGTTCCTGAAGGACGGCAACCGGGTGAAGGTCAGCGTCCGTTTCCGGGGCCGTGAGATGGCACACACCAATCTGGGTGAGAAGCTGCTCATGGACTTCGCCGAGGCCTGCACCGAGGTGGCCAGCGTGGAGAAAAATCCCAAGCTGGAAGGCCGCTTTATGGCGATGTTTCTGTCCCCCAAAACTGGCAAATAAGGAAATTTTTTGATATACGGAAGGAGAACCACTTATGCCGAAGCTGAAAACCCACAGTGGCGCCAAGAAAAGATTCAACCTGACCAAGACCGGTAAGGTGAAGAGAGCCCACGCCTTTAAGAGCCACATCCTCACGAAGAAGACCACCAAGCGGACCCGTCATCTTCGCACCACCACCTATGCCGACGTGACCAACACCGAAGCAATCAAAAAGATGATTCCGTACAAATAAGGCAGAATAGGAGGATACAGAAATGGCAAGAATTAAAGGCGCGATGATGACGCGCAAGAGAAGAAATGCAACCCTGAAGCTGGCCAAGGGCTACTGGGGTTCCAAGTCCAAGCACTTCAAGATGGCCAAGCAGGCCGTGATGAAGTCTGGCAACTATGCCTTTGCGGGCCGTAAGCAGAAGAAGCGCGATTACCGCCGTCTGTGGATCACCCGTATCTCCGCTGCCGTGGCGCCCTTCGGCATCAACTACTCCACCTTCATGAACGGTGTGAAGAAGGCGGGCATCGAGATGAACCGCAAGAGCCTGTCCGAGCTGGCCATTCAGGACGCCGCCGCGTTTGCCGCCGTCGTCGAGAAGGCCAAGGCTGCGCTGAACTAAGTTTTTCCATCGGCTCCCTGCTGCGCTTGCGTCGGCAGGGAGTTTTTTCGGAGGTTTTTATGACGCTCACCTGTACGGCCGCCCGCAGCGGGCGGCTGTCGTCCTTCCTGCGGCAGGAGCTGGCTATGTCCGCCGGACTGATGAACCGGCTGAAATGGCAGCAGATGCTGTTCGTCAACGGCGCACCCGTCCACACGGACTATCCCGTGGTGCCAGGGGATGTGATTACCGTGCCGCTGGACGAGCCGGAACCGGATTACCCGGCGCAGGACGGGCCGCTTTCCGTCCTGTATGAGGACGAGGGGCTGCTGGCGCTGGACAAACCCGCCGGGATGCTGATTCACCCCTCCACCCACCGCATTGAGGGGACGCTGGCCAATTTCACGGTGGGCTATTACCGTCGCACCGGCCAGAAGTGCGCCTTCCACCCGGTGACCCGGCTGGATCGGGATACCTTCGGCGTGGTGCTGCTGGCGAAAAACAGTTATCTCCACGAGGCCATGAATGCGCTGCACCGGCAGGGGCAGCTGGAAAAGTGCTATCACGCCCGGGTGTTCGGTGGCCCGCCGTCCGACAGCGGCACGGTGGACGCGCCCATTGCCCGCAAGCCGCTGCCCAGCCTGCTGCGGGAGGTCCGGGCCGACGGCAAGCCCTGCCGGACCGAGTACCGGGTGCTGGAGCGGGACGGGGAAACCGCCCTGCTGGCGCTGCGGCCCGTCACCGGCCGGACCCATCAGCTGCGGATTCACTGCGCCTGGCTGGGCTGCCCGATTCTGGGAGACCCCCAGTATGGCACCCCGGCCTCCACGGCCTATTCGCTGGCTCGCGGGTTGACCGGCCAGCGGCTATGCGCCGTCTCGCTGACCTTCCCCCACCCACTGACCGGTGAGAAGGTCTGCATCCGATCCAACCTGACGCCCTAATAATGCCCCGGAAGCGACTGCTTCCGGGGCATGTTTTTTGTTTTACAGCGGTGACTGTTTGATTTTGGCGTAGCGCCGGGGGTATTGGGGCGGCGTGGACGCGACCTTCCGCAGCACCAGCACCGCGTGGACCGCGTCACCCACGGGAAATTCCCGGACGTCCTCCACCTTCAGGCCCAGCTTCCGGACGGCGCTTCCGGCCTCGGCCAGCTCCTCCCGGGCGGCGGCGCCCTTCATGGCCAGCACCGCGCCGTCTACCTTGACGTAGGGGGCGGTCAGCTCCAGCAGAATGTTCAGCCGGGCCACGGCGCGGCTGACGGCGTAATCATACCGCTCCCGCCGGTCGGCCACGGCCTCCTCGGCCCGGGCGGTCAGGCACCGGGCGGATACGCCCAGCTCCGGCAGCACCGTTTCCAGCCAGTGGACCCGCTTGGCCAGCGAATCCAGCAGCGTCACGTCCGCCTCCGGACAGGCGATGGCCAGCGGCACACCGGGAAATCCGGCGCCGCAGCCCACGTCAATCAGGGATTTTCCCTTCAGATCGGCACAGCGCAGCACCGTCAGGCTGTCCAGCAGGTGCAGCGTAGCCACCTGAGAAGGCTCCGTGATGGCGGTGAGGTTCATGACCTCGTTCTGACGGATCACCGCGTCGCCGAAGGCGCACAGCCGCTGCCGGGTTTCTTCCGGCAGGGACAGCCCCAGCGCCGGCAGTCCCCGGGACAGGGTTTCCAGCATTTCAGTCATTGGCGGCTCCCGCGTTGGCAATGCCGGACAGGTCCACCTGATTCTTGTCAAAGGGATCGAAGGTGTTTTCCTCTTCGGACTGGTCGGGCAGGACCGTTTCCTGCAGATACCAGTTAACCAGCAGGCGGCCCACTTCATCGGTGACCTGCACGTCGTCGGTGGCGGACAGAAAACCGTCGGCCACGGAAAGATCATGGGAAAGATTGGCGTTTTCCCCGCTGCGGACGCCGTCCAGCATGGTTTTGGCCGCGCTGCCGGAGACGTTCTCCAGCGTCTGCACGGTGAAGCGGTAGGCCATCAGGTAACCGGCATACTGGAAGGCCGGGGCGGAATGGAACCGGGCGGCCAGCACACCGGCGAAATCCATGTCCCTGGGAACGCTGATGCACATCCGGTCGGCCATTTCCCGGCAGATGGCGTAGGGCAGCAGCACCTGTGGCACGTTCGTGTTGACGCAGGCCTCGCCGGTGATGCCCACGGTCATGCCAAGTTCATGCCTGGAGGTCAGGAAGGGAATTTGCCATTCCAGCTTTTTCACCGGCTGAGTGGTTCCGGCAAACAGGGAAAAGCCCCGCTCGTAGGTCAGGTACCGGAAGCCCTCCCCGGCGTCGGCGGTCAGCGTCTCAAAGGAATCGCCGGTCACGTCGCCGGAAGCGTCCCGGCTGACCTTGTTTGCCAGCGTGTTGGCCTGATCCCGGTAGTAGGCGGCGGCGTCCACCAGTTGGGACAGGGTGTACGTGCCGTTATCGAGGTGAATGTCTTCGGCGATGGGCCCGGCATAGCGGTTCAGGCCGAACAGGACGGTATTGAGCAGCACCACCAGACTGACGACGGCGGCCACCCAGCCGGTCCACCGGATCGGGTTCCATTTGCACACGATCATCAGCACCAGCGTGGCCAGCACGACCACCACCAGAAACACCAGCAGCACCTGCCACAGGCAGAAGCTGACGCTGCCGCTCCAACCGGCCAGCGTATTCTGCAAAATCCGGGAAATGTAGGGATAAATCATATCCAGCAGCTCGGAATAGGTCTTTGCCAGCCGGGTCAGCGCCCAGGTGACGGCGGCCAGAATCCCGGCGGTGAGATAACCTCGCCAATATTTCAAAGGAAACGCCTCCTTGCAGTTGATGGGGGTTTGCCGCCCGGGCCGAAGGCAAAGGACGGTTTTTATAGTATATCACACTTTCCCGGCCTTGTCTGCCCCCAATTTTTTAAATTTTCATAAAACCGGCCTTTTCGGGGAATTTTGCACGTTCCAATGATAAAAGGATTTACATTGCCGCCGGGACCGATTATAATCATCTTGTTGCAGCCGCAACGGTTTAGCAGCGGACAGAAATTTGAAGGAGGATTTTCCTATGACCCCATGTTTCCCGGAAATCAAGAAGCGCTTCGGCTTCGGCTGTATGCGCCTGCCCATGTGCGGCGATCAGGTGGATATTCCGACCACCAAAAAGATGGTGGATACCTTCCTGGAGAAGGGTTTTAACTATTTCGACACGGCCCACGGCTACATCGGCGGCCAGAGCGAAACGGCCCTGCGGGAATGCCTCACCAGCCGGTACCCCCGGGACCGGTACATCCTGACCAACAAGCTCTCCGGCAACTTTTTCAAGAGCCGGGAGGAGATCCGGCCCCTGTTTGAGCAGCAGCTGGAGGCCTGCGGCGTGGACTATTTCGACTTTTACCTGATGCACGCCCTGAGCGCGCCGGGCCACAAGGCCTATCAGGAGATGGGCTGCTACGAGGTGGCCCAGGAGCTGAAGGCGGAGGGGAAAATCCGCCATGTGGGCATTTCCTTCCACGATACCGCCGACGTGCTGGACAAAATCCTGACCGATCAGCCGGAAATCGAAATTGTGCAGATTCAGTTCAACTATGTGGACTACGAGGATCCCCGGGTGGAGAGCCGCAAGTGCTACGAGGTCTGCGTCCGCCACGGCAAGCCCGTCATCGTCATGGAGCCGGTGAAGGGCGGCAGCCTGGTGAACCTGCCGGAGGGGGCGGAGAAGCTGATGACCACCGGCAGCCCCGCCAGCTATGCCCTGCGGTTTGTGGGCGGCTTCGACGGCATCCGGATGATCCTGTCCGGCATGAGCAATCAGGAGCAGATGGAGGACAATCTGTCCTTCATGGCGGACTGCAAGCCGCTGACGGAGCAGGAGCAGGCGGTGATCGAGCAGGTGCGGGTGATGTATCAGGCCCAGCACCGGATTCCCTGCACAGCCTGCCGGTACTGCACCGACGGATGTCCGGCGGGCATCGACATTCCCGATCTGTTCGCCTGCCTGAACGAAAAGCGGGAGGGCAAGGGCGAGCCGGAAAAGCGCTTCGCCGCCTTTACCGCCACGGCGGAGAACTGCCTGGACTGCGGCCAGTGCGAGGGCATCTGCCCCCAGCATCTGCACATCCGGGAGCTGCTGCGGGAAGTGGACAAGGCCTTCAAGAAGTAAATCACATACCCCAAAAAGCCTCGCAGAGTTCACCGCCCGCAGGCGGTGAATAGGGTGGAATCATTTTCGACGGCGGCGCGCCCCAGGGCGGCTTCTCTTGCCCCTGCGGGGCAATTCACCTTCTGTACGTCGGCGAAAATACATCTCAGACTGCAATCCTTTTGTCGGAAAAGCCCGAAGGGATTTTTCGACAGGCTCTTGCCGGGACGCGTCAGCGCCCCGGCATTTTGCGCTGCCCGGCCCGGTAGGCGCCGGGGGGCATTCCCATTTTCCGGCGGAAAATCCGGCAGAAGTAGGCGGCGCTGTCGTAGCCCAGGGAGGTTGCAATCAGCTCCAGCGAGGCGTCGCTGTTTTCCAGCATACTCCGGGCCATCTGCATCCGCAGCTCCGTCCGGTATTCCACCGGCGTTTTGCCCAGATAGGCCCGGAACAGCCGACGGAAGCAGCCGCTGCTGACGCCGCAGGCGGCGGCCAGATCCTCCACGGACTCCGCCTCCAGCACGTTCTCCTCCAGCAGACGGATGCCGGGGAGAATGACCCGGTACTTCCGGGATTCCTCCCGGTGGGCGTCCTCCGCGGCCTGGGCCAGCATGGCGTACACGGCGGCCAGCAGGGAAACGGGGGACCGGGCCGCGGCTTCAAAGGCGGCGGCGGCCTTCCGGGCCTGCAGGCCGATGCGGTAGACGCCGGGTCCCCGGACCGGGAAGGGGGCGTCGCCGAAGGTCAGGTCCCGGCCGTCGGCGGAAAGGTTGAATTCCACCAGCCAGGCGTCGCCGGGGGCCTCGGCGCAGTCGTGGTTTTCCACCTGATACCGGCTGCCCCGGGGCAGGCAGACCAGACTGCCAGGGACGGCCTCGAAGGAATTTCTCCGGCAGTCCGTGTAGCGGCCGCAGCAGCGGTTGAGGTAAATCAGCGCGTTGGTCCGCCGGGGATAGTCCATCCGAAAGGTGCAGCCGTTGTGCCAGCGCTGGGACAGGGCGGCCACGTCGGTGAGCGTAAAGTCCATCGTATAGAGGTCGGAAAAGCGGATGATTTCCGGAGCTTCCATGGGAAAATCCCTCCTTTTTCTCGTTTTCAGTATAGCGCATCCGTCGGCGGATGGCAAGGCCCGCCGCGCCGCCTGTTCGAAAAGTGCAAAAATCGGGTGCGCTTTGTCAATGGCGGCGGCGGACGATCCGGCGTATACTGAGGGCGGAAAGGGGGAATTTCCATGAAACCGATCCATGTGACGATCTGGAACGAATTTGTCCACGAAAAACAGTCGCCGGAGGTGGCGGCCATTTATCCGGACGGCATCCACGGCGCCATCGCGGCCATGCTGGGCCGGAATCCGGCACTGCACGTCCGCACGGCCACGCTGGACCAGCCGGAAAACGGCCTGCCCCGGGAGGTGCTGGACAGCACCGACGTGCTGCTCTGGTGGGGACACTGCGCCCACGACCGGGTGTCCGACGAGGTGGCCGCCCGGGTCCGGGACCGGGTGCTGGCGGGCATGGGTCTGATTGTGCTCCACTCCGGCCACCGGGCCAAGCCCTTTACCATGCTGATGGGCACGAGCTGCCGCCTGAAATGGCGGGAAAACGACGAAAAGGAGCGGCTGTGGGTGGTGGATCCGGGCCATCCCATTGCCCGGGGGCTGCCGGAGTATCTGGAAATCGAGCAGGAGGAAACCTACGGCGAATTTTTCGACGTGCCTGCGCCGGAGGAGCTGGTGCTGGTCAGCTGGTTTTCCGGCGGCAACATTTTCCGCAGCGGCTGCTGCTACCGGCGGGGCAGCGGAAAAATCTTCTATTTCCGCCCCGGCCACGAGGCCTACCCGATTTACTGGCGGGAGGACATCGCCAGAGTGCTGGAAAACGCCGTGTTCTGGGCGGCGCCCAGCGGCGGGCCGGTGCCCCAGCTTGGCTACAGCGAGCCGCTGGAGCAGGTGGCGGACAAGTTCGCCGGGAAAAGCGACGCAGAGCGGAAGCATCTGAATTTGTAAGGAGGAACCATCATGAATACACCATTGCGGATCGGCATCATCGGCTGCGGCCGGATCTCGGCCGGTCATATTCTGGGCATCGGGGAGGCGCACGACGGCGTCGTCACCGCCCTGTGCGACATTGACGAGGAAAAACTCCGGGAAAAGGGCGACGCGCTGCACATTCCGGCGGAGCGGCGGTTCCGGGACTATCACGACCTGATTGATTGCCCGGAGGTGGATGCGGTGGAAATCTGCACCCCCAACGATCTCCACGTCCCCATGGCGGCGGCGGTGATCCGGGCCGGTAAGCCGGTGAACATCGAAAAGCCGCTGACCACCACCTGCGCGGCGCTGGCGCCGGTGGAGGAGGCCCTGCGGGAGCGGCAGGTGCCAAATATGATGTGCTTTTCCTACCGCTTCATGCCGGCGGTGCGGTTTGCCAAGGAAATTGTGGATAAGGGCCTGCTGGGGAACATTATCACGGCCCAGGTGGAATATCTCCAGTCCGGCGCGTTCATCGAGGGGCGGCGGCTGGAATGGCGCTTTGACAAGCCCCGGACCGGCACCGGCGCCATCGGCGACCTGGGGGTCCATCTCATCGACATGACCCGCTATCTGCTGGGAGATTTCCGGGCGGTGTGCGGCCGGAAGGGCATTGTGGTCAAGCAGCGCCGGAAGCTGGACAGCGAGGAACTGGCCCCGGTGACGGCGGACGACTACGCCATGTTTCTGGCGGATCTGGAATGCGGCGCCACGGCGTCCTTTACGGTGACCCGCTGCGCCATCGGCCATTCCAACACCATCCGCTACGATCTGTTCGGTACGGAGGGGGTGCTGTCGTTCAATCTGAACGATCCCACGGTGCTGGGGGTCTGCCTGGGCGAGGTGGACCGGAAAACCGGCGGGCTGCACACGGTGAAGGTGCCGCCCCAGTACCGGGCGTCTCAGGAGCAGACCTTCATCGATCTGGCGCTGGGCCGGTGCCGGGAACCGGTGGCGGGCATTCCGGACGGCATCGCCTGCCAGCGGATTCTGGACGCCATCGACCGGTCCTCCGACGAAAATACCTGGATTTCCGTCGAAAAAGGGAAATAAAAAGCAAAAAATCCTCCGGAATATCACGTTCATCCAGGATAGAACCGTTTTGGAACCGTACATAAAAGAAGGCAGCACAAATTTTGTGCTGCCTTCTTCCGTATTTTATGACCTTCAGGCTTCGCCGTAGCCGTTGGGGTTCTTGCTCTGCCAGTTCCAGGAGTCGCGGCACATATCCTTCAGGTCCTTCTCCGCGTGCCAGTGGAGAATTTCGGCGCTCTTGGTGGGATCGGCGTAGCAGGTGGCAATGTCGCCGGGCCGACGGGCGGTGATGACGTAGGGCACCTTCACGCCGTTGGCTTCTTCAAAGGCGTGGACCATGTCCAGCACGCTGTAGCCGATGCCGGTGCCCAGGTTGAAGACCTCGCAGCCCCGGTGCTCCACGGTGTACTTGACGGCGGCCACATGGCCCTTGGCCAGGTCCACCACATGGATGTAATCCCGGACGCCGGTGCCGTCGTGGGTGTCGTAATCGTTGCCGAAGACGCTGAGCTTCTCCCGGCGGCCGATGGCCACCTGGGTGATGTAGGGCATCAGGTTGTTGGGAATGCCCCGGGGATCCTCACCGATGAGGCCGCTTTCGTGGGCGCCGATGGGGTTGAAGTACCGCAGCAGGCACACGCTCCATTCCGGCTCCGCATGGCACAGGCCGGAGAGAATCTGCTCGGTCATGTACTTGGTCCAGCCGTAGGGGTTGGTGCAGTTGCCGGTGCGGCTGGTTTCCTTCAGGGGCATTTCGTTGTGGGCGTTGTACACCGTGGCGGAGGAGGAGAAGATGATGTTCTGCATCCCCACTTCCTTCATGACCTTGGTCAGGGCCAGGGTGGTGTTGAGGTTATTGTCGTAGTACAGCCAGGGCTTGGCCACGGACTCGCCCACGGCCTTGAGGCCCGCAAAATGGATGACGCAGGCGATGTCGTTTTCCCGGAAGATTTTCCGCAGCAGGTCCTCGTCCCGGACGTCACCTTCGTAGAATTTCAGAGTCTTGCCGGTGATTTTCTTCACCCGGTCCAGTGCTTTGGGATTGGCGTTGCAGAGATTATCCACCACCACGACGCCGTAGCCGGCATTGAGCAGCTCAACGCAGGTGTGGGAGCCAATATAACCGGCGCCGCCGGTTACCAGAATATCCATGAAAATACCTCCTGTTCAATGATGGGGAGCTTTCGTTTCTCACGCTTTTATTCTACTCCGTTTCCGTAAAAAAGCAAGAGGAGCCAAGGGAAAAACCGCGGTTTTTTCTTGCTATTTTCCGTGGGAACAGGTATAATAATTCCGTATGTAAAATTGGATAAAAATTTCCCATGATTTTGCACCCCGGAGGCGCGTATGGATTCCAAAAAGAAAATTCTGCTGCTGACTACCGGCGGCACCATCGCGTCGGTGCCCGGCACCGACGGCCTGCAGCCCCGCCGCTCCGATGTGATGGAGCGGGAGCTGAATCAGCTGCGGACCTACTACGATATTGCCGTCCGGGACGTGCTGTGCCTGGACTCATCCAACATCCGGCCCGGCCAGTGGCAGCTGATTGCCGAGGATATTTACCGGGAACGGACCGACTACGACGGCATCGTGGTCTCCCACGGCACGGACACCATGGCCTATACCGCTTCCGCCGTGACCTTTATGCTGCCCGGGCTGGACCGGCCCGTGGTGTTTACCGGGTCCCAGCTGCCGCTGACGGATATGCTGTCCGACGGACCGGGCAATCTGCGGACCGCCTTTGCCATGGCGGCATCGGGGCACCCGGGGGTATTTCTGGCCTTTGACCGGAAGGTTATGCTGGGCTGCCGGGCGGTGAAGGTGCGGGCCTCCGGTTTTTCCGCCTTTGAGAGCATCAACGCCCGGTATGTGAGTCTGGTGACCAACCGGGGCCTGACGGTGGACGAGACGGTACTGCCGCCGCTTCGCGGCCCGGCCCGGCTGTGCACCGGCATCAGCGAGAACGTGTTTCTGCTGAAGCTGACACCGGGGCTGTCGCCGGACATTTTCCATATGCTGGTTGAGCTTGGCTATCGGGGCATCGTCATTGAGGCCTTCGGCCTTGGCGGCGTCAACGTCCTCCATCAGGGGCTGGACGGCATCCGCGAGGCCATCGACCGGGGCGTCAGCGTGGTGGTGACCACCCAGTGCCTGTACGACAGCAGCGACCTGCGGGTGTATCAGGTAGGCAATCAGTTGCTGAATCTGGGCGTTATTCAGGGCCGGGATATGACCACCGAGGCCGCCATGACCAAGCTCATGTGGGCCATCGGTCAGGGAATGGGCGCCCCGGAGATCCGGGAACTCTTCGGCCGGAGCCTGGCCGGGGAAATCACCGTGTAGGAAAGGAGAATCCCATGGATCCGATTTATGTAACGGGCCACCGCAATCCGGATACCGATTCCATCGTGGCGGCCATGGCGTATACGGCCCTGCGCAACGCGCTGGGCCATCGGGAATACGAGGCGGCCTGCCTGGGCCACGTGTCCGACGAGACGCAGATTGTGCTCAATCGCTTCGGCTTCAAGCCTCCCAAGCTGCTGACGGGCATTTATACCCAGGTCAAGGATCTGGACTACGATAAGCCCCCCATCCTCAGCGCCGCCGTCACGGTGGACCGGGGCTGGAACAAGCTGGGCGAACAGAAAAACACCACTGCAGTGCCGGTGGCCAACGAGGACGGCACCCTGTTCGGGATGCTCTCCCGGGAGGATGTGGCCAGCTACAACATGGCCCAGGTGGCGGCGGGGGTGCTGGAGAAGGTGCCGCTGTTCAACGTGCTGTCCGTGCTGGAGGGCAAGCTGCTCAACGATGCCGGCGAGGACATCGATACCGTGGAGGGCGAGGTGACCATCGCCCTGCCCCAGAGCCGGGAAAACCTGCTGTTCAACAATCCCGATTCCATCGTCCTGTGCGGCCACCAGCCGGACATGATCCGGCGGGCGCTGAACATGAACGTCAACTGCCTGGTGCTGTGCCAGGCGGAGCTGGACGAAGAGCTGCGGCGCCTGCCCACGAAAACCTGCATCATTTCCACGCCCTACGACGCCTACCGCGCCGCCCGGCGTATTTTCCAGTCCACCCCCATCGGCCGGATCTGCCGGACGGAGGAGCTGGTGTGCTTCCATCTGGAGGACCGGATCGACGACGTCCGGGAGCAGGTGCTCAAGCACCGGGAGCATTGCTACCCCATTCTGGACGAGAACGAGAAGGTCGTGGGCGTGCTGACCCGGTATCATCTGCTCCGCCCCCGGCGCAAGCGGGTGGTGCTGGTGGACCACAATGAGGCGGCCCAGTCCGTCCCCGGGCTGGAGGAGGCCGAGATTCTGGAAATCATCGACCATCACCGGCTGGCGGACATCCAGACGGCCAACCCCATCTACGTCCGCAACGAGCCGGTGGGCTCCACCAATACCATCATTGCCGGTATGTTTCAGGACCGGGGCCTGATGCCCTCGGAAAAAATGGCGGGCATGATGGCGGCGGCCATTCTGTCGGATACGGTCATGTTCAAATCCCCCACCTGTACCGAGCGGGATATCCGCACTGCCGAACGGATGGCCCGGATTGCCAACGTGTCGCTGGACGAACTGGGCAAGGCCATTTTCTCCGCCTCGGCGGGTAATAAATCCGCCGACGAGCTGCTGTTTGCGGACTATAAGGAGTTCCATATTGCCGGTCACGATCTGGCTGTGGCCCAGATTACCTGCGTGGACAGCCCCCATATGCTGGACCGGAAGGACGAATTCCTTGCACTGATGCGGAAAACCGCCGCAGCGAAGCATTTCTCCATGATGATTCTGATGCTCACCGACGTGCTGCTGGAGGGCACCCAGATCATCTATCTGGGCGACGACGACACCATCCGGCAGGCCTTCGGCGTGACGCCCAAGGGCAACACCGTCTTTCTGCCCCATGTGATGAGCCGGAAAAAGCAGGTGATTCCCATGCTGTCGGCGCTGTGGGGCTGAGAAGAAAAAACGCACTGGCAAATTCCGACGCACTGTGTTATAATCATCGGACTGATCTTTGACTGGGGAGGACGCCATGGGCTTTGAATCGCTGCTGGGCAATGACCGGATCCGGGAAAATCTGGCCGGCAGCCTGAGCCGGAACCGGATTTCCCACTTTTACCTGATTTCCGGGCCGGAGGGGTCCGGCAAGCATACGCTGGCCCGGCTGCTGGCGGCGGGCATCCTGTGCAAAAGCCGGGAAAACCGGCCCTGCCTGCGCTGCGAAGCCTGCCGCAAGGTGCTCGACGGCGCCCACCCGGACTTCATCACCGTGGACGACCCGGAGAAGAAAACCGTGCCCGTGGACCTGATCCGGCAGGCTCGGGCGGACATTTATATCCAGCCTAACGAGGCCGAACACAAGATTTACCTCTTTCCCCGGGCTCAGGACATGGGCCTGCCGGGGCAGAATGCGCTGCTGAAGGTGCTGGAGGAGCCGCCGGGATACGGTGTGTTCCTGCTGCTGACCGACAATCCCGAGAAGCTGCTGCCCACCGTCCGCTCCCGGTGCGTGGAGCTGGCCATGCAGCCCCTGCCGGCCGAAACGCTGCAGGCGGCGCTGCGCCGGGTGTTTCCGGACCGGGACGGTCAGGCGCTGGCGGCGGCCGCCGCCCGGAGCGGCGGCTATCTGGGACAGGCCCGGAAGCTGCTGGAGGAGGGGGACGTTACCCCGCCCCAGACCGCCGGCTTTGCCGACGCGTTCTGCCGCCGGGACAGATTGGCCCTGCTGGAAACGCTGGTGCCGATGGAAAAACAAAAACGGGATACGCTGGAGCCGCTGCTGGACGGCTGGCGGGTGCTTCTGGAGGAAGCGCTGGTCTGCCGGTCCGGAATGCAGGTGGTGTCGCCGCTGGCCCGGCGTCTGGCCGAAAGCCGCAGTGCCGCCGAGCTGATGGAGGCCCAGCGGCAGCTGAGCCGGGCGGTGGATGCCGTCCGGGGCAACGTATCCCCCGCCGCCGTATGCGGCTATCTGGAATGGGCGCTGCAGGCGCCCCAATGATCCGGCAGACGGCTGTGCCGCCGCCGCGAAAGGAGACTGTCATGGAAGAAGAAACCCTGTCCGTACCGACGGAGGAACCGGAAGCCACGGTGGAAGTGGTGGATATCCAATTCCGGCCCGGACAGAAGATTTATTATTTTGACCCCGCCGGTCTGGACTGCAAAACCGGCGATCACTTGATTATCGATACCGCCCGGGGGCCGGAATACGGCCTGTGCGCCGCCGGCAACCATGCCATCGCCCGGAAGGACGTGGTGGCCCCCCTGCGGGCCGTGCTGCGGAAGGCCACGGCCCAGGACGAGCATCAGGTGACGGAAAACCGGGCCAAGGAAAAGCGGGCCTACGAAATCTGCCTGCACAAAATCTCCGATCACGGGCTGGATATGCAGCTGGTTTCGGCGGAATACGCCTTTGACGGCAGCAAAATCCTGTTTTTCTTTACCGCCGACGAGCGGGTGGATTTCCGGGAACTGGTAAAGAATCTGGCGGGCATTTTCCACACCCGCATCGAGCTGCGCCAGATCGGCGTCCGGGACAAGGCCAAAATGGTGGGCGGACTGGGCATCTGCGGGCAGCCCTTCTGCTGCTCCACGTTCCTGGAGGATTTCCAGCCGGTGTCCATCAAGATGGCCAAGACCCAGAACCTGAGCCTGAACCCCACGAAAATTTCCGGCACCTGCGGGCGGCTGATGTGCTGCCTGAAATACGAGCAGGAGGCCTACGAGGACCTGCTGCGCCACAGCCCCAAGGCGGAATCCCTGGTGGATACCCCCGAAGGCCGGGGCACCGTGGTGGAGGTGGATCTGCTGCGGCAGCGGGTGAAGGTCCAGATGGAGGACCAGCCGGATACCACGTCGGTATTTTCCAACGAGGACATTGCCGTGCTGCGAAACGGCAAGGCCAAGAAAAACGATCTCCCCATTCCGGCGGATTACGCGCCGATTTCCGGCGGCGGCAAGCGCCCCCATGTGCAGCAGGAGCCTGCCGCGCCGGTGCTGGAGCCGATCCGGTTCCGCTACAGCACGGAATCCGTCACGGACGACGTCCCCGCCGCGCCGCAGCCGGTGCAGCCGACCCAGGAGCCGAAGGAACCGAAGGAACCGAAGGCCCCGCCTCCCCGCCGCCGGAATTCCCGGCCCCGCAACGACAGTCCGAAGCCGGAGCAGGCGGCAAAGCCCGCCGCGGAGACGGAGGCGGCGCCGGGACCCGATGCCCAGCCCGACGGAGAGAAAAAACGTTCCCGCCGCCGTCCCAATTATCGGCGGAATCGGAAGCCGAGACCGCCGAAGAAAAGCGGAACAGCCGGAGAAACCGGGAAGGGAGAATAAACCATGGCGCAGCGTGTGATTGACCCCACCGAAGGACCGCTTCTGAAAAAATGTATGCTGTATTCCCTGCCGATTGCGTTGACGGGACTGCTGCAGCTGCTGTTCAACGCCGCTGACCTGATTGTGGTGGGCCAGTTCTGCGGCAACAACTCCGTGGCGGCGGTGGGCGCCACCGGCGCTCTGACGGGACTGCTGGTCAACCTGTTTATCGGCATGAGCGTGGGCGTCGGCGTGTCCTGCACCCATGCGCTGGGCGCCAAAAACGATGAAGTGCTCCACAAGACCATTCACACCGCCGTTCCCACGGCGCTGATCAGCGGCCTGTTTATCGGCGTGATCGGATTTATCTTTTCTCCCGGCCTGCTGGAGCTGATGGACACGCCGGAGGAAGTGCTTGGCCTGTCCAGCCTGTATATGCGGATTTATTTCGTGGGAATGCCCTTTACGCTGCTGTGCAACTTCGGCATTGCCATTCTCCGGGCGGCAGGCGACAACCGCAGCCCGCTGATTTACCTGACGCTGTCCGGCGCGCTGAACGCAGTGATGAACGTGATTTTCGTCCGGGTGTTCTCCATGGACGTGGCGGGCGTGGCGCTGGCCACCACCCTGTCCGGTGCGCTGGCCACGGTGCTGGTGATGCTGACGCTGATGCGGCGGAAGGACGCCTGCCGGTTCCGGTTCAGCCAGATGCGGATTTACAAAAAGCCGCTGCTGAAAATCATTACCATCGGCCTGCCGGCGGGCATTCAGTCGTCGCTGTTTGCCATTTCAAACGTGCTGATTCAGTCGTCCATCAATTCCTTCGGCACGGCGGCCATGTCCGGCAACACGGCGTCGGGCAACATCGAGGGCTTTTTGTCCACGGGCCTGGATTCCTTCACCCAGACGGCCATGAATTTCACCGGCCTGTGTGTCGGTGCCCGGCGCTATGACCGGGTGCCCAAGATTCTGCGGACCTGCCTCAGCTGCGTGGTGGCCATCGGCCTGCCGCTGGGCGCGCTGATCTATTTCAACGGCCGGACGCTGTTGGGCATTTACATCACGGACTCGGTGGAGGCCATCAACTACGGCATGCAGCGCATGGTCTTTATGGCCATTCCCTGGGTGCTGGGCGGCTGCATGAACATCGCCTCCGGCGTCCTGCGGGGTATGGGCCGGTCCATTCAGCCCATGATTTCCACGGTGCTGGGCGTGTGTGTCTTCCGGATTTTCTGGATTTACACCATTTTCGCCGTTCCCGAGCTGCATACTTACCCCTGCCTGATGCTTTCTTATCCGGTATCCTGGGGCCTGACCTTCGGCGTGCTGATGATCTCCTATGTGCTGGTGCGCCGGAAGGAAAAGCAGCTCCAGGCGGTGCCGCTGACGGAGATCCGGGATGCGGAGGAAGAAGCGGAAGACGCGCCTGTGGTTGAATAACAAAAAATCCCGCCGATCGGCGGGAAGCAAACGTCCCCCTGCCATGCGGCAGGGGGACATTATTAGTTGCTTTTCTTGCGGAGCAGCCGGACGGAGTTGAGCACGCACAGCATGGCCACGCCGGAGTCGGCGAAGACGGCCATCCACATGGAGGCGTGTCCCAGAAGGCCCAGGATCATCACGGCGATTTTCACGGCCAGCGCGAAGATCACGTTCTGCCATGCAACCCGCCGGACCTTCCGGGCGATGTGCAGCGATTCGGGAATGGCGCTGACGTCGGAGGTCATGAACACCACGTCCGCCGCTTCGATGGCGGCGTCGGCGCCGCTGCCCATGGCCGCGCCCACATCGGCGCCCGCCAGCACCGGGGCATCGTTGATGCCGTCGCCCACGAACATGGTGGGGCCGTACTGGGTGCGGATCCGGCCCAGCCGGTCGAGCTTATCCTCCGGCAGCAGCTTGGCATACACGTTGTCGATGCCGACCTGCCGGGCCACGGACTGGGCGCTTTCCTCCCGGTCGCCGGTGAGCATGGCGGTGGTGATGCCCTGACGCTTCAGTCGGCCGATGGCATCGGCGGCGCCGTCCTTCAGGGTGTCGGCAATGTCCAGATAGCCCAGATACTTGCCGTCCTTCGCCACCAGAACCCGGGCGGCGGCGGTGTCCGGCAGAGCCGGAACGGCAACGTCAAACTGCTCCATCAGCTTCATGTTGCCGCAGAGGATCCGGTGGCCCTCCACGGTGCCGCTGATGCCCCGTCCGGCGTATTCCGCCAGATCATCGGGGGCGGCCAGCGTCAGGCGTTGTGCCTTGGCGGCGCTGACGATGCTCTGGGCAATGGGGTGGGTGGAAACCTGCTCGCAGCAGGCGCTGAGCCGAAGCAGCTCGTCGGGACCGACGGCATTCTGCACCACGAAGTTGCCCTTGGTGATGGTGCCGGTCTTGTCCATGACCACGGCCTTCACCGCAGCCATGGCTTCAATGGACAGGCCGCCCTTGAAGAGGATGCCCTTCCGGCTGCCGGCGCCGATGCCGGTGAAGAAGGCCAGCGGCACGCTGAGCACCAGCGCGCAGGGGCAGCTCATAACCAGGAACGACAGGGCGGTGTACACCCAGTACTGCCAGCGGCCGTCAAACAGCGGCGGGATCAGGGCGGTGCAGGCCGCCAGAATTACCACCACGGGGGTGTAAACCCGGGAGAACCGGGTGATGAACCGATCCATTTTGGGCTTGCTGGCGGCGGCATTTTCCACGGAGTTCAGAATCCGGGTGACCATGGATTCGCTCAGCGGCTTGGTGACATGCACAGTCAGCTGGCCGTTGAGGTTCACGCAGCCGGAGGTGACGCCGTCGCCGGGGCGGACGCTGAGGGGCACCGGCTCGCCGGTGATGGGGGCGGTGTCCAGACGGCTTTCGCCGGAGACCACGACGCCGTCCAGCGGCACCCGGTCGCCGGGGCGGACCAGAAGCAGGTCGCCGGGAACGGCGTCACCGGCGGGGATGACCTCCACCTTGTCGCCCTGCACCCGGTTGACGGTTTCGGGCCGCAGGTCCACCGCGTCCATGATCTGGCTGCGGCTGCGCGCCACGGCTTTGTCCTCGAACCATTCGCCGATCCGGTAGAACAGCATGACGCCTGCCGCCTCGGGGAATTCCCCGATGACCAGCGCGCCGACGGTGGCAATGCCCATCAGGAAGTTTTCATCAAAGACCCGGCCGCGGAGCAGGTTCTTTCCAGCGGTTTTCAGCACGTTCCAGCCCAGGAACAGATAGGCGATGCAGAAGGGGATGGCGGTCCACCAGCCGTCAAAGAACAGCTTGGGGAGAAAGCCGCCGGCAAACAGCGCAGCGCCGATGAGAATTTCCTTGCTTTCGTTGTCGTCACCGTCGCCGTGGTGGTGATGATGCTCGTGCCCGTCCTCG
>CAJLCS010000011.1 GCA_905205195.1 uncultured Eubacteriales bacterium
CAGCTTGCTGTAGCGGAACGCATCGGCCACCGCCTGGGCCATATCGCACCGGGCCAGGTCATAGACGACCACCTTCGGGCAGTCGAAGGACCGCAGCTTTTCCGCCAGCAGCTCCGCCGCCTTTTTGGTGTGCCCGTAAACCGAGGTATAGGCCACCACGATGCCCTCCTCCTCGGGGACATAGGACGACCAGAGGTCATACAGCTTCAGATAGTGGCCCAGATTCTCCGTCAGCACCGGTCCATGAAGGGGGCAAATGATCTGAATATCCAACCCCGCCGCCTTTTTCAGCAGGCGCTGCACCTGGGCGCCGTATTTGCCCACGATGCCGATGTAGTAGCGTCTTGCCTCGTCGTCCCAAGGCTCCTCCACATCCAGCGCCCCGAACTTGCCGAAGCCGTCGGCGGAAAACAGGATTTTGTCCGCCACATCATAGGTCACGATGACCTCCGGCCAGTGGACCATCGGCGCTTCCACAAAGGCCAGCGTATGCCGGCCGAGACACAGGGTATCTCCCTCCTTCACCACGATGCGCCGGTCGGCGTAATCCGTGCCGAAAAACTGCTTCATCATGGCAAAGGCCTTGGCCGAGGACACGACGGTGGTCTGGGGATAGGCCTTCATGAAGTTGGCGATGTTGCCGGCATGATCCGGCTCCATGTGCTGGACAATCAGGTAGTCCGGCATTCTGCCGCCCACCACATTCTGAATATTATCCAGCCATTCGTGGGTAAAGTGGGCATCCACCGTGTCCATCACCGCGATTTTCTCGTCGAGAATCACATAGGAATTGTAGGACATACCGGAGGGAACCCGGTACTGGCCCTCAAACAGGTCCACCTGATGGTCGTTGACGCCGACATAGCGGACATCTTTGGTAATTGTCATGGTTTTCATTCTCCTTTTTATATTTCGTCGGCAGTTTCATCCGACGGGCAATGCGTTCCGACCCGGGCGCCCACCTGCCGGATCTTCTCCCGCAGCGCCAACAGATCGTCAAAGGTTTCCGGCCGCTTGGACGGGTCCCGCAGCAGCGCGGAGGGATGGTATAGCGCCGTCATCCAGATGCCGCCCTTCTCCGTCCAGCTGCCGTGATCCCGGGTAATCCGGAAATCCGGGCGGATCAGCCGCATAGCCGCAATCCGCCCCAGACAGACGAGAATTTTCGGCCGGATCAGCGCCGTCTGGTTCCGCAGATAGCCGATGCAGGCCTCCTGCTCCTCCTCCCGGGGATCCCGGTTGTGGGGCGGGCGGCACTTGACAATATTGGCAATGTAGCAGTTTTCCCTGCTCAGGTCAATGATGGACAGCATCTCATCGAGCAGCTGCCCCGCCGGACCGACGAAGGGTTCCCCCTTCAAGTCCTCCTGCTCGCCGGGGCCTTCACCCACGAACATCACGTCCGTTTCATGGGGGCCGACGCCGAACACCACGTTGTGCCGTGTGGTACACAGCTCACAGCGGCTGCAAGCGTCGCAGGTGCGTTTCAGTTCTTCCCATTGCAGCATGGTTATCGGCTCCTTCTGCGGTTTTCCCGTCTGCGGCGGCGGCGCGCCCGGATCTGCATCAGCCGGATCTGCCGCAGGGCCACCAGCCCCAGCATAAAAAGAACGGCGGCCGCCAAAATCACAAGCAGAACGGTCCGCAGGCCCTTCGGCAGCGCCGCCGGTTCCGCGCTGCTTTCCGCTGATGCGGTCAGCGTGCGATCATCCACCGCCGCCCCGTTCATGGCCAGAATTTCCGTCTGGGCCACGCAGGTAGACCCCAGCCACACCTGGGCGCTGCCCAGGGATGCCCCGGCAGATACCGGCGCCGTCAGGGAATCCGGCACCGTATAGCTCCAGCGAAGCTCCGCGGCTTTGGTTTCCGTGGGCAGAACCGTGGATACCGATGCCGCGCTGCCGCCGGCCACCGCGTTGGCGCCGTTCGTCACCGGAATCTGCACCAGCGACTGGCCGGCGCTGATGATCTCCCGCACGGAAAACCGGCTGAAGCCGTGGTCCAGCAGCGTCTCCGCTTCTTCATAGTTACCCAGATATTTCAGGGAAAAGCCGTCCGTATCGGTCTGGCCTACGGCGCTCATGATGACGCAGATCAGGTCCAGCGATCCGTCGGTGGCCGTGCAGACCAGCGACCGGTCCTCGTTGCTGATGGCGCCGCTTTTTCCGCCGGTGACCCGGTCGTCATGGAGGTAAATGCCGCCGATGGCCTGGGTCATGAGATAATTGCTGGATTCCAGCACCCGCTCCTCGGACTGGGAGGTGGCGGGGATGGTATAGGTCATGGCGCCGAAGGCCGAAACAAATTCCTCATTGTCCAGCGCGGCATTGAGAATCCGGGCCATATCCCGGGCCGTCGTGTACTGCTGGGGATCCTCCATGCCGTCCACGTTGACAAACTGCGTGCCGGTGCAGCCCAGCGCCGCCGCCCGGCGGTTCATCTGCTCCACAAAGGCGTCCCGGCTGCCCGCCACCTCCACCGCAATCACGGCGCAGGCATCGTTGGCGGATTCCATCATCATGCAGTACAGCAGGTCCCGCATGGTCAGCGTCTCCCCTGCCTTCAGGTCCACCGACAGGGAGTTGGAGGCCACGCCGGACAGCGCCTCCTCCGTCACGGTGACCTGCCGGTCCAGATTGCCGCTTTCCACCGCCAGAAGGCCCGTCATCACCTTAACCAGGCTGGCCGGATAGGATTTCCGGTCCGGGTCGTAGGCGTAGAGCAGCGTGTCCGTTTTCCGCTCGTACAGCAGGGCGGACCGGGCCGATTTTGGCTTTTCCGACGTGCCGCCCAGCGGCACCTGCGCGTCCAGAGAATGGCTGCCGCCGCTGACGGAGGTATCCCCGCCGCCGGTCGATACCGCCGGCGCATTCGTGGTCTGCGGCTCCGTTTCGGCGGTGGTTTCCGGAATATCCGCCCCCCGGGCGGCAGACGGCAGCAGGCTCAGCGTCAGAACCGACGCAAGAATCAGGCAAAGAATCGGATGTTTTTTCACATATCTACCTCAATATTCCAAAGCCGGACTTGTCCGGCAGAAAAAAGTCGTGTATAATAGCAGTGATATTATATCAGTTCTTTTCGTTCCAGTCAATGCGGGAGGCCTGCTGCCCATGAAAAAACCGTTTCTTTTTGCCTTGCTTCTGACCACCGGTCTGTTTGCGGCCTTCCTGACCGGTTTCTATGTGGGCCGCAACGCCAATCATCAGACAGTACAGGTGCGTTATGCTGCGGAGCCGGTTTCCGAAACCGCAGCGCCCACGTCCGGCACCGAAGCTGCCGCTTCCACCGTCGGCGCTTCCGGTCCCGTCAATCTGAACACCGCCACCGCCGAGGAGCTGGAAACGCTGCCGGGCATCGGTCCGGTGCTGGCAGCCGAGATTGTGGCATACCGCACCGCCCACGGCCCCTTTTCCGCCGTGGAGGAGCTGACGAACGTCAGCGGCATCGGCGAAAAGCGTCTGGCCCAGCTGGAAGGACTTGTGACAGTAGGAGGAGACAATGAAAATTCTGGTCGTGGATGACGAGGCGCTGCTCGTCAAAGGCATTCGTTTCAATCTGCAAAACGACGGCTACACCGTCGTCACCGGCTCCAACGGTCTGGAAGCCGTCAATCTGGCCCGGGACCCGGAAATCAACCTGATCATTCTGGACGTGATGATGCCGGAAATGGACGGGCTGACCGCCTGCAGCAAAATCCGGGAATTCTCCGACGTTCCCATTATCCTGCTCACCGCCAAGGCCGAGGATATGGATAAGCTCATGGGATTCGACTGCGGCGCCGACGATTATCTCACCAAGCCCTTCAACATTCTGGAGCTGAAGGCCCGCATCCGCTCCCTGCTGCGCCGGGCCGGCGCCGGTCAGAAGGAGAAGGAGGCGGAGTCCCGGCTCACCATCGGCACCGTCTCGCTGGACCTCAACGCCCGCAACGCCTACCGCAGCGGCACGCCGGTGGATCTGACCGCCAAGGAATTTGACGTGATTGAGTTTCTGATGCGGAACCCTAACCGGGTCTATTCCCGGGAGGCGCTGCTGGACACCATCTGGGCCTACGAATACCGCAGCGATATCCGGACGGTGGACGTGCATATCCGCCGCCTGCGGGAAAAGCTGGAGGAAAATCCGGCCGAGCCGAAATACATTATGACGAAGTGGGGCGTTGGTTATTACTTCAAGAAATAAGACGCCGATTTATTATCGGTACGGCATTCATCAGTTCCGCTACGCCATGATCTATGTGGTCATTACGCTGGTGGTGCTGGGCTTTCTGAATATTTACTGCTCCTCCACCAGCCAGAAGCTGTTCTACCGGAGCAAGGAAAGCGCCATGATCGAAAAGTGCAATCTGGCCGCCAACGAGGTGGCGGGGCTGGAAATTCTCAATTCCTCCACCGCCGCGTCGGCCGCCGGGCAGCTTGGCAGCCTGAAGGTCACCCGCATGATGATCACCGACGCCCTGGGCGTGGTGGTCTATGATTCCCAGGGAAACGGCGTCGGCGGCATCCGCTATGCCCTGTTTCCGGAAATCGTCAAGGCCATGGCAGGAAACGATGTTTTCACCGGCCAGTACCAGAGCGGCGCTCTGCGTTCCCGGGCCGCCGTCCCCGTCTACAGCGGCGGCACGCTGATGGGAACCATTTATTTAATGGATGTGGACTCGGAGCAGGGCCTGCTGATCCGGACGCTTCAGAAAAACATGCTGTCGATCACGGTGATGCTGGAGGTCATCGTACTGGCCTTCACCATCTTTTACTCCGGCCTGTTCTCCCGGCGGCTCCAGCGCATTATGACCTCCATGCGGATCATTCAGGACGGCGACTACTCCCACAAGGTCAATGTGGGCGGCCGGGACGAGCTGACCTTTCTGGGGGACGAATTCAACGACCTGACCGAGCGGCTTCAGGATTCCGAGCGGAAGCGGCGGCAGTTCGTCTCCGACGCCTCCCACGAGCTGAAAACGCCCCTGGCCTCCATCAAGCTGCTGTCCGACTCCATTTTGCAGAACGATATGGACATGGACACCGTCCGGGAATTCGTCTCCGACATCGGCAACGAAGCGGACCGGCTGAACAAAATGACGGAAAAGCTCCTGTCCCTGACCCGGATGGAAAATCAGACCGACGAGCAGCAGGAATTTGAGATTGTCAACATCATTCCCACCGCCCGGCAGGTGATCCGGATGCTCTCCGCCATCGCAGGCACCCACGGCGTCACCATCACCACGGATTTTCAGGACGACTGCCCGATTCTGATTCTGGAGGACGATCTTTACCAGATTCTGTTCAATCTGGTGGAAAACGGCATCAAATACAACACGTCCGGCGGTACCCTCACCGTCCGGCTTCGCCGGGTGCGGGACAATGCGGTGCTCCAGGTCACCGACACCGGCGTGGGCATTCCGCCGGAGGCGCTGAGCCACGTTTTCGAGCGGTTCTATCGGGTGGATAAGGCCCGCTCCCGGCAGGCAGGCGGCAGCGGACTTGGCCTTGCCATCGTCCGCAACATGGTGGAGCGGAACCACGGCACCATTACGGTGGAAAGCACCGTCGGCGTCGGCTCCACCTTCACCGTCACCTTTCCGATTTTCGACACGGAGGAGGAAACACAATGAAACGCCGCGTCTGTGCGCTTCTGGCCGCGCTGCTGCTGGGGCTTTGCGGCTGCTCTCAAAATAAGGACTGGCAGAATACGACGGTTTTCTACTATCTCCGCGGCGATATGACCTACGGAGATGCGGACAGCGTCATCACAACCGAGGTGCAGAACGTCATCGACAAAAACAGTGATCTGGATTATCTGCTGTCGCTGTATCTGGCTGGACCCATTGACAAGCGGCTTCGCACCCCCTTTCCCAAGGAGCTTTCCGTGGAGGCCATTTCCCGCCGGGACGATCTGCTGATTGTCACCCTCAGCGACGAGCTGGCCACCCTGGCCGACTATCCGTACACCCTCGCCTGCGTCTGCATGGCCATGACCTGCCTGCACCTGACCGACGCCAAAACGGTCCGCATCAGCACCACCGGCGAGGTTCCCGCCAACAGGAAGGATCTGGAGTTCACCCGGGACTCGATCCTGCTTCAGGATCTGGCGGAGCCGACGGAGGAAACCACCCAGCCTACCTCTTAATATGGAAGTATAGAAAAACCGTGCGCCTTTTGCTGGAAGGCGCACGGTTTTCGGTTTTATGGACGTGGCAGGACAATGCCCACGGTGCCGTCCCTCGTTTCCAGGCGGGCCAGGTGCAGCTCCGACAGCGCCGGAAAGGTTGCCCCGGGCACCAGCGGCACAAACCGCGTCTCCGGCAGTGCCGTCTTCGGTACGGCGGTAACCGTCCGCAGCCGCCCGGTGAAGTGCCGCGCCGGAATCCGGGTTTCCAGCCGGAACCGGCCGCCCTCCGGGACAGGGATGCCGAGAGAATGGTGCCCCGCCTCATCCGTCACCGTCAGCCGGTAGACCGACTCCTGCGGCAGGGTGCAGATGCAGCAAAAGCGGTAATACAGGCCCTCCTGCCGGACTGCCGCCGTGCCGATCCGGCGGTTTTCGGACGTAATTTCCAGTTCCTGCTCCATGCGCCGCGTCCCTCCCGGGTGGTCAGGTCAGGCCCTCGTGAAGGCCGAAGCTGACAGCAATGGCGTCGTCCACCATGGCCATCTGGTTGGCGTCCAGCCGCCCCATATGCTCCCGCAGGCGGCGCTTGTCGATGGTCCGGATCTGCTCCAGCAGAATCACGGAATCCTTGCTCAGGCCGACGCTGCCGCCGGCAATATTGATGTGGGTGGGCAGCCGGGCCTTGCCGGTCTGGCTGGTAATGGCCGCCGCAATCACCGTGGGGGAATGGCGGTTGCCGGTGTCGTTCTGAACAATCAGAACCGGCCGGGTTCCCCCCTGCTCGCTGCCCACCACCGGCGACAGATCCGCATAAAAAATATCGCCCCGTTTTACCGTGGTATCCATGTGCGTCACGCTCCGATGAATCATTACCTGCGCTACCGGACGGCTCCTATGTAACGCGGCTGATCTTATTGTCCCACGGGAGGCCGGAAAATATACCGTCCGGCAGCATCCGTTTCAGGAAAGGCACGCAAAATTTGCCACCTCCATGGTCATCACCCGCCGCCCGCTGCAGGCGATTTCGCAGCGGACCGGCGCGTCCGTCCCGTCCAGCCACAGCTCCAGCCCTAAGGCGTCGTCCCGGTAGCTGTCGTTGACGGACAGATGGAGCGTCTCCCCTTCCCGGACCTCGGACACCAGATAGCCGCCGGTCAGCGAATGGAGCATGACCCACGGACCCCGGACCGGCGCCAGCGTCCCATCCGCCAACAGCGGAAGAGCCAGCACCGTCCCGTCAAAGGTCAGCGTGCCCCCTTCGCCGCTGACCGTGCCGGTGATACCGGCAATGGTCTCAGGTGCCGTCACGGTGAACTGCACCTGTCCGTCGGCGTCTGCGGTGCAGTCCATGGAAAAGGAGGCCGCTTTGTCCTCGTATTCCGCCGTCACCGTGCAGGAAAACCGGCACCCCGGCGCGGCCCGGAGCTTCTGCCGGATCCGCAGCCCCTCGGACACCTTTTGCCCGCATCCGGTCAGCAGCAGCACCGCCGTCAAAGCCAGCAGCAATCGTTTCACTTGCCATCCCGCCTATTTCAGTAGTCGCGGCAGCGCCTCCACCAGATCGCCGGGCAGCATGCCGTACTGCCCCAGTGTCTCCGCGCACCGGTCCCCCGCCGCCCCGTGGAGCCACGCCCCGCAGGCAGCCGCCTCCAGCGGCGGCAGCCCTTGACCCAGCAGGGACGTAATGATCCCCGCCAGCACGTCGCCGCTGCCGCCGGTGGCCATGCCGGGATTGCCGGTGGTGTTCCGGTACCCGTGCTCGCCGTCGGTGATCAGCGTCCGGTGACCCTTTCGCAGCAGGATGCAGCCCAGCTCCCGGGCCAGTGCCCGGGTGGCCGTCTCCCGGGGCGCCGTCAGATCACCGCCAAGGCGGTGAAATTCCATGTCATGGGGCGTGAGCACGGTGGGATACCGCCTTCCGCGCACCATATCCTTATGCGCGGCCAGCAGATTTATGCCGTCTGCGTCCACCACCACCGGCCCCGCAAAATGCTCCAGTACCGCCTGCAGGACGGCCAACGTGCCCGCGGACTGCCCCAGTCCGGGGCCGATCAGCACCGCGTCCATGCCGTTCATACGCTCTGTGATTTCTCCGATCGCCCCGGCCGCGAGCTTTCCCTCCGCTTCCGGCAGCGGAAAAATCACCGGCTCGTCCAGCTTCGCCGCTTCGATGGCATAAATGCTCTCCGGCGTACCCAGATATACCAGTCCCGCTCCGGTCCGCAAAGCGCCCCGACTGGCCAGTGCCGCCGCACCGGTCATGCCCCGGCTGCCACACAGAAGCAGAATCTTCCCGAAATTGCCCTTGTGACTCTCCGGCGCCCGGTCCGGCAGCATAGCCAGCACCTGCCTGTGATCCAGCTCCGTCCACTCCATGTTTTGTCCCTCCCAAGTATGAAAAAAGGCGCATCCCAGCGGGATACGCCTTCATCATAGCAGGTTTCGGTTGGGCTGTCAATCTTACAGGTCCAGCTTCAGGTCGCCCTCTTTGATCCAGCCCCAGTTACGAAGCACCCGGCAGAACACCCAGGACAGCACCGCAGGCAGAACGAAGCAGAGCAGAAGCATCCCTGCCCAATCCATGGCGGTGATGGAGGTTTTCAGCCCGGCGGCAATGTCGTTGACCCAGCCGGTATACACGCCGATCTGACCCACAAAGCCACAGGTGCCCATGCCGGAGGAAACCGGTGAGCCGTTCATCTGGAACTTGAACAGGCAGGTAGCCAGCGGTCCGGTGATCATGGAAGCCAGCGTCGGCGGGATCCAGATCCGGGGATTGTGGACAATGTTGCCCATTTGCAGCATGCTGGTGCCGATGCCCTGAGCCACCAGGCCGCCCCAGCGGTTTTCCTTGAAGCTCATCACCGCGAAGCCGATCATCTGGGCGCAGCAGCCCGCCACCGCCGCACCGCCGGCCAGACCGGTCAGGCTCAGCGCCGCGCAGATGGCGGCCGAGCTGATGGGCAGCGTCAGCGCAATGCCGATGATGGCCGACACCAGAATGCCCATGAAGAAAGGCTGCTGCTCCGTGGCCCACATGATGGCCGTGCCCACGGCGCTGGCCGCCTTGCCGATGGGTTCCGCAATCAGGCTGGCAAGGCCCACGCCCACCAGAATGGTCACAATGGGCGTCACCAGAATGTCCACCTTGGTTTCCTTGGACACCAGCTTGCCGCACTCCGCCGCAATCACCGCCACCACATAAACCGCCAGCGGGCCACCTGCGCCGCCCATGGCGTTGGTGGCAAAGCCTACAGGAATCAGCGAAAACAGCACCATGGGAGGCGCCTTCAGCGCCGCGCCGATGGCCACCGCCATACCGGGTCCCACCATGGCGCTGGCCAGGCCGCCCAGCGTGTAGGAGACCGCCCCTTCGCCCTTGCCCACCGTGACGAGCACCCGGGTCAGAAAGCCGATGTGGAACTGGGTACCGATGGTATTGAGAATTGTGCCCACCAGCAGCGTGCAAAACAGGCCCTGGGCCATGGCGCCGAGGGCGTCAATGCCGTAGCGTTTTCCGGAGAAGATAATGTCTTTTCTTCGCAAAAACTCCTTGAATTTCCCCATGAAGTTCCCTTCTTTCCTTTGCTGACCGTATTATAGCACCCTGGGGCGGAATGTCAACGCGCTACGGCGGCGGTTTTACGATTCTCGTTTGTTTTGTCAAATCCGCCCCACTTCGGTGCGGAATCTTGTGCACAATGATATCAGAAACCATACCCGGCGGACCATCGGATGGTTCGCCGGGCGTGTAATGTTCATTCTACCGTCACGGATTTTGCCAGATTCTTGGGCTTGTCGATGTCGCAGCCGTTGGCACGGGCCACATAATAGGCAAACAGCTGCAGCGGAATGACCTCCGCCACCGGCTGAAGCAGCAGATCCACCACGGGAACCGCCAGCACCTCGTCGGCCTCGGCGAAAATACGCCGCTCCCCTTCCTGGGCCACGGCCACCACCTGGGCGCCCCGGGCCTTGACCTCCTGAATGTTGGACATCAGCTTTTCAAACAGCGGCGTGTAGCACGCCAGCGCCACCACCAGCTGATTCTCGTCGATCAGGGCAATGGTGCCGTGCTTCAGCTCGCCTGCCGCATAGGCCTCCGAATGGAGATAGCTGATTTCCTTCAGCTTCAGCGACGCCTCCAGACAGACTGCATAGTCCAGATTCCGGCCGATAAAGAAGAGGTTGCGCCGGTCGTGAACCCGCTGGGCCAGCTCCTGCACTGGATGGCTCAGATCAATGGCCCGCTGGCACCGCTCCGGCAGGGAGCAGATGCCGTGTACCAGCTCCGTGTAGCGTTCCTCGGAAACCGTGTCCAGTTCCCGGGCCATGTAGACTGCCAGCATGGTCAGCACCGTCACCTGAGTGGTGTAGCCCTTGGTGGTAGCCACTGCGATTTCCGGTCCGGCCCAGGTGTAGAGCACATGATCCGCCAGCTTGGAAATGGTGCTGCCCACCACGTTGACCACCGCCAGCGTTTTCGCCCCCCGGGCCTTGCATTCCTTCAGCGCCGCAATGGTATCCGCCGTCTCGCCGGACTGGGAAATGGCAATCACCAGCGTATGGGAATCGAGAATGGGGTTGCGGTACCGCAGCTCGCTGGCCAGCTCCACCGAAACCGGGATCCGGCACAGCTCCTCCATCACATACCGGCCCACGCAGCCGGCATGATAGGCCGAACCGCAGGCGGTCATGATAATCTGATGAATGTCCTTCCACGCCTCCGGCGCCATGTCCAGCCCTTCCAGGCGGATGCTGCCGTCGTGGATCCGCGGTTCAATGGTGGCCTTCAGCGCCCGGGGCTGCTCCATGATCTCCTTGAGCATGAAGGTCTCGTAGCCGCCCTTTTCCGCCGCTTCGGCGTTCCACGCCACCCGGCTGGGCTTTTTCTCCACCTCGTGGCCGGTGCAGTCGAACACGGTGATCTTTTCCGGCGTCAGCGACGCAAATTCGCCGTCCTCCAGATAAATCACGGAACGGGTGTGGGCAATCAGCGCCGTCACATCCGATGCAAAATAGTTCTCTCCCACGCCGATGCCGAGAATCAGCGGGCTTGCCAGCTTCACGGCAATCAGCTCGCCGGGGCAGTCCATGCACACCACGCCGAGGCCGTAGGAGCCTTCCAGCCGGGCCACGGTTTTCATCACCGCCTGCTTCAGGTCCCCCTCATAGTAAAGGTCCAGCAGGTGTACCACCACTTCCGTGTCGGTCTCGCTGTGAAAGACGAAGCCCTTGGCCGTCAGCTCCTCCCGCAGCTCCGCATAATTCTCGATGATGCCGTTATGCACCACCGCAAAGCGGCCGTCGTTGGACACATGGGGATGGGCGTTTTCCGTGGTCGGTGCGCCGTGGGTGGCCCAGCGGGTATGGCCGATGCCGCAGACACCCTCCACCGCGCTGCCGTCCTCCGTCAGGCGATAGAGATTTTCCAGCCGGCCGCTGGCCTTGGCGGTATAGATCCGGTCAGCCTGCTGCACGGCAATACCGGCGGAGTCATAGCCCCGGTACTCCATGCGCTTCAGGCCCTCCAGCAGAATCGGCGCCGCCTTCTGTTTGCCTGTAAATCCGACAATTCCGCACATCAGGCTTTCCTCCTCTGATGCAGGTCCAGCGCCGCGGCAATAAAGCCGACAAACAGCGGATGGGCCTTATTGGGGCGGGACTTGAATTCCGGATGGTACTGCACGCCCACATGGAAGGGCCGGTCGGACAGCTCCACCGTCTCCACCAGACGGCCGTCAGGCGACAGGCCGGACAGCGTCAGGCCGTGGCTCGTCAGAATCTCCCGGTAATCGTTGTTGAATTCGTAACGGTGGCGGTGGCGCTCCATGATCTCCGTCGTCCCGTAGCACCGGGCCATGGTCGTCCCGGGCTGAATCACGCAGGGATAGGCGCCCAGGCGCAGCGTGCCGCCCTTGTCGATGTCCTCGCTCTGGCCCGGCATGAAGTCGATGACCTTATGCTTGCAAAGCTCGTCGAATTCGCCGGAATGGGCGTCCGGCAGGCCGGCCACGTTCCGGGCATATTCGATAACCGCAATCTGCATGCCAAGGCAGATGCCGAAATAGGGCGTTTTCGTCTTCCGGGCGTACCGGGCCGCCAGAATCATGCCCTCGATGCCCCGTCCGCCGAAGCCGCCGGGGACGATGATGCCGTCCAGCCCGGCCAGCTCCTGCCGGTAATTTTCTTCCGTCAGGTGCTCGGAATCGATCCAGTGAATCCGGATGTGGGTATTGAGGGAATAGCCCGCATGGCGCATGGCCTCCGCCACCGACAGATACGCGTCGTGCAGCTGGACATACTTGCCCACCAGGCCGATGTGGACCTCCTTCTCCCGGTTCTTGATCCGCCTGACCATATCCGTCCACTCGGTCAGATCCGGTGCCGGAGCGTCAATGCCCAGCTCCCGGCAGACTACCTCGGAAAAATGGGATTTTTCCAGCATCAGCGGCGCTTCGTACAGATACGGCAAGGTGATATTCTCAATGACGCAGTCCGGCTTGACGTTGCAGAACATGGAGATTTTCTTGAAGATGGAGTCCTCCAGCGGCTCGTCGCAGCGCAGGACGATAATATTGGGGTTGATGCCCATGCCCTGCAGCTCCTTGACGGAGTGCTGGGTGGGCTTGGACTTATGCTCGTCGGAGCCGCGGAGGAAGGGCACCAGCGTCACATGGATAAAGAGGCTATTCTCCCGGCCCACCTCCAGCGAAATCTGCCGCACCGCTTCCAGGAAGGGCTGGGACTCGATATCGCCGATGGTGCCGCCGATTTCCGTAATAACCACGTCGGCGTCCGTCTGCTTGCCCACCCGGTAGACAAAGTCCTTGATCTCGTTGGTGATGTGAGGAATCACCTGCACGGTGGAGCCGAGATACTCGCCCCGGCGCTCCTTGTTCAGCACATTCCAGTACACCTTGCCGGTGGTCAGATTGGAATATTTATTCAGGTTTTCGTCGATAAACCGCTCGTAATGGCCCAGATCCAGATCGGTCTCTGCGCCGTCCTCCGTAACGTAAACCTCGCCGTGCTGATAGGGGCTCATGGTGCCCGGGTCCACGTTGATGTAGGGGTCCAGCTTCTGGGCTGCCACCTTCAGGCCCCGGGACTTCAACAGCCGCCCCAGAGATGCCGCCGTGATACCCTTGCCAAGGCCGGAAACCACACCGCCGGTTACGAAAATGTACTTTGTCATACTTCTTCCTCCTCTATTTGTAGGTCGCAAGAATTTGCTCCGCAATCGTCCGGCGCGTCACGCACCGGTCCATGGCCTGTTTTTCAAGAAACCGATGGGCTTCCGCCTCGGTCATTTTCAGCTGGTCAATCAGCAGCCATTTGGCCCGATTGACAATCCGGATTTCCTCCATTTTTTCTTCCATGGAGGCGGTCTTTTTCTCCATCCGCCGCAGCCGCTCCCGGGTGGCGCACAGCAGCTGCAGCGACTGCAAAATGGTCGATGCGGCCACGGGCTTGGAAAGCGTCAGCACGCCGCCGGGCGCCGTTCTGGCCTCCACCTCCGGAAAAATCTCCGCTTTGACCAGCAGCAGGACGCCGCTGGCGGTTTTTTCGCACAGGTCCAGCGCCAGATGCACGCCAAGCTCGTCGGGCAGCGGCCCGTTGATGAGAATCAGGTCGTAGCCGGTTTCCAGCAGCCGCCGCTTGGCGCTGGCCCCGTCCGACACCGCGTCCACCGGATGGTAGCGTACCGCCGGAAGCAGCGCGCTCATGGAGTGATTGAATTTTTCCGTTGCTGACACCAGAAGAACGCTGAAGCACCGCTCCGTCAGCTCCATGGCCCCGCCTCCCCGCGTCGTTTGTTATCGGATATAGCTGTCAATCAATGTCTGCGGCAGGCACCGGGGCAGAAAATCCCCGGCGGCAGCTGCCGCCCTGGCCGCCGCCAGATTTTCCGGCAGGCGGGCATACCGGGCCGTCACCGATTCCGGCGCCCTGTACAGGTTCAGGTCCGCCGGTTCCGGCAGCGCCGCATTCTGGGCCGCCCCCTCCAGCCCGGCCTCCATCAGCAGCGCAAAGGCCAGATAGGGGTTACACATGGGGTCCGGGGATCGCAGCTCCGCCCGGCGGTACTCCCCGGAGGCCGCCGGAATCCGGATCAGCTGGGACCGGTTTTCACTGGACCAGGTAATGTAACGGGGGGCCTTATTGCTGCCGAATCGGGTGTAGGACTGCTCTGTCGTGTTGAGAAACGCCGTCATTTCCGGGATCCGGTTCAGAATGCCCGCAATCACCGACGGCATCACGTCCGCCCCGTCCTCCCGGCGGGCGGAAAGGTTGATGTGCATTCCGTTTCCTGCCTGATCCGGCAGAGGCTTCGGCTCAAAGGAGGCCCACAGGCCGTTGGCCGCCGCCACCGTATGCACCACCGTGCGGAAGGTGACGGCATTGTCTGCCGCCGTCAAGGGGTCGGAATAACGGAAGTCGATCTCGTTCTGGCCGGGACCTTCCTCGTGGTGGGAGCTTTCCGGCCGGATGCCCATCCGCTCCAGCGTCAGGCAGATTTCCCGCCGGACGTTCTCGCCCTTGTCCGCCGGGGCGATGTCCATATAGCCCGCCCGGTCATAGGGAATATGGGTAGGATTCCCGTTTTCGTCCTGCTGAAACAGGTAAAACTCCATCTCCGACCCGAAGGCGAACCGGATGCCCCGGCTTTCCGCCTTTTCCGTCACCCCGCGCAGCAGGGTGCGGGTGTCGGCCTCGCAGTCGCTGCCGTCTGGCCGGGCAATCCGGCAGAACATCCGGATCACCTTGCCGTGATCCGGCCGCCAGGGCAGGACGGAAACGGCAGCCGGGTCCGGATGCAGAAACAGATCGGAGTGGACCTCGCCGCCGAAGCCGGCAATGGCGGACGCGTCGATGGCGATGCCGTAACGGAAGGCCCGCTCCATTTCGTCGGCCAGAATGGAGATATTCTTCTGGTGGCCGTACACGTCGCAGAAGGCCAGACGGACGAACTTCACATCCTCCTCGGCAATATACTGCAAAATTTCCTGAGGTGAGTAGTGCATCGGATCACTGCCTTTCCAAAAAACAAAGGCGTCCGTCCAGTGAGGGCACTTCTCCCTTCACTGAATGAACGCCTTTGCCCACTTCATTTTGGTATTTTATCACAGCATCGAATTGTTGTCAATTGGATGATCCGATAAAATCTGCGGACTTTTTCCGGGGAAGATGCGGCTGTGAAATGCCGGGGCGGTCACGGCAGCGTGTCTTCCCCGCCGTATTCCTTCACCACCTGCCAAAAGACATCCTGCATTCCCAGGGTAAAATTCACGCCCTCCGGCGTGACCCAGCTGCCATAGGCGGGGTCAGTCACGCAGGTCAGCGTATTGAAGCAGCTGATGCAGATTATTTACAATTTCGCCATGGATTTCCGGCCCCTGCGTGGTAAAATAACCCCATTGCTATTTGGGAGGAAACAATCGAATGTGTACTGCAGCCACTTATCACAACGGCGGCTTCTATTTCGGCCGCAATCTGGATTACGAACGCAGTTACGGCGAGCATATCACCGTCACGCCCCGGCGTTTTCCCATTCCGATGCGGAACCTGCCGGATCTGACCGAACACTACGCCATGGTCGGCATGGCCCACATTCAGGACGGCTTTCCCCTTTACTACGACGCCGTCAACGAGAAGGGCCTGTGCATCGCGGGCCTGAATTTTGTGGGCAACGCCGTCTACCGGCCCCTCTGCCCCGGCAAGGACAACGTGGCCCAGTTTGAACTGATTCCCTGGCTGCTGGGAAAATGCGCCACCGTGGCGGAGGCCCGGGCGCTGCTGGCCGGGATGAACCTGACCGATCAGCCCTTCAGCCCCCGGATGCCGCTGGCCCAGCTGCACTGGCTGCTGGCCGACGAAACGGCCTGCGTGGTGGTGGAAGCGGTGGCTGACGGGCTGCACGTTTACGACAATCCCGCCGGTGTGCTGACCAACAATCCCCCGTTTCCCATGCAGCTGTTCGCCCTGAACAATTATCGCAGCCTGTCGCCGGAGACGCCGGAAAACCGGTTTGCGCCGTCGCTGCCGCTGGAAGTCTACAGCCGGGGCATGGGCGCCATGGGACTTCCCGGCGATCTGTCCTCCCAGTCCCGGTTTATCCGGGCCGCCTTTGTCCGGGCCAATTCCCGTTCCGGCCGGACGGAAGCCGAAAACGTCAGCCAGTTTTTCCACATTCTCGGTTCCGTGGAGCAGCAGCGGGGCTGCTGCCGGTTGGACGACGGTGCCTGCGAAATCACCCTCTATTCCAGCTGTTGCAGCGCCGGTCAGGGCATTTATTACTACACCACCTACGATAACTCCCGGATTACCGCCATTGACCTTCATCGGGGGGATCTGGGCAGCGCCGTACTGACCGCCTATCCCCTGCGGACGGAATCGGAAATCCGCTTTGAAAATTAAAATACTGCCGGGTGACGATCAAACGTCACCCGGCAGTGTTTTTATGCTTTGGCCGGCTTGTAGCCGTCGTACTGCTTCCAGAAGCTCCGGACCGACGCCTCGTAGCGGGCCGGTTCCACGAAATAGCTCATGCCGTGATCCGCCCCCGGCACAATCAGCAACTTTTTGGGCGCGGCGCAGGCAATGTAGTTCTCGTAGGTCATCTTCACCGGGACGAAATGGTCGTCCGCCCCGTGGACCAGCATGATGGGAATTTTGGTAATCCGCAGTGCATCCAGCGTGGAACAGGACCCGGAGCCAACCATCAGCCGCTGCTTGTAAATGGCATCGGCAATGGCGCTGCGAAGGCGGAAATTCAGATGCAGATTATCCTCGGCAACGTGCTTCCAGATGGCCTGGGGCGAGGTAAAGCCGCAGTCCGCCGCAATGCCCCGGACGCTGGCCGGAAGGTCCAGCCCCGCCGCCATCAACACCGTGGTGGCGCCCATGGAAACGCCCGTCAGATACAGGGGCATTTCCGGCCCGAAGCGCTCCGCCGCCCAGTTGGCCCAATCCCGACAGTCATAGCGCTCCGTCAGGCCGAAGCCCATATATTCGCCGCCGCTTTCGTTCTGTCCCCGCTGCTCGGCGTAGAGCACCGTGCAGTCGTTATTGTAGAGAAAATCCGCAATCATGCCGAAATCCCGATGCCAGGAGGAGCGCCAGCCGTGGAACGCCAGCACCACCCGCTTGGGATAGGGCGCTTCAATCAGATGGCCCACCAGCTCGATGCCGTCATGGCTGGTCAGCCGGATGACCTCGTTTTCCCGCCGGGCCAGCCGCTGGGAGTCCTCCTCCAGCTTTTTCAGGAAGGCATTGTCCCCCTGGGTCCCGGCGATGAACCGGTCGGCCACCTTCAGCGCCTTCGGCTCCTGCCGGTCCAGCGCGATATCCATCATATATTTCGTGCTGACATAGGCGGATACCACCGCCGCCGCGGCCGCACCGGCGGTAATGCCCGCCGCTTTGAGTACTTTCTTTGTCCGGTCGTTCATCGGTTGTCTCCTTTCGAGGGGGCGCTCAGAGCGATTTCAGCAGCTCCAGCAGGAAGGCCCAGGTCCGCTGGGTCGATGCAATCTCCAGCTTTTCCCGGCTGGTGTGAATGTCGTGCATATCCGGTCCGATGGACACGCAGTCCAATCCGGGCAGCTTTTCGCTGAACAGGCCGCATTCCAGTCCGGCATGAATGGCCACCACTTCCGGCTCCTTGCCGAACATCTTCCGGTACAGGGAAACCATGGTTTCCCGCAGGGCGGAATCCTTCTTATACTCCCAGGCGGGATAATCGCCCATTTCGCTGTAGGTGCCGTCGTAGAATTTGGCCAGCTCGGCCAGCCGGTTCAGCAGGTCCCGCTTCTCCTGATTCACGGAGCTGCGGACCGAGAAGGTCAGGCGCATCTCCTCCTCCAGCTTGGCAACGCCCAGATTCAGGCTGGTCTGCACCAGGCCGGGAATATCCTGACTCCACGCCTGCACGCCGTTGGGGGCCGCGCACAGCAGCGCAATGACCTTGGCGGTGGACTCGGTGGTCAGGGCATTGCCGCCCAGCGCGTCCACGTCGTCGGCCCGGATCACGGCGTCCGGTTCGTCATACTGCTCCCGGATTTCCTGCTGGAGCGTGGCCGCAATCTCGTTGATCCGTTCCAGACCGATGCCCATGGCCACCAGCTTGGACTCGCAGGACCGGGGAATGGCGTTATCCTTGGAGCCGCCGGAGAAGGACGTCATGCACAGCGGCATCAGCTTCTGGACCCGGCCAAGGAATTCGCCCATGACCTTGTTGGCGTTGGCCCGGTTTTTCTGAATCTCCACGCCGGAATGGCCGCCCTGCAGCCCCTCCACCGTCAGCCGGATCACGGGACCGTAAACCGCCCGCCGCTGCACCGGCAGATGAATGGTGCCCCGGGCGCCGCCGGCGCAGGACACGGTGAAAATGCCCTCGTCCTCGCTGTCCAGATTGATCATGGTCCGGCTCCTGAAATCGGACAGATCCACGCCCACCGCGCCTTCCATGCCGATTTCCTCGTCCACGGTGATGATAATCTCCAGCGGCGGATGGGGAATCGTCGGATCGGCCAGCAGCGCCAGCGCGAAGGCCACGGCAATGCCGTCGTCGCCGCCCAGCGTGGTGCCTTTCGCAAAGACGCAGGTCTCGTCGTGGGTCACGTCCAGCCCGTCCTTCGCCATATCCAGCGGGCAGTCCGGTTCCTTCTCGCAGACCATGTCCATATGGCCCTGCAGAATCACAGGGGCGTGGTCCTCGTAGCCGCAGGTTCCCTCGCCGAACATCACCACGTTGTTCAGCTCATCCTGACGGTAACGGATGCCGTGTTCCTTGGCAAAGGACACCAGATAGTCGCTGATTGCTTTGGTATTTCTCGATCCGTGGGGAATGGAGCAGAGCTTTTCAAAATAGGCCCAGACGGCCGCTGGCTCCAGTCCCTTCAGTTTCGTTGCTTCCATGATTGTTCCTCCTTTGGGATGATCGTTTTCTTTAGTTTACCACAATTCCCGCCGAATGTCCACCGATAAAAAATCTGCCGCAAGAACCCCTTGCGGCAGATACCTTAATTAAAACAGGCTCAGAGACAGCGTCAGCAGAATCCACACCAGCGCGATCCACTTGGTGGCAGACGCCATGATCTTATCCATGCCGGCTCCCTTGGACTTACTCAGGTAAGTCTCTGAGTTGCCCGCAATGGCACCGGACAGGCCGGCTTCTTTGCCAGACTGCAGCAGAACCACCACAATCAGCGCCACGCTGGCAATGGCCTCCAGAACCGTCAAAATCGTCTTGAAAACTTCCACGTTGATACCTCCCTCCGGGCTTCAGGCGGCAGCCGCTGAGCGCGGATGCAAACCAAAATGATTCAGAACAGAGTTTCCTCTTGAAAATCTAAGTTATTATAACATGGCGGGCAGGAAAATTCAATAGGAATTCCGCATTTCCTGCGTAATTTTTACTTGGTCACCCAATTTCCCGTAGCCAGGCAGTTGAGATAGGCCTCCAGAAAAGGATCCAGTGCGCCGTCCATCACCGCATTGACATTGGACGTCTCACAGCCGGTGCGGGTGTCCTTCACCAGCGTGTAGGGCATAAAGACGTAGTTGCGGATCTGGCTGCCCCACTCGATTTTCTGCTGGACGCCCTTGATGTCGGAAATTTTGTCCAGGTGCTCCCGTTCCTTGATTTCCACCAGCTTGGAACGCAGCATCCGCAGGCAGGTTTCCTTGTTCTGGAACTGGCTCCGTTCGGTCTGGCAGGACACCACGATGCCCGTGGCCTTGTGAATCAGCCGCACGGCGGAGCTTGTCTTATTGATGTGCTGGCCACCGGCGCCGGAGGAGCGGTAGACCTGCATTTCGTAGTCCTCCGGACGGATTTCCACGTCCTGACTGTCATCTTCGATTTCCGGAATGACTTCCACCGCCGCAAAGGACGTCTGCCGTCGTGCGTTGGCATCGAAGGGCGACACGCGCACCAGCCGGTGGACACCGTTCTCCCCCTTCAGAAAGCCGTAGGCGTTCTCCCCTTCAATCAGGATATCCGCCGATTTCAGGCCGGCTTCGTCGCCTTCCAGATAATCGAGAATCTTGTAGGTAAACCCGTGGGCCTCGGCCCAGCGGGTATACATCCGATAGAGCATCTGGCACCAGTCCTGAGCCTCGGTACCGCCGGCACCGGCGTGGAAGCTCATCAGCGCGTTGTTGGCGTCGTAGTGACCGGTCAGCAGCGTTTCCAAGCGGCAGGTTTCCATATCCTGGGTCAGCTTCTCAAACCCCTCCTGCAGCTCGGGCAGCATGGAGTCGTCGTCCTCCTCCGCCGCCATTTCGCAAATGGTCATCAGATCGTCCCACGTGGACAGCATATGCTCGTACTTTTCGATTTTGGATTCGGTGATTTTGGTCTTGACCACAATCTTCTGGCTTTTTTCCGGGTCGTCCCAGAATCCCGGCGCCTCCTGCATGGCGTGGAGCCGCTCCAGCTCGTTGCGGAGTCCCTCCAGATTCAGCGACTGGGCCAGTCCTTCCAGCTGCGGCCGGCAGTCGTTGAGCTTCTGCCGGTAAGCGTCAAATTCAATATTCATATTCTACATCCATTCCTGTTTACTTCATAGCTGATCTATTATAGCCCAACTTTCCGACTCTGTAAAGAGAAAAGTTGGAAAATCTCCCTTCTTACCGCGGACGCAGAATCGTTTTGCGCGTCGGGCAGTACGCGTCGCTGCTGCAGTGAATCAGCAGTTCCTCCAGCGACGCCAGGCCCCCGATGGCGCACACGCACAGGCACACCGCCGTGGGGTTCCAGACGGCAATCAGGTAGGCGATGCTGAAAACCGCCGCGCCGGTCAGCTTGTTCAGATAGGTGTGCATGGCGGAAAACCGGTGGAATTTCACCGCCGCCACGCCGTAGGCGGCCAGCCGCAGCAGCACCACCCCGACGGCAAAGAACCAGGTGCCCCGCCACAGCGCGGCCCACAGCACCGGAAACAGCTTTCCGATGGTGACGGAATAAAAAATCAGGTCCGCCGCGCTGTCCAGCCGGGAGCCAAGCTCACTGGTGGTATGGGTCGCCCGGGCCACCGTGCCGTCCAGCACATCCGTCACGCCGCAAAGGGTATACACAAGGAAAAATTGCCGGCTTCCCGACGTCAGCGCCAGCAGAAGCAGGGAGCAGACAATCCGCACGGATGTCAGCGCATTGGGAATCCAGGCAATCGACGATCGTTTTACTGTCATTTCTCTTTTCTTTCTGACCTTTCAAGCTGTTTTTCGTATACAATTCGCACGGTGCCGTTACCCATGCGGATTTCGGCGCATTCCGTAAAGCCCTCCCGCCGGATGATATGGCGCATCCGGGCGTTGTCCGGGTGGGTGTCAATCCGCAGGACGGTTTTCCCTGCAGCCGCCGCTTCCCGCTGGCAGACGGAAAACAGAATATGGGACAGCCCCCGCCCCCGGCAGGCATCGTCCACCGCCGTGCGGTGGATAGTGGCGTAAGGGCCGGACAGCCGGAAGCCGCCCCGGATGGGGTGCGCGTAAGCTTCCTCCGGCTCCAGCGACAGGCAGACGAAGGCCGAAACGATGCCGTCCACCGTCACCACATAGCCCTGGCGGCAGGTGATATCCTGCCGCAGCACGTCCTCCGTGGGAAAGCTGTCCTGCCACTGATCCACGCCGCAGGCCGCCAGAAACCGCTGGGCCTGTTCCACAAGCCGCAAAATCTGCGGCAAATCGCAAAGCGCCGCCCGGCGCCAGACGCATGACTCCATTCTACTCCCTTTTCTTACAGGCAAATCCGCTGCGTTCCGTCCTTGGTCACATAGTGGGTGCGGACGCCCAGCGCCTCCATCCAGCGGCGGGTCACCGCCGTACCGTACATTCTCTGGCGTCCCATGCGGCGCAGCGCCTCCCGGTCCGCCAGATAGGCCGGGATTTCCGGCTCGCCGTACAGCCAGTCCCGGCAGCACCACAGGCAGGCCTCCGGCGCCGCCGCCGCATAAATCTCCATGCCGCAGTTCATGTGCCCGTGGTGAGCCATCTGCACCAGGTCCGCTTTCAGCTTGTCCCGGGATTCCTCATACAGCACATCGCCGCCCTCCGGCCCCAGATCGCCCAGAAACAGGACGCTTTTGTTCGGTCCGGTCAGTTTGAACACCAGAGAACTGTCGTTCATCAGGTTACTGGTCAGATAATCGTGGTAATGAAACAGAAATTCAATCTCTACTTCATCAACCCGGATCCGGTCCCCCCGCCGTGGCGTTACTACCTTTTCCTGAAATTCCGGCAGCAGCCGCAGGTACTCCGGCAGGCACTCGTCCATTTCGCTGCGGAAATAATCCCGGTCCTCCACATCCGGCCGATCCGGCTCGTAGGGCGGAAAATGGCAGTAAATGCGCTCCACAGGAAACGCGGGGCCGTCCTGCCGGGCATATTCCGACAAAAAGCCGCTGATGTGATCCGTATGTGCATGGGTCAGAATCCACGCCGCCACGGTTCTTTCGCCCACATATTGCTTCAGAAGCGGCATATCCTCCGGCCGTCCGCCGTCAATCAGGATCACCCGGTCCTCCCGGGTCACAATAACAAAGGACATCATAAAATCGCTGGTTTCCGTCAGCTGATACAAAACGGTTTCCGCATTGCACATGGTGCGTTCCCCCTGTCTCTTTTCTAGCCTACAGTTTAGCATATTCTGCGCGGCGCCGCAACCGGTTTTTCCCCGGCGGAATTGACTTTTCCAGGCGGATTGGCTATACTGGAATCAAACACGGAAAGGAGGCCCTGTGATGAGCCGCATTCTTGAATTTCCGCCCCGGGATCCGGAGGAAATGGGCGAGGACGAGCTGCAGGACTATCTGGCGGAGCTGCGCCGCCGCCTGAATCAGCTGGACGCCCAGGAGCCGGAGGACCGGGAAAGCGCCGCTTACGAGCGCTGGTGCGACCGGCACGAAAAGCTGGAGGATCAGATCGACGACGTGCTGGATCTGCTGGACTGACGGTCCAGCCACGCCGCGGACTGCTCCAGCGCCGGAAGGGTTTTGACCTCCACCACCGCCGTGCAGCCGTGCGCCGCGGCAAAACGCAGGCAGGCCGCAAGATCCACCTCTCCGGTGCCGAAGGCCTGATGGTCCCGCCCGCCGGGCTGCACATCGTGCAGATGCAGGTGCCGGAGCCGGTCCGTATAACGGCGGTACAGCGGTTCGTCCACGCCCCCGGTGCAGCGGTTGTGCCCCACATCCAGCGTCAGGCCGAACAGCGGGCTTTCCAGCAGCAGCGCCAGCGCCTCCTGCTGAAAGGGTAGAAAGCCGTCGGTATTCTCCACGCAGAGCTTCACCGGAATGCCCTCCGCCGCCGCGGTGCAGCGGTCCCGGAAGGCGGCCATCCGGTCCAGATACGCCTGCCGGTAGGCTTCAAAGAAGTACCACTTTTTCTGGGGCGTTGTATACACCCCACCCCGGGGCAGGTGCATATTCAGCACCGGCATTCCCGTCTCCCCTGCCAGCGCAATCATGTCCAGCACCGTTTCGGCGGCGGCCTCGGCCACCCGACCGTTAAAATCGGCCACGTTCAGATTGTCGTCAAAATGGGCGGTAAAGAAAATGCCGCTCGAGGCTGCCAGCCGGTCCAGATGACTCCGGCGCAGCGTTTCCGGCTGAAACCCCGGAAAGTTCAGGTTCAGCTCCACGAACTGCATCCCCAGCGACCGGCAGATGGCCGCGCCGTCCGCCGGTGTCTTCATTTCCAGCAGCGTGGGAATTCCCAGCCGCAGCGCACATGATTCCATCGTCCCACCCCTTTTGCAGTTATCATAGCACAAAAGTCTCATCCGTGCAAGATTTTGATTCCGGAAAGGAGTTTTTCACCGTGAATCTACGGAAATATTCCAAAACATGGATTTCCTCGGCCCATCAGGGCTTCGTGGAGCCGGGCATGGCGTCCAATACGCTGGCCGCCTTCGCCCTCGCCGCCCGGAAGGGCGCCGACATGATCGAAACCGACGCCCGCATGACCCGGGACGGTGTTCTGATCGCCAATCACGACCCGGTGGTGCATAGCTTTGACGGTGCCGGGCACCCGGTTACCCCAACCATCGCAGAAACGGACTACGCGGACCTGGCCGTCCTGTGCCTGACCGCCGACGGCCGGGCAAAAAACCGGGTGCCGACGCTGGCATCGGTGCTGTCGCTGGCCTATTTCACCGGCATGGCCGTCAACATCGACCTGAAGGAGGGCATGGCCCACGCCGCGGACATCGCCCGGCTGGTCATGGCCCACGGCATGGGCGGTCGGACCGTTTACGCCACCAACGGCGCAGGAATGCCTGCCATCCGGACCGTTCTGGCCATCGATCCGGCGGCCCGGTTCATCGATACCAAGCGGAACTTCACCCGGGACGCCCTGGCGGCGCTGCCGGACTATCCGGCCCGGTGCTTTGTCTATACCGGGGATTTTTCCGACGAAAACATCGCCGAAATCCGAGAAAGCGGCTGCAAGCTGGCCGCCATTTCCCTCCACACGGGCAACTCTCCCGCCGCCTTCCGCCACCATCCGGACATGGCGGAATATCCCCACACCAGCGATTTCGCCCAAATCGACCGGGAAATTCTCGACCGGTTTGCTTCATCATTTCAGATTTAAGGAGGATTCTATGATGAAAAACACTGCTTACGAATCCCTGCTGACCCGCCGCAGCATCCGCCGCTACACGGATCAGGCCGTCACCAACGCCGAGCTGGACGCGGTGCTGACCGCCGGTCTGGACGCCCCCAGCGCCATGAACAGCCAGGGCACCTATCTGGTGGCCGTCCGCAATCCGGAAATCCGGAATCAACTTTCCAAAATGAACGCCGCCGTCATGGGCGGTCAGGCAGACCCGTTTTACGGCGCACCCTGCGTCATTGTCGTGCTGGCGGACCCCAACTGCGGCCTTGCCGTGGAGGACGGCAGTCTGGTGCTGGGAAATCTGCTCAACGCCGCCCACGCCATTGGGCTGGGCAGCTGCTGGATTCACCGGGCCAGAGAAGAATTTGAGACGACGGAGGGTAAGGCGCTGCTGCGCCGGTGGGGCCTGCCGGAAAATCTGGTCGGCATCGGCCACTGCATTCTGGGCCACGCCGCCGAGAATCCTGCCATCAAGCCCCGGAAAGCCGGAAGAATTGTCAAGGTGGACTGAAAAGCATCACGCAAAATGCGGGCATGGAAAATTCCATGCCCGCAAAATTTTATCCGTTACTCTATGATTCTTCCATCAGTTTCTTTGCCAGGACAATCGCCTGCTCGGCAAGATGTTCCCTCATATTTCTGGTCATGTGCCATTCCCATTTTGGTTCACCCGGCTTCATCGGATGAATATCGGAAACCATGAGCAACGCAACTGCTTTGATACCAAGATATTGTGCAACGCTGAAAACTGCTGACGTCTCCATATCAACGCCAACCGCACCTTTTCCCCGCCACAACTGCTCTTTGCAAAATGTCTGACGGTAAACTGCGTCGGTTGAAACAATAGGATACCGACGAATCTGTAATGCAGACATCGCTGCGTCCAGCATTTCCTCACACGGATAGGACGCTTCAATGGATGGATAGTAGTGCAGCGATGTGCCTTCCTCTACAAAAGCCTTTTCGGGAGCAATGATCTCACCAACGCTGACATTCTTATCATAAGCTCCGCACATTCCGACCGCAATCATCTTTTCCACCCCTAGCGCTGCCAGCGTTTCAACCGTATCAACCGCCTGCGGCGCACCGCGGCCACCGTCCAAGAAGCACAAATTCATGCTCTTCATCTCCCAAATTGGGCAGCGGTTGAGAAAGCGCGGCAACAGCTCCGGCATTTCCGTCGAATCATAATGGCTCGCCAAATATTCGATTCCCTTACTCATAAAGAACACAATCGCTGTTTTCGGCAAATACAGGCCGCATTCATGGTGGGCACTGTTAATTTGTTCAGCCGCCGTAATAATCGCCTGTGAATCGTCATCGGGCAGACACCACATTATCCTTCTTTCCTCCTTCAATTTGGGTTTGTATGGTTCATTGCAACACGCAAACATCGGGGAGAAGATTCATGGAACCTCCACAATCAAAATTCCTTCCTCCCCTGCCGACAGCTCTTTTTTGATTTGCCCATGGTCGAACAGCGCCGCGCCGCCTTTGGCCAATTGGCCCTCGTCGGACGGAAAAAGGCAGACGGAATTGACGTAAAGAACCGGCGCATTGAGTTTCCCCGCCTGTTCGGCATATTCCAGCTTGATGGTTTCGTTCCACTGGGCGTCGTGAAAGTCGGTATAGACCGGCCACCAGACGACGTCGGGCTTCAGCCCTTTCAGCGCGTCCATATTTTCCTCATACCAGAGGTCGCCGCACAGCCCGACGGCCACGCTTTTGCCGAGGAAGGAAAATGTATGAAAGCCGCTGCCTTCCCGGTATTGCTCCCCCGCATCGTGCTCCTTCCACCCCGGGGAGACCCGGCGGTATAAGTCAAGCACCCGGCCGCGGGAATCGAAGGTCATCTGGGCACTGAAAAAGGCGTCGCCGTCCTGTTCGAGAAAGCCGAAGGACACGGCAATGGCATACTCCCTTGCCATGCCGGCGATTTCCTGCATCACCGCATCCGTCCGGGAAACCGCCACGTTTCTGTCGTGCTCTACGACAAAATTGACGCCGTAAAAGCCCTGTAGAAAGGCTTCTCCGAACAGCACCACGTCCGCCCTGCCTGCACATTTCCGGAGCGTCTCCGCCAAGACCGCCTTGTTATACCCGATGTCCTCGCTGCGGAACCCAACCGCTGCCAGTGCACATTTCATCTTCCTCACCTCCACAGGTGCCGTTTTACGAATTCAGTATCCCATATTCCGGGCCGAAAGTCAAGCGCCGATCAGCGCTTTCTCCATACGAAACGATCCACAATGCCGGTATAGCTCTGGATGATCCGCGCGACCTTCACGGACACATTTTCTGCGGTATAGTCCGGCACAGGGGCGCCGAATTCACCGTTTTGCTGCATGCCCAATGATATAATACCATTAAATGATAGAAACATGGCATTCGCAGAGTACTTAACTCTGCGAAACGCCCGCCACCACCGTCAGAACGCAAAACGCCCCGTTGTGGAAGGATTCCGCAACGGGGCGAACTTATACCCATGCATCTGAAAGCAGAATTTCGGGCGGCCATCCGGCAACAAAAAAATCCACCGTAATCCGAAAATTACGGTGGATCCATGGCGGAGAAGGAGGGATTTGAACCCTCGATACCCTTTTGGGGTATACACGATTTCCAATCGTGCGCGCTCGGCCAGCTACGCGACTTCTCCATGCGGTTGGCTTTACAGCCAGCTCAGATATCATACTACATGAGTGCCGTTTTGTCAACCCCATATTTCGTGATTTTTTCTTCTCCGCCGAAAATCATCTGCGCTTCTCGACAGCTGCCGCAATCCGGGCACCGGCGGGGCTGAACACCACGTTGATGGCCAGCTCCGGCAGGAAGTTGCACACCACCAGACCCGACAGCACATACGCCAACACGTTTCCGCCGCCGGCCCAGGCGCTGAGCACCTCCCGGAAGAACAGCGCCATGCAGGCAAGGAACACCCCCGTATTGACCACCGGGCAGACAATCGCCGCCAGCAGCATGGCCACATACCGGTTCTTCCCTGCCAAGGACCGATACGTCAGGCCGGACAGCCATCCGGCCAGCACGCCCTTGCCGACCACCACGAGGATGCACAGCACCGGGCTGGCCTGAAACACCATGGCGCCGCCGGGATCCGCGCCGGTGATACAGTTAATCATCACAATCACCCCGAAGGTCGCGCCGAGAATCGCACCCGCCCCGGGTCCCATAACCGCCGCTCCGATAACGATCGGAATCAGCACTAGAGAAATGGACACCAGCCCGCCGATGGGCGGAATGGCGCTGCCGACAAACTGCAGAACCACCACAATGGCCATCAGCAGCGCAATGCCGACCATCTTTTTGATTTTTTCGTTTTTCATAAAAGTTCCTCCTTGCTGTCGCTCCGGCACTCCGGATGCGATGCAATGTAATATGATTCAAGCAGCGGCGGCCGAACCGTTACTCAAAATCCTCCGTTTCCTCCTCCGGCTCCTCCAGATCCGAAAACTGCATCTGGCGGCCGGTTATCTGCCCGCCCTGACGGGCCTGCCAGGCTTCCTTGGTAATCAGGATTTCCCGGGGCTTGCTGCCCTTGAAGGGACCCACAATCCCCTGCTCCTCCATCTCGTCCACAATCCGGGCCGCCCGGGCATAGCCCAGCTTCAGGCGGCGCTGCAGCATGGACACCGACGCCTGACCGGTTTCCAGAATCACGTCCACCGCCGCCGGGAGCATCTCGTCCCCCGCCAGCTCGTCGGCGTTTGCCTCCGGCTCCGGTGCGGCGCCGCCCTTCGTGTCGGACTGGGCCGCCTTCCGGTCGATTTCCTCCATGACCTGCTGGTCGTAGTCCACGTTATAATGGCTCTTGACGTAGTTGGCCACAGCCTCCACCTCGCCGTCGCTGACAAAGCAGCCCTGCACCCGCTTGGGCTTGCCGCAGCCGATGGGGGCATAGAGCATATCACCCTTGCCCACCAGCTTTTCCGCGCCCTGGGTATCCAGAATGATCCGGGATTCCATGGCGGAGGCCACGGCAAAGGCAATCCGGGAGGGAATATTGGCCTTCATCAGGCCGGTAATCACGTCCGCCGAGGGACGCTGGGTGGCGATAATCAGGTGAATTCCGGCCGCACGACCCATCTGGGCAATCCGGCAGATGGATTCCTCCACTTCCTTGGCGGCCACCAGCATCAGGTCCGCCAGCTCGTCGATAATGACCACCACCTGCGGCAGCTTGACGCCCTCCATTTCCTGGCTGTCGATGATGGCGTTGTAGGATTCCAGATCCCGCACGCCTGCATCGGACATGGCCCGGTAGCGGCGCATCATTTCCGTCACGGCCCACTGCAAAGAACCGGCCGCCTTTTTCGGATCGGTCACCACCGGGATCAGCAGGTGGGGAATGCCGTTATAGATCCCCAACTCCACCATTTTCGGGTCCACCATAATCAGCTTCACCTCGTCGGGGCTGGCCTTATACAGCAGTGAAATGATGATGGAGTTCATGCACACCGATTTACCGGAGCCGGTGGTACCTGCGATGAGCATATGGGGCAGCTTGGCAATGTTGCCCACGATGCAGCTGCCGCCGATGTCCTTGCCCACCGCAAAGGAGGACTTGGATTTCGCCGACGCAAACTCCCGGGAGTCGATGACCTCCCGCAGCGTGACGGTGGTCACCGTCCGGTTGGGCACCTCGATGCCCACCACGGAAATTTTACCGGTGACGGCGGCAATCCGGACGCCGGAGGCGCCAAGGCTCAGGGCAATGTCGTCGGCACAGGAGGTCAGCTTGTTGAGCCGGACGCCCTTGTCCAGCTCCACCTCATAGCGGGTGACACTGGGGCCTCGGGTGACATTGATAATATGGGCATCAACATGGAAGCTCTCCAGCGTTTCGTTGAGGCGGCGGGAATTTTCCCGCATTTCCTCGGTGCCGTCGGCGCCGCCGGACTGGGGCGCCCGCAGCAGGTTGATAGGCGGGAAGCAATACACCGGCTTTTCCGCCGCTGCGGCCTCCGCGATTTCCTGGGCCACCATGGCGGCAGACTCCATGGCGTCCTGGGCGCTGACCTTCCGCACCGGCGTTTCCAGCTGCTGCAGCTTCACCGCAGGCTCCGCCTCGTTCTGCTTCCGGGTCGGTTCCGCCGACGGCTGCTCCGGCAGCGGCGGCTCCTGCTCCATCAGCGGCGGCATTTCCTCCGAAACGTCCCTGCCGCTGTCCGTAACCGGCTCCGGAATCACCGGTTCCTCCGGGAAGCGGTTCAGAACCTCCTGGGAAGCCGGTTCTTCCCGGGTATCCGGTGCCAGATCCGGGTCCAGCGACGGGCAGTCGTCCGCCACCGGCTCGGCTGCCGCCGCCACCGGCGCTTCCACGTCGCCGTCAATCTGTTCCATCAGGTCTCTGGCCTGGGGATTGGCCGGGTGCTTTACTTTTTCGTCGGTTTTTCCGTCGGAAGACGGCTCGTCATCCAGCGGAATGTCGATGTTGGCCTTTTCCGCCGCCCTGGCCCGCTTCTTTTCCTCGTATTCGATCCGCTTGGTCGCCAGATGGTTCACCACCACCGCCGCAGGCTCCTGCGGCTCCTTCTTGGCGGGCTTTTCCTCCTCCCAGGCCGGGCGGGGCCGATTGCGGACGGCCCGGACAATGCTGGGAATCGTCAGTTGCACCGACGCCAGCAGGGTCAGCACCGCCGCGGCAATGAGCAGGATGTACGAAAGGACCCTCCCGCAGAGGAAGCGGATGCCCATGGTCAGGCCGCCGCAGAGCACGCCGCCGGTGGTCCCGGCGATGCCGCCGGTATAGAGCGCCCGGATCAGCTTGGTGCCGCTGACCGTCAGCGCCGCCTGATCCATCAGCGTCAGGTGGGACAGGCAGCCGCACAGCAGGATAAAGGAAATCAGGCACACCGTCCGCATGACAATGGGCTTTTTCCCGCTGAAGGCGTGAATGATAAGCAGGTAAAGCAGCGCCGGAATGGAAACGCTGAAGGCGGCGTTGCCCACCAGCCCCAGAACGGCGCTACGGTACAGCGTAATCAGCTTGCCCTCCGGCCATAGAAGCGCAATGAGCGACAGCAGAAACAGCAGCGCAATGACCAGCGAGGAAATCACCCGGACCGGAACGGAGGAATGCTCCTGCTCCGGCGCCGGGACGTCGTCCTTTTTCGGCTTGGTCCGGGACGTCTCCGCCGGGCGCTTGGATTTGGACGCCGCCTTCTGCGCGTGAGATGAAGTTTGCTTTTTAGCAGCCATGGTAACCTCCTTTAGCGGCCGATGAGGAAAATCAGGAATGTAAACAGGGCCGCGCCCCAGCAGTAATAGGCAAAGCCGGAAAAGCCCGTCTTGACGGCCAGAAAACGAACCAGAATCACGCCAAGCCGGGCGCCGATGCAGGCGAAAACCGCCGCCAGAACGCCGGAAATCACCACTGCCGCCGACAGCTGGGGCATTCCGGCCCCGGCCAGCGCCACCGCATCCCAGGCAAGCACGCCCAGCATGGCAACGGTATCCAGCGCCAGCACCAGCTCCACCGCCCGCTCCCGGTCCGTGCCCCGGGCCTGGGCCGCAGACACGGCCGCGCCCACCCGGGAGAAGCCCGGCAGAATTCCCAAGGCCCCGGAAAGGCCGATCAGCAAGCTGTCCATCGCCGACAGCGACCGGGAATCCTTATTCCCGGCGGGCAGCAGCCGGGGAACAAACAGCAAAATGCCGCCCAGCAGGAAAAAGATCGCCAGCAGGCTCAGATGCCCGCCCCAGGACGCGGCCTTCGGCTGTAAGAGGAAGGACAGCAGCATCGGCACGGCAGCCATATGAAGCAGCCGGTCGTCACACAAAAAGCGCGGGTCCGGCTGCCTTGTCTGCTGTCTTTTCCCCCGGGCCAGACGCTTTTCCCGCCGCAGCTTGGAAAAATATCCCCGGCAGGCAAGCCACAGGCCCAGCAGCGTCCCGGCGTGGACCAGAAGCTGTAGCAGCGGCTGCTGTTCCATGCCGGTCAGACGCTGCCAGAGCAGCTCGTGGCCCCGGGACGAAACCGGCACAATTTCCGTCAGTCCTGATAGTAAGCTGTAAAGAAGGCATGGAAGCCATCCGGTCTTCATGCCGGTCCCCCCTTTCTGATTTAGATATCATACCATAACCGCCGGATTTTTTCCACCCTGAATCCAAAAAAATCTGATTGGACCGCTGCCGGTCAGGATTTTTCCTCTTTTTCGCCGGATTTTTCCCGGGCGATCATGCCGTGCAGCGCCGCCAGCGCGTCGCTCAGGCCCCCCAGCTCGTCGATCAGCCCCGACGATACCGCCTCCCGGCCGTAGAGTATGGTACCCACGTCGGTGGCCATTTCGCCGGTGGCCATCATATAGCGCTCAAAGGCTTTCTTGCTGATGCCGGAATTGGACGTAACAAACTCCGCAATCTGCTCCTGAATCCGCTGGAAATACCGAAAGGTCTGGGGCGCCCCCACCACCAGTCCGGTCATCCGCACGGGATGGACCGTCATGCTGGCCGTGGGCGTGATGAAGGACCGCTTGGTGCACACCGCCAGCGGAATGCCGATGGAGTGCCCACCGCCCAGCACCAGCGACACGGTGGGCTTTTTCATGCCCGCCACCATTTCCGCAATGGCCAGCCCCGCCTCGATGTCGCCGCCCACGGTGTTCAGCAGCAGAAGCAGCCCGTCCACGTCGCTGCTTTCCTCAATCCCCGCCAGCAGCGGCAGAACGTGCTCGTATTTGGTGGTTTTCACGTTGTCCGGGGCCACCTGATGGCCTTCCACCTGCCCAATGATCGTCAGCGTGTAAATGCTGCCCTTTTTGCCCTCCGTCAGATCGGAGCCAAGCTCGGTGAGCTGCTCCCGTTCCTGCCGCCGCAGCGCAGCGTCGTCCGGATGATTCATAAATCCGCACCTCCTGTTTTTTTAGTAGGATAACCGGATTTCTCCGGGAAATTCCCCCTTGAAACACGTCTTTTTTTGGAGTATAATAAGAGCGGTGATGAAAATGGCAACAAAAACAAACGCCGTCCGGCTGGTGCAGCAGGCCGGGCTTCCCTGCCGGGAAGCATTTTATGAATTTGACGAAAACGACTTAAGCGGTAACCATGCCGCCGAAGCCATCGGAATGCCGCCGGAGCAGGTCTTCAAGACGCTGGTGGCCCGGGGCGAGCGAACCGGCATCAATGTATTCTGCATTCCCGTCTGCTGTGAGCTGGACCTGAAAAAAGCCGCCCGGGCAGCGGGCGACAAGAATATGGAGCTGGTTCACGTGAAGGAGCTGCTGGGCCTCACCGGATACATCCGGGGCGGATGCAGTCCCGTGGGGATGAAAAAGCATTTTCCCACCTTTTTTGACGAAACCTGTCAGCTGTACGACGAAATCGCCGTCTCGGCCGGTGCCCGGGGACATCAGATGATCGTCCCGCCGGAGCCGCTGGCGGAGCTGGTGGACGCCGGGCTGGTAGATCTGACCATCTAAGAAACAGAAAGGATTTTTGATATGCAGTACGAATACAAAACCAAAGGCACCTGTTCTCAGCGGATTCTCTTCGACGTGGAGGACGGTAAGGTCCACAACGTCCAGTTCATCGGCGGCTGCAACGGCAACCTGAAGGGCATCGGCGCGCTGGTGGAAGGAATGCCGGTAGACGAGGTCATCTCCAAGGTGGAGGGCATCCGCTGCGGCATGAAGAGCACCTCGTGTCCCGATCAGCTTGCCCAGGCGCTGAAGCAGGCCAAAGCACAATAACAGCGCGGCGCCGGAGAATGCAAACCTTCTCCGGCGCCTGTTTTTTATTCTTCGCTGAGAATCTGTCCGTCAATGGACAGCGTCACCACCCGGCAGGGAACGGACCTGCCGCAGCGTGATGCCGCCTGCCGAACCGCGTGCTCCAGGCCGCCGCAGCAGGGTACCTCCATCCGGACTACCGTCACGTCACGGATGTCGTTGCGGCGGAGAATCTCCGTCAGCTTTTCGCTATAGTCCACTCCGTCCAGCTTGGGACATCCCACCAGCGTCACCTTGCCCCGCATGAAGGTCCGATGAAAGTCGCCGAAGGCATAAGCCGTGCAGTCCGCCGCCACCAGCAGCGACGCCCCGTCAAAATAGTCCGCGTGCAGCGGCGCCAGCTTGATCTGCACCGGCCACTGGGTCAGGCAGCTGGGGACGGCTCCTGCCGGTGCCGCAGAAACGGGCACCCGGTGCATGGTCTGCATCCGGCTGCCGGGACATCCGCCCGGGGCGTGGGCGGCCATGTGCTTCCGGTGTGCCTCCACCGCCGCCGCATCATAGGCGGGCGCTTCCCGCTCCTCGAAGGTAATGGCCCCGGCGGGACAGGCCGGAAGGCAGTCCCCCAGCCCGTCGCAGAAATCCTCCCGCATCAGTCTGGCCTTTCCGCCCACCATGGCGATGGCCCCCTCGTGGCAGGCCTTGGCGCAGGCGCCGCAGCCGTTGCACTTTTCCTCGTCAATGGTAATCACTCTACGCTTCATGTACGTTTCTTTCCCTTTCCTTTCGCTGCTGCATCATGTCCTGAATCCGCTCGTAGGCCGCATCGCCCACGCATTTGCGGGCATACTTGCACCACTGGACACAGCTGAGCATATCATTATAAATCACAAAACCGCACCGGTCGCAGACCGCCTCCGTATCCACGGAGAAAATCTCCACCGTATTGCCGCAGTTCGGGCAAATTTTTTCCTCCAGAGACAGTTCCTTGGACTTGCTCTGGCAGCCTTCCATGATCATGCCGTCCGTCTCCTTTTCCTTGGGTTTGAACCAAGTATACCCCGGTTTCCGCTTTTTGTCCGTTTGAATTCCAACAAAAGAGGTGTTTCCACATGAATGAATATCTGCCGCTGCTGCACCGCACGCCGCTGTTTGCCGACATGGCGGACGAGGAAATTTTGGCCGCGCTGGACTGCACCGGCGCCGCGGTGCGCGCATACCCGGCCGACAGCTTTCTGCTCCAGGCCGGTACCGTCACCGAGTCCATGGGCGTGCTGCTCACCGGCAGCGCGCTGATTGTCCAGGAGGATATCTGGGGCCACCGGAATGTCATGGCCAAGCTGTCTCCCGGCGACACCTTCGCCGAGTCCTTCGCCGCCAGTCCCGGCGCTGTGGTGAATCTCAGCGTCTGGGCCGTGGCGCCCTGCCGGGTGCTCCGGCTGCAGGTCGGCCGTCTGCTGACCACCTGCTCCACGGTCTGCCCCCACCACAGCCGGATGATCCGGAATCTGGTGACGGTGCTGGCCCGGAAAAACCTGCAATTCAACGAAAAAATCACCCATATGAGCAAACGCACCACCCGGGAAAAGCTGCTGAGCTACCTTTCCTCCGAATCCATCCGGCAGGGCTCCCTCAGCTTCGACATTCCCTACGACCGGCAGCAGCTGGCGGACTATCTGTGCGTGGAGCGGGCCGCCATGTCCGCCGAGTTGTCCAAGCTCCGCCGGGAGGGGCTGCTGGCCTGTCAGCGCAGCCATTTCACCCTGATTGCACCGCCGGAAACGTAAGCTACGCCATTTTCTCCATCAGTCCGGCGGTCAGCAGCCCCAGCGGCGTGCCCACCAGATAACCCATCAGCGCCATCAGGATTCCCGCCGGCACCAGATCTTCGGAGTACGCCCCCGCCAGCACCGGCGCGGAGGCGGTGCCGCCGATGTTGGCCAGTGAGGAAAGAGCGGCAGTGAACAGGTCCAGCCGGAACAGTCGGCAGCACAGCAGCATCAGCCCGGCGTGAATCAGCAGAATCAGAAAGCCCGCCCCGATCCAGACCGGCGCATTGCTCAGCTCCGTCAGCCCAGCCCGGGAAGCCAGCAGCGGAATGACGGCATAGAGCAGCATCCCGGAAATCTCCGCCGTTCCGCCAATCCGCCCAAGCGGAGACAAGGCCGCCAGCGCACCCAGCGCCGTCACCGTCAGAACCGTCCAGGTTCCGGCATCCAGAAACGGCAGCAGCCGGTACAGCCACTCCCCTGCCCACTGGGCCGCCGCCGATCCCAGCAGCGCCGCCCCCAGTACCAGAAACAGGCTCTCGAACGTCGCGGGAACCGCTTTTTTCGTCTCTGCACCCGGCAGTCTGCCTGCCGCAGGGACGGCGCCGATCCGGCGGTTGAACCGATCCGCCCGGGTGACGGCCCACAGCAGGAACATCAGCCATACGGCATACACCACAGAGTCAATCAGCAGCGCGTAGCCCATCTCCGCTTCGCTGATTTCCAGCGCCGCCTGCACCGCCAGCATATTCCCGGCGCCGCCCAGCCAGCTGCCGCACAGCGCCCCCAACCCTTTCCAGGCGTCCTCCCCCAGCGGATTTTTCAGCAGGGCAAACGTGCCGAGAAAGCCAAGGATAATCGTCACGGAGGCCGCGAAAAAGCCGAGGATCATTTTCCCGCCCAGCCCTGCCAGCTTCCGCACGTCGCAGCGCAGCAGCATGGCAAAAATCATGGCGTAGGTCAGGTTATTCTTCAGCGCCCGGTAGGCCGGTGCCGTAGCCGCCTGATCCCACAGGCCCAGCGTGGCCAGCAGCATGGTCAGAAGATAGAGCAGCACCACCGCCGGTACCCACCGGAACAGCCGGAGCATCTCTTTTTTCTCCGCGTAAACCAGAACCGCCGCCAGAAACAGCAGCACCGCCACATAGGCAAATCCGCTTGTGATCATCAATGCCTCGCCCCTTTCAGGCTGAATCGAATTACCTTTAGGGTTCCCCGCCGGGCTTCAAAAATCACGGTGAACAGCGTTCCTCAGCGTTTTATCCAGTTCCAACAATTTCAGTTGACAATTCCTGTGCATTTTGCTATAATTTTAATAAGACATGAAGGAAATTGATCCTATCCGGAAAGGAAGCCTGCCATGCACGCATTCAAATTCGGCGCCATTCACTGGGACGCCGCCCTGCCTGCCGATACATACTTTGGCGGCTGGGCTACAAAAGCGCTGTCTGCGCCGGAATTTCGCAACCGCCTTCCCTATTTCACCGTCATGAAAGACGGACAGCCCGCATTTCCGCCGCGCAGCCAGCAGGACTATGATCGGGAACTACAGTATGCCATCGATGCCGGGATTGACTATTTTGCCTACTGCCGTTATGCCGAGGAACCGTTGGACGACCCGCAAAACGACGTGGAGCGAACGGCCGGTTGGCACGAGCTGAACCGCGCCAGTCATTTTCACCGCACCAGTTCGCTGCGTGACCGCATCGGTTATTGCCTGATCCTGCGCCCAAGCAAAATGAACGACCGCGATTTTGACGCGCTTCCGGCGGAATTTGCCCAGGATTGTTATGTAAAAATCGGTAATCGGCCCCTTGTTTATATGTTCGGCGGGGATGCCCGGGACCTTCTGCCGGGCCGGAAGCGTCTGCTGGAGGCTGTCAGGCGGCACGGCGGCGCCCAGCCCTATCTCGTGATTCTCGGCTGCAATCCGCGGAATGTCGATCTGACCGATGTGGACGCCGTATCCAGTTACTGCATCTTCTCCACCGCTTGCAGCACTTATAAAGCGCTGGCCGAACTGGCACTGGAAACCAATCTGGCGCTGTCCGGCACCGGAAAGCCGGTAATCCCGACCTTTACCGCCGGCTGGAATCCGCTGCCCCGTCTCAAATCCCCGATTCCGTGGACGACTTACCCCGAAGGCGTTTATTCTCAAGCGGAGCCGGGTGAACTGGCCTCTGCCCTTGTCCGTTTCACGGAAGTCGTTACCGCTTATCCGGACCGGTTCCCCACCGGTCATATCCTGATTTTCGCATGGAACGAATTTGAAGAAGGCGGTTGGCTCTGCCCTACCCTCGCCCCCGACGGCTCTGCCGATACGGCGCGGCTGAAGGCACTGCGGAAGGTCCTTCGCCCCGACGGTTCCGAAGCAATCTAACATCGTCATCACTTGCACAAGGAGGCAATTACTATGGAAAAGAAGATTATCACCATCAGCCGTGAATTTGGCAGCGGCGGCCGGACCATCGGTCATCAGGTCGCGGAGAAGCTGGGCATTCCTTTCTATGACAAGGAGCTTGTGGAGCATATCGCGCTGGAATCCGGATTCGCACCGAAATTCGTGGAAGAAAACGGCGAACACGCCCCCGGGCGTAGTCTTCTTTCCTACGCCTTCGCGCCTCAGGGCGTCCCCGGCGTCATGAACGGCCTGTCCACGGCGGATTTCCTGTGGAACGTCCAGTGCAACGTCGTTCAGCAGCTGGCTGAGAAAGGCCCCTGCGTCATCGTGGGCCGGAACGCCGATTACATCCTGAAGGACCGCCCCGATGCGTTCCACGTCTTTATCCACGCCAGCATGGCCTTCCGGGCGAACCGGATCGTCCGGCTCTACGGCGAATCCGAAAAGAGCCCCGAAGCCCGGCTTCAGGAAAAGGATAAGCGCCGCCGGATCAATTATCAGCACTACACCGGCCGCACCTGGGGCGCCGCCCAGAACTACGACGTTTCCCTGTGCAGCAGCACCATCGGCGTTGAAGAATGCGCCGATCTGATCGTGTCCATGATTCACGGCATCAAATAAGGAACATATCATAGCTGCCGCCCTGCTCCCAATGATATGTACCCCCCAATACTGGACAGCCAGTATTGGGGGTATTGCTATATGAAACACAGCTATGAGTACAAGCGAATGTGTGTGGAAATGTATCGGGAAGGAAAATGTCCAGAAACGCCAGAGGGCATACAAGAAGAGAACTTACACAAAATAATTCGTAAGTGGTTCAGGATAGAAGAATCCTGTGGTCCGGATGCGTTGCGACATATCTGTTTTCTCCTTTTTGATGACAATAAAAAAAGGCAGATAGATTTTTGATTTCTATCTGCCTGCGTATCATTATTCGGTTGTGTGGGAGTTCAAAACCTTACATAAAGGGAAAACGACCGATTTACATCTACAAAATCGGT
>CAJLCS010000012.1 GCA_905205195.1 uncultured Eubacteriales bacterium
ATGATCATGGCGATGGCCATAACCAGGCACAGAATCTTGGTCTTCTTCATTCTTTCATCCAGCTTTCTTAAATTTTTACAAAGCCGTCCGGGGATACCCCGTCGGTTTGCATAACTGAATTATAGCAGAGCGGGCGGACTTTGTAAACAATGCGAATTGCACACATTTCACGTTCATTTTTTGTTCACTTTTCACAATTTCTATTTTGTGACACGGATTCCGGCCGGTTTTTCGTTGGTCTTTACCGGAAAATTCACACCAAATTTCCTTTTTTACCGACGAAATGAGCCGCTGTTTTTTGACATTTTGCGCTTTGGGCGCAAAAAACCGGCGCCCCGGGGGGCCGGAGCGCCGGTTCAGAAGGTTGTGAAACCGTTTTAGGACTGCGCCTGCTTGTAGGCGTAGAACTCGCCCTTCAGCGCCAGAAGCTCGTCCCAGGTGCCGTATTCCACGCAGTGGCCGTCCTTGAGGACCGCGATTTTGTCCGCATTGCGGATGGTGGAAAGCCGGTGGGCTACGATGAAGGTGGTGCGGTCCTTCGTCAGATTGTCGATGGCCTTCTGGATCTCCCGCTCGGTGACGGAGTCCAGCGCGGAGGTGGCCTCGTCGAAGATGATGACCCGGGGATTGCGGATGATGGCCCGGGCGATGGAGATCCGCTGGCGCTGGCCGCCGGAGAGCTTGCTGCCGTGCTCGCCCACCAAGGTATCCAGCCCGTCGGGGAGCTTGGCCAGCACCGGCTCCAGCTGGGCGGCCTTCACGGCCTCCTGCAGCATTTCCTCGGTAATATGCTTGCGGCCGTAGGTGATGTTCTGGCGGATGGTGCCGGAGAACAGGATGGAGTTCTGGGGTACGACGGAAATCATCTTCCGGTACTCGTGGAGGTCCAGCTGGCGGATGTCCGTGCCGTCCACCAGCACCTGGCCCTTCTGGGCGGTGTTGAAGCCGATGACCAGATTCATGATGGTGGACTTGCCGGAGCCGGATTCGCCCACCAGCGCCACGGTCTCACCGGGCTGGACGTCCAGCGTGAAGTCCCGCAGCACCGGCGTCCGCTCGTCATAGTCGAAGGACACATGGCGGAAGGAATAGGCGCCCCGGAGGGTTTTGATCTGCTTTTTACCCTTATTGTCCTCCACGTCGTAGGCCGCCAGAATCTCACCGATGGAGCGGATGGATTCGGTGCCGCTGGCGATGGTGGGCAGCAGGCCGATAAGGCTGGAGACGTAGCCGGTCATGGAGGCGAAATAGCTCTGGTACAGGGTAACGTCGCCGGTGGTGACCTTGCCCTTCCACGCCAGATAGATGGTGAACATCAGGCAGATCAGCCGGGCCGTCATCATGACCACCCAGTTGACGGAGCCGAACAGGCTGTTGAGCCGGTCCAGCCGGAAGCCGCTGCGGGCCACCCCGGCAATGTCGCCGGTGAGCTTGCGGACCTCCTTGTTTTCCAGCGCGTGGGCCCGGGTGACGGGGATCAGCTCCTCCATGTCAAAGACGGCGGAAGCGGTATTTTCCAGCTCCTTCCGGTATTCATGACTTCTGGCCCGCATTTTGGCGGAAAATTTGTTGCGGATCAGCACCGACGCCGGGATACACACCACGAACATGGCAAACACCCACACGTTTTTCGACAGGATGACCACCATGGAAATCATCATGTTATAGGCCACGGACAGGGCGGTGCTGGCGAGAGAATGGGTGAAATTCGTCACGTTTTCCACGTCGCGCATGACCTTGGACTGGATTTTGCCGGACTCCATGTCCTTATGGAAGGTGATGGACAGCTGCTGGAGCTTACGGATCATGGCGCCCCGGAGGCCCGCCTCGGTATTGCGGGTGACCTCGGAAAAGTACTTGATGTGGAGCATATGGTTGGGGATGTTCTGCACCAGCAGCACCAGCGCCACGGCGAAATTGACAATCAGCTTGGTGACGGCATTCTCCGGCCGGTAGGTGACGATGTCAATGACGTTGGCCGTCACCAGCGGCAGCACCCACACGGGGGAGTCCTTCAGGAAGTAGAAAAACGCCGAGAGCAGCAGCTTGCCGTACTGGCCCTTGAAGAAGCTGAAAAACAGCTTCATGGGGTGGACGGTTTTGGTGTCTTTTGCGTAAATGTCGATGAATTTCGGTTCGGATTGGAGGATTTTCTCCTCGTCGAACATTTTTTCTTCTTCGGAAGTGGTCGCCATGTTCAGGCCCTCCTCATTCTGGCTCGGCGGAGCGTCAGGACTCCGCGATCAGGTCAAACGCCAGCGCCGCATAGTCTTCAAAGGGCTGGCTCACCGGGATTCCGGCGTTCATCAGCACGCTGCCGCAGGCCGTGATGCCCAGTTGCACAACGGTATAACGGGTGTCCGGGTCCAGTCCCCGCAGGCGCAGGTACTGGACGGCGGGATGGGGACTGACCGCCCGGAAGGCGAACATGGCCCAGGCCCGTTTCCGGTCCTCCGCCACCAGCTCCCAGGCGCAGAAGTCCGTCTCGAAGGGGCTGCGGAGCCGGTAGAACGTGCCCCGGTCCACCAGATCCTCCATGGCCCGATGGCGGACAATCTGGTCCCGGATCTGGGCCTTCTCCTCCGCCGTCAGCTTGCCCACGTCGAACTCGTAGCCGAAGGAGCACATCTGGGCCACATGGCCCCGGGTGGCGAAGGGGGTGGTGCGGCCGGTCTGATGATTGGGGCAGGCGGACACATGGGCCACCATGGCGGAAGGCGGATAGGCAAAGCTGGTGCCGTACTGGATTTTCAGCCGCTCCGCCGCGTCGGAGTCGTCGCTGGTCCAGATCTGGGGCATATAGTACAGGATGCCGAAATCGAACCGTCCGCCGCCGCCGGAGCAGCCCTCGAAGAACACCCGGGGATAGGCCTTCGTCAGCCGGTCCATCAGGTCATAGACGCCCAGCAGATACCGGTGGGCAAACTCGCCCTGCCGGCCGGCGAGACGGGCCGAGCCGTTGTCGGTGATATGGCGGTTCATGTCCCACTTGACGTAGGAAATGTCGTATTCGTCCAGAATGGCGGCCATCTGGCGGTAGATTTCATCCACCACCTCCGGGCGGCTCATATCCAGCACCAGCTGCTGCCGGGCCTCGATGCAGGGCCGGTCCGGCGTATGGACGCACCAGTCCGGATGGGCCCGGTACAGGTCGCTGTCCCGGGAGATCATCTCCGGCTCGAACCAGATGCCGAAGTGCATTCCGTTTTTCCTGCATTCGTCGATGATCCGGGTCAGGCCGCCGGGGAGCTTTTTGCGGTAAATGGTCCAGTCGCCCAGGGAGCTGTTGTCCGTGTCCCGGTGGCCGAACCAGCCGTCGTCCATGACCACGGTGTCCAGCCCCAGCCCGGCGCAGTCCCGGATAAAGCGCAGCATTTTCTCCTCGTCAAAGTCGAAGTACATGGCCTCCCAGCTGTTGATGAGGATGGGGTGATGCAGATTTGGCTCCGCGCATTTGCCAAGATGGCGGCGGCAGGCGGCATGGAAATTCTGGGACATCCGGTTCAGACCCTCTGCGCTGTAGGTCAGCCATGCCTGGGGAGAGGCAAGGGTCTGGCCGGGTTCAAGCACCCAGCCGAAGGTTTCCGGATTCATGCCGCCGGTAAAACGGACGCCGCCCATCTGGTCCACCTCCGCCAGAATGCGGAAGTCGCCGCTGTACACCAACGCCATGCCGTAGGCCTCGCCCCGGTCCTCGTCGGTGTGTCTGCCGACCAGCGCCGCGAAGGGGTTGAGCTGGTGGCTGGAGGCGCCCCGGCGGCTGGAAATTTCGCTGATGCCGTGGTGCAGGGGGTAACGCTCCACATGGCGCTCTCTGGCCCAGGCGCCCTGAAGGGAAATCATGTCGAAGTCGCCGTCCGGGAAGTCCAGGCTGGCGCAGGGCAGCCGGAGCACCGTCAGCGGCACGTCGGCGGTGCTGTGCAGCACGGTGTGCCGGGCGATCACGTCCTCCTCCGGGAAGACGGTGTAGACCAGCGTTGCTTCAAAACCTGCAGCCCGGTCCGCCAGCGTGATTTCCAGCGTCTGGGCGGTCTCGCCGCCCCGGTCCGCGGCGGGCAGGCCGGGGATCACGGCGGCGCCGTCGGCAATCCGGTGGGACACATAGGTCAGCTCGTTGACCCGGGTGCCGTCGGCCCCCTCCACCTGCAAAGCGGGCGTCCGGAAGTCGCCCCGGCCGAAAGTGGGGCACTCGTGAGCCACGGCCTCGGGGGACACGCTGCGGCCGTCCACCCGGATCCGGGGGCTGAAGTTCAGGTTCTGGACCGGCGTCAGGAAGGACAGGTCCTCCCGGGGGATCGCCGCGCCGTAATAGCAGTGGGTCAGGGTCCCGTCATCCAACACCCGCATCACATAGCTGCTGCGGCGGGTTTCCAGGTAAAAGGACCCTGTGTTCCGGTCATAAACGATCATGATGGTACCTCCTGAGCGGGTTGTCCCATTGGGACAAAGTTTTCAGTTCCCTCACTCTACCACATTCTTTCGGTAAAGTAAATCCCTTTTCCGAAATCCGCAAAAAAAGCAATGGGGATTCCTTTCCCGTTCGGACGACACTGCTCTCGTCAGAACGCAGAAAGGGCGGAGGAACACGTTCCTCCGCCCCTGGCTTCCGCAAGGATATGTTACTTCGTGCCGAAGATCCGGTCGCCGGCATCGCCCAGGCCGGGCACGATGTAGGCGTGCTCGTTGAGCTTCTCGTCCATCGCCGCCAGATACATCTCCACGTCGGGATGGGCTTCCTGCACCGCCTTCACGCCTTCCGGCGCGCCGATGATGTTCATCATAATGATGTTCCGGCAGCCGTGCTTCTTCAGGAAGTCGATGGCCGCCACGGCGCTGCCGCCGGTGGCCAGCATGGGATCCACCACGAACACCTGCCGGTTGGCAATGTCATCAGGCAGCTTGCAGTAGTACTCCACCGGCTTGTGGGTCTCCGGATCCCGGTACAGGCCGATGTGACCGATCTTGGCGGAGGGAATCAGATCCACCATGCTGTCCACCATGCCCAGACCTGCCCGCAGCACCGGCACGATGGCCAGCTTCTTGCCGGAGAGCATCCGGCACTTGGCGGTGGCCACCGGCGTTTCCACTTCCACTTCCTCGGTGGCCAGATTCCGGGTGGCCTCGTAGCACATCAGACCCGCAATTTCGCTGACCAGCTCCCGGAATTCCTTCACGCTGGTGTGCTTGTTGCGAAGAATCGCCAGCTTATGCTGAATCAGGGGATGCTCCAAAACGTGTACAGCTGCCATAAGTATATCTCCTTTATCAATCTTCCTGCCGGCTTGCACCGGATCAGGTACGTTCCCGCAGTCGTTCGGCCCGTTCCCGCTCCGCCTGAGACAGCCGGAGGTAATTGGGAACCAGCGCCGCGCCGTTGCCGTCGGCCCCCCGGGCCGCCTCGGCGGCTGCCAGAAGTCCCACGCCCACGGCCCGCTGGTGCATCCGATGCTCCGGCGGCAGGACCAATCCCGGGACGCTTTCCGACAAAATATTATAACATAAAACGCTGCCGTCTCCAACAAGAAAAACCGGCTCCTGCATTTTTTGTAGATTTTCACCTAATTCTTCAAGAGAAATCGCCCGGTCCTCCGAAATTCTTGTAAGTTTTCCACAATCGGCGTGAAACAGCGCGTTATACACCTGGCCCCGCCGGGCATCCATCACCGGGCAGACGTACCCCTGCCACGCACCAAAGCCCAGGGCCATGGCCTCCAGCGTGGACACGCCGTAGCAGGGAATTTCCCGGCCCCAGGCGAAACCCTTGGCCGCCGCCACGCCGATCCGCACGCCGGTAAAGCTCCCCGGCCCCGCCGCCACCGCCGCCGCGTCCACGTCCGCCGGGGTTTTGCCGCACTGCTCCAGCAGGTTCTGGGCCATGACCAGCAGCGTCTGGCTGTGGGTCAGGCCCGTGTTCTGGTAGGCCTCCGCCAGCATCTTTCCCTCCTCCACCAGCGCCGCCGAAGCGGCCTTGGCCGAGGTTTCAAAGGCTAAAATCAGCAAGTCCGGTTCCTCCTTCAATGGTAATCTTCCGGCTTTCGTCGCCGGTTTTTTCGATGGTCACGCACACGGCGCCGGTGAGGGCGTCGGCCACGTTCTCGCTCCACTCCACGGCGCACACGCCGCCCCGGTCCAGATAGTCCTCCCAGCCGATGTCGAACAGGTCCTCCGACGAGCCGAGCCGGTACATATCAAAATGGAACAGGGGCAGCCGGCCGGAGAGGTACTCATTGACAATGGTATATGTCGGGCTGGTCACCGGCTCCCGGCAGCCCAGCCCCCGGGCAAGGCCCCGGGTGAAGGCCGTTTTCCCGGCGCCCAGATCGCCTCGGTAGGCAATCACCGTGCCGGGGGTCAGGACCCGGGCCATGGCCGCGCCCACGGCCTCGGTCTCAGCGGGAGAATTGGTTAAAAAGATCATTTTGGGGGTTCACCTCCTGACTTGCCGATTGTATACGGGAAAGCGCAGAATTTCAACCTGCTTCCCGCTCAACGCGCTCAATCAACTCCAACTTTGATTTTTCAGAAAGACTGCTGAAGGAAATACTGTATCCGCCGATTCTTACCACCAGATCCGGATAACGTTCCGGAGTCCGCACCGGCGTGCGGAGTGTCAGCCCAATCGTGGCATCCCGAAAGCCGCATTTCGATCAGATTATAACCGCCACAATCGCCTGTGTCAACCGCAAAAGGTAATCATTTCCATTCTGCCTTTTATCCCTGCGCCGCCCGGGCCGCCTGATCGGCGGTGGCCAGGGCGTCGATCAGCTCGTCCAGATCGCCGTCCATGATGGCGTCGATCTTGTAGAGCGTCAGGCCGATCCGGTGGTCCGTCACCCGGCCCTGGGGGAAATTGTAGGTCCGGATCCGCTCGTTTCGCATTCCGGTGCCCACCTGACTGCGCCGCAGGCCCGTCACCTCCGACTCCACCCGGGCCTGTTCCCGCTCGTAGAGCTTGGAAGCCAGCATCCGCATACATTTTTCTCGGTTCTGCACCTGGCTGCGCTCCTCCTGGCAGGCCACCACAATGCCCGTGGGCCGGTGAACCAGCCGGACGGCGGAACTGGTCTTGTTGACGTGCTGGCCACCGGCGCCGGAGGCCCGGTAGACCTGCATCTCGATGTCCGCCGGGTTCAGCTCCACGTCCACCTCTTCCATCTCCGGCAGCACTGCCACCGTGGCGGTGGAGGTGTGGACCCGGCCGCCGGACTCGGTCTCCGGCACCCGCTGGACCCGGTGGACGCCGGACTCGTACTTCAGCCGGGAATAGGCCCCCCGGCCGCTGATGACGAAATCCGCCTCCTTCACGCCGCCCAACTCCGTATCGCTGTAGTTCAGCAGCTCCACGGTCCAGCCCCGAGCGGCGGCATACATGGAATACATCCGGAACAGGCTGTGGGCAAACAGGGCGCTTTCCTCGCCGCCCACGCCGCCGCGGATTTCCATGATGACATTTTTCTCGTCGTTGGGGTCCTTGGGCAGCAGCAGCACCTGCAGCTCCCGGTACAGCCGCTCCCGGTCCTCTTTCGCCTGACGGAGGGTTTCCTGACAGAATTCCCGCATTTCCGGGTCGCTCATCAGCTCCTCCGCCTCCCGGGCCTCCTGCTCGGCCCGGGAATACCGGCGGTAGGTCTCCACAATCGGCTCCAGCTCGTTTTTCTCCCGCAGCAGCGCCGCCGCCTTTTTGGGGTCGGCGTAAAAATCCGGCTGCTCGGACCGGGCGCAAAGCTCTTCATAGCGGTTTTCCACCGCCTGCAATTTTTCCAGCATTTTTCACACGTCTCCTGTGGATTCTTCGGGCAAACTATCCCCACGGCGGTAGCAGTTGAGCACACAGCTGGCCGTGTCGGTCAGCCGGGGCGTTTCGGCCAGACGCCGGGCGCCCTCGGCGCCGATGCGGTAGACGTGAGGCGTCATGGCCAGCAGATTCTGCACCTGCTGCCCCTCTACGGTGAAGGAAAACCGGATCGGCACGCTTTGCAGCAGGGTAAACCCCGCCACGGCGGGCACGGTCTGCTTGGGCTTATGGAGCAGGGACGGATAAATGACGGATTTCAGCCCCAGCAGGTGATCCTCCGCCGCCAGCACCTGAAAAAACAAGCCCTCCGGCCGGAGCACCCGGTGAAATTCCGCCGCCACGGTCAGGGCAAACAGGCTGGTCAGCGTGCCCACGCTGCCGTCTGCCACCGGCAGATGGGCGGCGGTACCGCAGACCCACACCGCCTCCTTGCTGGCGGCCGCCGCACAGCGCACCGCCTCCTTGGAAACGTCCAGCCCCGTCAGCGCCGCCCCCATGGACCGGGCCAGACGGGTGCCGTAGTAGCCCTCGCCGCAGCCCACGTCCAGAATCGGACCGGCAGCCCTCAGCTCCGCCGCCGCCCTACACAGTGCGTCGGCAATGGGGCGGTAAAACCCTGCGGAGAGAAACGCCCGCCGGGCCAGCACCTGCTGCCGGGTATCCCCGGGGTGCAGCGAGTGCTTCTGCTGCACGGGCAGCAGATTCACATACCCCTGCCGGGCCAGATCAAAGCTGTGCCGCCGGGGGCAGACATAGGCGGTATCCGTCCGGCGCAGCGCCGCACCGCAGACGGGACAACATAGTTCCATGGGCATTCCCTCCGTTTTTTATTATCATACTCCATTTTTCCCGGCGCGTCAAATCTTATTGAAAGAAGGAGCGGCAATGCGGAATATCCTTGCCATTTTTCTCTGCCTGTCCCTGCTGACACCTGCAAAGGCGACGGCGGCCCCCTGCGTGGCCCTGACCTTTGACGACGGCCCCTCCGGCCGGTTCACCCGGGCGCTGCTGGACGGCCTTGCCCGGCAGGATGTGAAGGCCACGTTCCTGCTGTGCGGCTATCGGATGGCCCAGTATCCGGAGCTGACGGCCCGGATTCAGGAGGAAGGCCACGAAATCGGCCTTCACGGCTACAGCCACCGGTGTATGCGGGATCTGTCCTGCGGCGAGCTGGAGCGGGAGCTGAACGACTGCATGACGCTGCTGCCGGAGGGCTGCCGCCCCGCCTTTCTGCGGCCCCCCGGCGGGGCCGCCAACGACCGGGTGGTCCGGGCGGCAAAGGAGGCTGGGCTGGCGCTGCTGACCTGGAGCGTAGACCCCCGGGACTGGGCCGTCCACGATGCCGCCGCCGTGGAGGAAGCGGTGCTCCGGCAGGTCCGGGACGGGGACGTGATTCTGCTGCACGATATGTCCGACAGCTCCGTGGAAGCGGCGCTGGTCATCGTGCAGACGCTCCGGCAGCAGGGCTACCGGTTCGTCACCGTGTCGGAGCTGGCCCGGCTGCGTGGCGTAACCCCCGAGCCGGGAAAGACCTACAGCCGGTTTCCCGCCTAGGTGAAAAAATGCCGGAACCGGAGAAGGTTTCTCCGATTCCGGCACGATTTCATTTATTTCCGTTTCCGGTCCGCGATTTCCGCGTAGCGGCGGATCAGCTCCGTTTCCCTGGGATCATAGGGCAGCAGGCTGGGCCGGTAAAGGTCATGGAGCCACTTGGTAAAGTCCAGATCCTGGCACCGCCCGGCGGCGTATTCCTTCCACAGGCCATACCACGGCTCATTGGTCTGGGTCTTGCCCACCACAAAGCCCCAGCACCAGCTGCCGATGTCCTCGGCGTAAAGCAGCGGGAAAATCTCCCGTACGCCGCTTCCGTTCAGCCGGTTCAGCCACTCGGTACACAGCAGCGGTCGGTCGTACTGCCGCAGGTAGTCGATCTGGCGGCAGAACTCCCGGAAGGGCAAATAGCAGTGGAAGCTGATCACGTCCGACAGCTCCAGCGCCACCCGCTCCGGCTCCAGCGGACGGCCCTCCGGCAGGCCGCTGAACAGCTCGGCGGTCAGCGGCTGGACCGGATGAAGCGCCCGCACCGTCTCAAACAGCTCCTCCATCACCGGGATGGCCCGCTCCTTCAGAAAAATGCCCGGCTCATTATAAATATTCCAGCAGATAATCCGGGGGTCCTCCCGGTATTTCTCCACAATCTGCCGCACCATGGTCAGGCAGCTTTCCCGCAGCACCGGCGATTCCAGCGGGTGATAGATCCGGGATTTGTCCTGATTGGCAGCCAGCACCTGCGGGCTGCGGCCCTGATGATAGCCCAGCGCATAGGTCTGCTCCCCCAGCTTTTTCGGCACAAAGGCCCGGACGTCGCCGTTGGGCAGCTCCGCCTCCGAGGACAGCACCAGCATCACATACTGGCCGTTTTTGCTGCAAATCGTCAGATACCGCTCCAGAATGTCCATGAAGGATTCCGGCTCCTGATACCAGACGTCAAAATCCGCAATCAGCCGGACGGTATTGAAGCCCGTCTCCCGGGCCAGGGCCAGCTCCCGGTCCGCCGTGGCCAGATGGGCCTCCGCGCCGTAGGACTGCCACTGATCCCGTCGGTTGGCACAGTCGCTGCCGATGTAGTTGCAGCCCCGCAGCCAGGGGTAGGACCGGTACCACTGCCATGCCCGCTCACTTGTCCATTTGCTCATCATGCTTCCTCCTTTTTGCCGTAACGGCTGAGGCCATTATAGCGGAAAACCGCAAAAAACGGGAAGGGGAAAAGCTGACCACTTTCTTTGCGAAAAAGGAATAAAAATTGACATTCCCGCCGCCGGGCGATACAATGGCACCGGGAGGGATCGCCATGAATCTCATCGATCTGGAAACGCCGCTGGCCACAAACATCCGCCGTGCGCCCCCCGGCTGCGATCGGGAGCCGTTTCTGATTCCCGAATACGGGGAAACCTACACCGGCACCCCCTGCTATCAGCTGCGGCTGCCATCCGCCATTTCCTGCATTCAGTATGTCCGCAGCGGCTCCGGCACGCTGCTGGCCGACGGGCGGCTGTTTACCCCCGCCGCCGGGGACACCATCCTGCTCCACGCCGGAACCGACCAGATTTACTACAGCCACCCGGATCAGAATTTTGCCCGGATCTGGATCAATCTCTGCGGCCCGCTGCCGGAGGCCATCCTGACCGCCTACGGCCTGCACGGCACGGTGCTGTTCCCCCACACCGACACCGGCGGCCTGCTGGAGGAAATCTGCGCACTCTGCGACGGCGCCGCCGATACCCGGGCCTACTGCGACGGTTCGGCGGCGGCCTTTCTGCGGCTGGTGCAGTTTCTGGCAGCCCACCGGCCTGCCCGGCTGCCGGAAAGCTCCTCGGCAGAGCGGCTGCGGCTCTATCTGGACCGGCACATCTGCGAACCGGTCCGGCTGACGGAGATGGCACAGCAGTTTCATTTTTCCGTCGAATATCTGATCCGGCTGTTTCACGACACCTACGGCATCACGCCCCACCGCTACCTGCTTCAATCCAAGATCCGGCTTGGCATGATGCTGCTGCGCTCCACGGAGCAGACCGTGGAGGAAATCGCCGATTCTCTCGGCTTTTCGGACCCACGCCATTTTTCGGTCCAGTTTCTGAAGGCCACCGGCGTCCGGCCGTCGGTCTACCGCAGGCAGGGAAAGGCGGCGCCGGCCGAAGCACCCGCCGGAATTTGACATTTTCACCAAAGGATGCTGTCTTTTCGCCGGAGGACGGCCGAAGCGGCGGCGAATTATCATGCAGATTCTGTCATATTCCGGAAATTATGACTTCATAATGAAGTCATAATCGGTCGTGCGGCGAAACGCGATTTTTTCGAAAACGTCTTCGTTTTCGAAAAAAGAAATACATTACTCCAGACATTTTTGCAACGCGGAAGGATTTTGCGTCCTTCCGAAAACCCCGCATTTTTCATGCAGATAGTACAATTGAAAAAGCCTATCGGTTGTGATATCGTATTATTATTGTTACGAAACCAATCGAAAATAAGGGTGGTCGTATGGAGGAGTACAGGGTTCTTGTAGCAGAAGGGATTGACGACGTGCTGAACGCCATCGCCGCGGATCTGCGGTGCCATTACCGCGTCCGCGCCACCAACAACGGCCGCCGTGCGCTGGAAATGATGGAGGAGGACTGTCCCGACATTCTGGTGCTGGATCTGGAACTGCCGGAGCTGGACGGCTTTGCCCTGCTGCAGGACGCGGCCGTCCGGGGCCTGCACCCGGTGACGCTGGCCCTGACCCAGCTTCGCAACGACTATATTCTGGACATGGCCGCCGCGCTGGACATTCAATATATTATTGTCATGCCCTGCCCCGTCCGGGCCGTGACCCAACGGGTGGCCAACCTGCTGCAATGGCAGGAAAAGCGCCGGGCTTCCAGCCTGCAGCGGATTACCGCCGAATCGCTGGCCCAATTTGAAATCCGGCAGGCCCTCAACGGCTATCATTACCTGGACGCCGCCATTCAGATGGTGGCGGAGAACCCCCGGCGCTATATCACCAAGGAGGTCTACCCGGAAATCGCCCGGCAGCAGGGCTGCTCGGCCCAGTGCGTGGAGCATTCCATCCGCACCGCCATCGAGGGGGCGTGGAAATCCGGCCGCCGCAAGCAGTGGCAGGAGCATTTCCCCAACGACACCGCCCGTCCGCCCAGCAACAAGCGGTTCGTGACCTATCTGGGCAGACTGGTGTGCCAGCAGTGGAATATGTGGCAGGGCCGGTAACGGGGCGGCCTGCCGAAAAACATTTTCTCCGCGCCGGGGCTGTTTGTTGAAAATGCCGTCAAATTAGGTCTGGTAATTTCGACGGAATCTGTTATAATAAAGCAAATAGTCTGTGCTGCCGACGGGCAGACGCTCAGGAGGAATCGAATATGAGCGACGGAACGCACAAAAAGAAAAAGCATGGCGCCCAGCCGCCCGCCAGTGCCTCATTCCGCAGGAAAAGAACGGCGCTGATCGTGCTTTGCTGCATTCTGGCCGTGGTGCTGCTGGTGCTGGTGGCTGCAACCTGCGCGGTGGAGGGCCTGCTCGGCAAGATCCGGCGGATCGACGGCAGTCAGCCCACCCTTTCTTCGGACGAAATACACAACATCGAAAATCCCACGGAAACCCGGGGCGATCTGGAAACCCGGGATCCCTCCGACATCACCTGGAACAGAAGCGATCTGCCCCACATCGGCGGCGACGGCATCGTCAACCTGCTGCTCATCGGCCAGGACCGCCGGGAAGGCCAGGGCCGCGCCCGGTCCGACAGCATGATCCTGTGTACCTTCAACACCAAGCGCAAAACCCTGACCATGACCTCCTTCATGCGGGACCTGTATGTGGAAATCCCCGATTATCAGGATAACCGCATCAACGCCGCCTACGCCTTGGGCGGCATGGAGCTGCTGGACGCCACGCTGATGCAGAATTTCGGCATTGAGGTGGACGGCAACGTGGAGGTGGACTTCGGCGAGTTCGAGCAGATCATCGATCTGCTGGGCGGCGTGGACATCGATCTGAACGCCGACGAGGCCGAATACCTCAGCCGCCGGGGCAACTGGGACGTGTCCGACACGGCCTACAGCTGGGACCTGGTGGAGGGCACCAATCACCTCACCGGCGAGCAGGCGCTGGCCTATTCCCGGATCCGGTACATTGGCCGGGACGATTTCGAGCGGACCAGCCGCCAGCGGCGGGTGCTGTCCGCCCTGATCGACGCCTACAAGAACGTGGATCAGGCCAAAATGCTCTCGATTCTCAACCAGGTGCTGCCCATGATCTCCACCGACCTGACCAACAAGGAAATTCTGGGCTACGCGGTGGACCTGTGGCCCCTGACCCAGTACACGGTGGTCACCCAGCGCATCCCCGCCGACGATGCCTACGAGGGTGTCTATATCCGCGGCATGGCCGTGCTGGTGCCCGATCTGGAAGCCAACCGGAAGCTGCTGGTCGATTCCCTCGGCTGACGATTCAAAAATAATACGCCCGGAACGGCGTGCCCTTAGGGGCACCGTTCCGGGCGCTTTGTTGTATTCAGAAATGTGCTTTTCTTCAGTCCTGTGCGTCACTGGAAGCGGCCTTGCCGCTGCTGAAGAAGAGATAGCGGCCCGGGGGCAGAAGCCGGGTCTCGCCCTCGATGCACACCGCGGTTTCCACCGGCGTGTGGATTTCGTAGCGCAGCCCCTCCTGCTCGTAGTACCAGCCGGAGAAAATCCGGCCGTGGGCCGTGTCGATGGACGCCTCCAGCCAGCCCAGTCGTTTGTCCGGCTTGGGCGCGATGGTTACTTTGGCAAAGCCCGGTTCCGCCGGAGTAATGCCGGCGGCTTCCTCGTACACCCAGCCCATGACGGAGCCGTAGGCATAGTGGTTGAAGGAGTTCATGTCCTTGCTCCAGAAGCCGCCGTCCCGGGTGATGCCGTCCCAGTGCTCCCACACCGTGGTGGCGCCCTTGCCCACGGAGTACAGCCAGGAGGGATACTCCCGCCGCAGCAGCAGATCGTAGGCCAGATCCCCGTAGCCGTTCCGGCTCAGGGCGTAAAGCAGATACGGCGTGCCCACAAAGCCCGTTTCCAGCGCCTTGCCGCAGGCCGTCACCTTGGCCGCCAGCTGCGCCGCCGTGGCCGCCGGGTCCGGCGTCAGGCCGAAGGTCAGGGCGAGAACCATCTCCGTCTGGGTCTCATAGGTGGGGAACGCCGCCCGGAAGGCCGTCACGATTTTCCCGTGCAGCGCCTGCCACGGCGCCGGATCCCGGCCCAGCACGGCGGAAATCTCCGCCAGCAGCGCCGCGTCGTAGGCGTAAAACGCCGAGGCGATGAAATCCTCCCGGCTGGAGCCTTTGTAGCTGCCCGCCGGCGCGTCCAGCCCCAGCCAGTCGCCGAACTGCTTGCAGCCCGTCCACAGATGCGGCGTGGTGCTGACCTTGCCGATGTAGCCGATGTAGCGGACCATGGTGTCGTACTGCTCCTCCAGCACCTGCCGGTCGCCGTAGGTCAGGTAAAGCTGCCAGGGGCAGATCAGGGCGGAGTCGGCCCAGGCCGCGCCGCTCCATTCCTCCCCCCAGGGGGAGGGAATCACATGGGGAATGCCGCCGCTTTCGTACTGGTTGGCGGTCATGTCCCGGAGCCATTTTTTGAAGAACTTCCGCACGTCGAAGTTGTAGCTGCCGGTTTTGATGAACACCTGGGCGTCGCCGGTCCAGCCCTGCCGCTCGTCCCGCTGGGGGCAGTCGGTGGGCACGTCCAGATAGTTGTCCCGCTGGCCCCAGATCACGTTTTCAAACAGCCGGTTCACCATGGGGTCGCCGCAGCGGATGTATCCCGTCCGGCGCAGGTCCGAGGACACCAGCACGGCGGTGAACTGCTCCGGCTCCGGCGTCCCGGGGAATGCGTCCAGCCGGATATAGCGGAAGCCGAAGAAGGTCAGCCGGGGCCGATAGGTCTGGACCCCGTCCCGGCAGACGTAGCGCAGCCGGGCCTTGGCGGAGCGGTAATTTTCATTGTAGAAGTTGCCGTCCCGGTCCAGCACCTCGCCGTGGGTGAATTCCACCACGTCGCCGGCCTTCGCCGCCACGGTAAACTCCACAAAGCCCGTAACCTCCTGGCCGAAATCCACCACCGTCTCCCCCTTGGGGGTCCGGAAGATCCGCCGGGGGGCGATTTTTTCCTGCGGCAGGATCCGCTCGCCCTCCTGGGGGATCAGCACGTCCTTGGACTTGGGATACACCGCCACCGGCTGCAGCGGCGCGTCGGTGATCCGGGCGTCTACGATTTCGCCGTCGTAGATTTCGCTGAACCGCACCGGGCACTCCCGGACGCGCCAGCTTTCGTCGGTGACCAGCGTCTCGGTCCGGCCGTCCTCATAGGTCAGCGCCAGCTGGGCGATGATGCCCATGACCTTCCGGTCCGGCAGGTCGCCCATAAAGCCCCGGCTGCCGTACCAGCCCCGGCCCACCGTCACCGTCAGGGTGTTTTCCCCCTGACGCAGGCCGGTCAGCTCGTAGGTCTGGTACTGGTGGCGAGCGCCGTAGGCGGTAAAGCCCGGGGAAAGCACGTCGTCGCTGACGGCCTCGCCGTTGAGCCGGAGATCATAGGTGCCCATGGCCGTCACCGACAGCCGGGCACTGCGAAGGGGGGCAGTGATAGAAAAGCTGCGGACAAATTCCGGACACAGGTCGCCCATGTCCGCCTGAGGAACAATCCAGTTCGCCGTCCAATTCATCGGTATATTCTCCTTTTACAGATTCAGAAAATCCTTCCGGTAGGTCAGGCCGAAGCGATCCGCCAGCTGGACCATTTCCGTGTCGTGGATGGTGTTGATCCGGGGCAGGTGGGCAGTGAGCATATACAGCTGGGCCGCCTTTTCCACCGTTTCAATCAGGCCGAAGGTCTCGTCCATGTCCTTGCCCGCGCCGTAGATGCCGTGCAGGCCCCAGATCACCAGCCGGTATTGCTTCATCTTCTCCGCGGTGGCCTCGCCGATGGCGTTGGTGCCGCAGAGCATCCAGGGCAGCACGCCGATGCCGTCGGGGAACACCACGATGCACTCACTGCACATCTCCCACAGGGAATGGGTGAAGGACTTGTCGTCCAGCGGGTGGACGAAGGTCATGGCCAGCGTGTTGGTGGGGTGGCAGTGCATGATGATCCGGTTTTCCGGGTTCACCGCCAGCCGGGCCATGTGGCTCATGAGATGGGCGGGCAGCTCGGAGGTGAACCGGCCGCCGTCCCGGTAGCCCCACAGCAGCTCCGCCGTGGCGCCGTCCGCGCCGATGCGAAACAGGCCCAGATTATTCTCCGGATCGTCCTGCACGTTCTTGAAATACTTGCCGGTGCCGGTGACCAGAAACAGCTTCCCGGCCAGGGGCTTGGCCTCAAAGCCGATGGGGATGGTGCGGATCACCCGGTTCAGGTCCAGGTACTGCCCCACCTCCGCCTCGTCCAGCAGCCAGCTGATGTTGCCGCCGTTGCGCTCGTCCCAGCCCTGCCGGTACATATTGGCGGTGGTTTTCTTCATTTCCTCAATAAACGGTGCCGTCAGAATATCTTTCATGATGATAACTCCTTTTGTTACAGCGTGGGGATGACCTCCAGATGGAGGCCGTCCGGGGTGTCGATTTTGTCACAGCAATAGTCCCCGCCGTCCCGATACACGAAGGGGTCGGCATGATAGCCGCCGATGACCGGATTTTTCATGGGTTTATCCCCGCTTGGACAGCACGTCCCGCTCGTAGCGCTCGATTTCCGGGAACCAGTCGCCGTCCACGGGCTTGCCGCAGGCGACGCAGTAGGCGTCCCACACGTCGCCGAAGGGCATGGTTTTCAGCTGCTCCTGCTCCACCATGAGCTTGGTGAAATTGCCCTCGTCCTGCAAGCGGGTCAGCTCCGTGTTGGGTTGAAGCAGAGCGTAGAGCAGGCACTTCTGCACGTTGCGGAAGCCCGTCACCCAGGCGGAAATCCGGTTGATGGAAGCGTCGAAGTAGTCCAGCGCCAGAAACACCCGGTCCAGCGCGTTGCAGCGGACGACTTCCCGGCAGATTTCCTTGGTTTCATCGTCAAACAGCACCACATGGTCGCTGTCCCAGCGGACGCCTCGGGTAATGTGCAGGGCCATGTGCTTGTCGAAGGTCAGCACGGAGGAAATCTTGTCGGACACCACCTCCGTGGGGTGATAGTGGCCGTTGTCCATCAGGCAGATGCAGTCATCCCGGGAGTCGGCGTACTTCATGCACCACTCGGCGGAGCCGACGGTGTAGCTCTCCACGCCGATGCCGAAGACCTTGGACTCGGCGCAGGGGAAAACCTTGGTTTTGTCGAACGGCTCGGAGAGAATCTCGTCGAAGGACTGACGGTAGCGCATCCGGGGGCCGATCCGGTCGGCGGGGATGTCCTTGTAGCCGTCGCCGGCCCAGATGTTCATGACGCAGGGCTGGCCCAGCTCGTCGGCCAGATACTGGGAGATGCGGATGCAGGCCTTGCCGTGCTCCACCCAGAATTTCCGGGTTTTTTCGTTGGGAGAGGACAGCGTCAGCGGGTCGCACATGGGATGGGAGAAGAAGGTGGGGTTAAAGTCGCAGCCCATGCCCCGCTCCTTGCAGAACTCCACCCAGCGCTTGAAATGCTTGGGGCCGATCTTGTCCCGGTCCACCCAGCCGCCGTTTTCCTCGTCGAAAATGGCGTAGCTGGCGTGCAGATTCATCTTCACCTGGCCGGGCACCAGCCGGATCACCTCGTCAATGTCCGCCATCAGCTCCTCCGGCGTGGTGGCCTTGCCGGGGTAGTTGCCGGTGGTCTGGATGCCGCCGGTGAGGGTCTTTTCCTTCTGGTCGAAGCCCCCCACGTCGTCGCCCTGCCAGCAATGCAGGGCCACGGGCACGGTTTTCAGCCGGGCAATGGCGGCGTCGGTGTCAATGCCCAGGCGGGCGTACTTTTCCTTTGCTTCCTGATAACTCATTGGGATACCTCCTTGATGTCAAAGCTGCGGCGGACCAGATCCCGGGCCGTCTGCAAATTTTCCGTTTCGCCTCCGGCAATCAGCTGCACGATGAGATTGCCGATGGCCGTTCCCTCCACCGGTCCGGCGAATACCGTCAGTCCCGTGGCCTTTGCGGTGCGCCGGTTCAGATAGCCGTCCTGGCAGCCGCCGCCCACAATGTTGATGCTGGTGTAGGTCTTGCCGGTAAGGGCGGACAGGCCCTCGATGGCCTGGCGGTAGCAGTCGGTCAGGCTGGTATAGATGCACTGCATGATCTGCCCCACCGTTTCCGGCACCGGCTGGCCCGTCCGGGCACATTCGTCCCGGATGGCGCCGATCATACTCTCCGGCGCCATGAAGCAGGGCCGGTTCACGTCCACCCGGGCGGTGAAGCCCTCGGCCTGCTCCGCCTCGGCAATCAGGTCCGGGAAGCTCCAGGTCTTTCCCGTCCCCGTCCGGGCGGATTTGCCCTGCACATAGGACACGCCGTTCAGCTCCCGGCGGACGGACTGAATCATCCACAGGCCCATGATGTTTTTCAGATACCGGTAGCGGTACCATGCGCCGCCCTCGTTGGTGAAGTTGGCCAGGCGGCTTTCTTCGCTGGTGACGGGCGCTTCGTTTTCCACGCCCAGCAGACTCCAGGTGCCGGAGGACAGGTACACCGCCCGGTCGTCCCGGGCAGGCACCGCCAGAAAGGCGGAGCCGGTGTCGTGGGTGGCCGGCAGCATGACCCGGCAGTCAAAGCCCACGGCGTCCCGGATCTCCGGCAGCAGGCCGCCCAGCACCGTGCCGGGCATGGCCAGCGGCCGGAACAGCGCCTCCGGCAGCCCCAGCGCCGCCAGAAGGTCCCGGTCCCAGGTCTTTTCCGCAGCATTGACCAGTCCGGTGGTGGTGGCGTTGGTATATTCGTTGCATTTCACGCCGGTCAGGCGGAAATGCAGGTAATCCGGGATCATCAGCAGCCACTTGGCCGCCGCCAGCTGCTCCGGATGCTCCCGCTGCAGCGCCGCCAGCTGGTAGATCGTATTGAAGGATGTTTTCTGGATGCCGGTCCGGGCATACAACTCCTCCGGCGGCACCGCCGCCTCTACCACGGCGTCCATGCCTTCCGTGCGGCCGTCCCGGTAGGCCACCGGGTCGCCGATCATCCGGTCCTCGCCGTCCAGCAGCACGAAATCCACGCCCCAGGTGTCGATGCCCACCGTGGTGGGAATTTTCCCGGCAGCGGCGCAGGCCTTCAGGCCCGCCAGCACCCCGGCCCAGAGGCCGTCCAGATCCCAGCAGTCGTGGCCGTTTTTCCGGATCTGCCGGTTGTCGAACCGATAAACCTCCTCCAGAATCAGCCGTCCGCCCTCCACATGGCCCAGAATGTGCCGCCCGGAGGACGCGCCGATGTCGATGGCAAGATAATATGTCAAAAAAGCCCCTCCTTTTTCCTTGGGTTTTGGTAATCTTATCCTACCACAGCCAAAGGAAAAAGGAAAGGACTTAATTTTGCGAAAAAGTGTCCTCTCTTGCAACCCGGTAGCTCCGGGGCGAGCAGCCGTAGGCCTGCCGGAACAGCCGGTGAAAATAGCTGACGTTCTCGTAGCCCACGGCCACGGAAATATCCTCCACCTTCCGGTTGGTGGTCCGCAGCAGGTAGGCCGCCTGGGTCAGGCGGCGCCTCTGGACCAGTTGGGTGTAGGTCTGGCCGGTTTTCCGGTGAATCTCCCGGGACAGCGCCGCCGCATCGCAGTGCAGGTCCGCCGCCGCCCGGGTCAGCGACGCGTTTTCGTAATGCTCCTCCACATACCGCAGAAGCCGGAGGATCCGGGCCTCCCGGTCCTCCCATGCCAGTTTGTCCGCATGGCCCAGCAGCTGGAGCAGCAGCAGATTCATGGTGCTCTGGGTGACGGTGCGGCGGTTGGGCGTCTCCCGCATCAGGGCAAAAAGCAGATTCTCCACCAGATTCTGAATGGGCTTGTCCCCCGCCACCCGGAAGTACAGGTAGCCCGGCCCGGTGCCGGTGCCGGAAAGGCAGTCCAGCAGGAAGGTCCGCAGGGGGGTGGTTTCCTCGCCCACCGCCCCCAGCGCGCCGGAAAAGAAGGCGGGCAGCACGATGAAATTCACCGCCACGTCCTCCCGGTCGGCCCGAAACACCTCGTGGACCGCCCGCTGCCCCAGAAACAGCAGCTCCCCCTGCTCCAGCCGGATCTCCCGGCCGTTGACCAGATGGGTGGTGGCGCCGCTGCACATATACACCACCTCCACATAGTCGTGGGTGTGGGCGGGGAAGTGGATGAACCGGGTGTGGGTCCGCAGGGTGATGAGCTTGCCTTCCTCCAGCAGCTTGCCGTTGTGGATCACGTCCCGGGTGCCGTCCATGTAAAGCCCCCGGTCGATGGTGGTGCGGCCGTCCAGAATGGCCTGTTCCTCCGCCGTCACGGCCTGAAGCTGGGCAAGAAGCGTCTGGTCCATGGTTAAATTTCCACTTCCAGCCCGTCCCGGGCCACCAGGAACCGGTCCGCCGCCGCCTGCTCCACCAGCTCGTCGTGGGGCTTGTGGAGCGTCCGGGCGATGTGGCTGAGCCAGATCTGCCCGTCCGGCGCCACCACGCCCTGACTGCGGAAGGATGCCGCCAGCAGCCGGAGCATGGGCAGGGAATTATGCTCCGCCACCCGGAAATCCCCGGCGTAGTCGCCCACGGTGGCATCGAGAATCATCATGTCGAACCGGCGGCCCCGGATGGCGTAGAAGGTGTCGTAGAGAATCCACGCCCCGTCGCAGCCGTAAAACAGCCGCTTGCCGTCGTATTCCAGGTCGTAGTGGAGGGGGAAGCTGGTGTGGTTGGCCTCCAGCGCCGTCACCGTCAGGCCGCCGGTCTCCACGGTCTGGCCGATTTGCAGCGGGCAGAGCCGGGCGCCGGGAATCTCCTCCACCGGTGCGTCCTCCCGGCACCAGATCCGCAGGGGCTGCCGGGTTTCGGCGGCCAGACGGCGGATATTGTCCCAGTCGCAGTGGTCGCTGTGCAGGTGGGTGAGAAACAGGTCCGTCACGGCGGCGGCGTCCAGCCCCTGAATCCCCATGGAATCCAGCACATGGGGGCCGCAGTCGATGAGAAACCGCCCCTCGATCAGGACGGAGGAACTGCGCCGGGCGTTATCGTCCAGCCGGTCCCGCAGCTCGGTTTCCAGCAGCGGGGAAAAATCCGCCGCACCGGTGCCGAGAAAACGAAGATGCATGGCAATCGCTCCTTTTGTTCATTCTTTCCTACGATTACAGTACCACGGCCCGGGACAAATGTCAATGTTGAAAAATTGCGGGTGGATTTTCCCGAAACCCTCTAGCGAAATTGCACAATTTGTGGTACACTGTGGCCATCCAACAAAGAATCGGAGGTTCCATACCATGGAATTAAAAGGGAAAAAGATCGCCTTTCTGGGCGACAGCATTACGGAGGGCTGCGGCACCACCGGGGAAGACGCCACCTTCTGGCGCATTCTGGGCCGGGAAACCGGCGCGGAGGTCTTTGGCTACGGCATCGGCGGCACCCGCATCGCCCCCCAGCACACGCCGTCGGAATCGGCGGTCTGGGATCAGGACTTTCTCTCCCGGGTGGACACCATGATTCCCGACGCGGACATCGTGGTGGTCTTCGGCGGCACCAACGACTTCGGCCACGGCGACGCCCCCTTCGGTACGCTGGCCGACCGGGAGCCGACCACCTTCTGCGGCGCCATGCACACCCTGTGCCGCAAGCTGCTGGAGCGGTACCCCGCCGCCCAGATCGTCATCATGACCCCCACCCACCGGCTCAGCGAGCAGGACCGGGACGTCAATGAGCGGGGCATCCGCCGCTGCGGCGCCCTGATCGACTATGTCCGGGCCATCCGGGAAACGGCAGAGTACTATTCCATCCCCGTGCTGGACCTGTACCGGGTCAGCGGCATTCAGCCCGCGGTGGAGGAAATGAAGGTGCGCTATATGCCCGACGGCCTGCACCCCAACGACGCGGGCCACGTCAAAATCGCTGAGAAGCTCATGGGCTTCCTGAAAAGTCTGTAAGGAGGAATCATTATGAACAGCTTTACCCTGCATCTGAAGGACGAATTCCCCTTCCTGGGGGAAAACGGCAAGGATCCCCGCGTGGAGATCATGCTTCCCTATAATATGACGGAAATGCACCGGGAGAACCAGAAGCGGCCCTGCATGGTGGTCTGCCCCGGCGGCGGCTACGGCGGGTGCAGCCAGCGGGAGGCGGAGCCGATTGGCCTGCACTTCCTGCCCGACGGCTATAACGTCTTTACGCTGTACTATTCCTGCGCGCCCAATCGGTTCCCCACCCAGCTGGTGGAGGTGGCGGCGGTGATGGAGCTGATTTACCGCCACGCCGACGAGTGGAACTGCGACACCAATCGGGTAGCCATCATCGGCTTCTCCGCCGGCGGCCATCTGGCGGCCCATTACTCCACCTGCTATGACTGCGCCGAGGTGCGGCAGGTCTTCCCGGACAGCAAGGGCGTCCAGGCCACGGTGCTGGGCTACCCGGTGATTACCGCCGACAGCCGGTACTGCAATCTCGGCAGCTTCCGAAACCTGTCGGGCCACGATACCCTCTCCGACGAGGAGGTTGCGCGCTTCTCCTGCGAGCGGCACGTCACCGATCACACCCCGCCGGCCTATATTTTCCACACCTCCAACGATCGGGTGGTGCCGGTGATGAACGCCTTCCTTTACGCCGAGGCGCTGCACGACCACAACGTGCCCGTGGAGGTCCACGTCTACCCCAAGGGTGCGCACGGCCTTGCCACGGCGGACGACGCGACCTGCGGCGAGCTGCCTGCGGACATCGCCCGCTGCGCCGCCTGGATGGCTGAGGCCCGGCAGTGGCTGAAGCACACGCTGTGAGGGTATCACCATGAAGCGCAGCGACATCCGCCTGCGGGATCCCTTCCTGCTACTGTGGGAAAACCGCTATTACCTCTACGGCACCCGGGGCCGGGACTATCCCGTGCCCGGGTTTGACGTGTACGTCAGCGACGATCTGGAAACCTGGAGCGAGCCGAAGCCGGTGTTCGGCGCTTTCCCCGGCTTCTGGGGCACCCGGGATTTCTGGGCGCCGGAGGTCCACGTTTATCGGGGAAAATGCTATATGCTGGCCACCTTCAAGTCCGACACGGCCTGCCGGGGCACGGCGGTGCTGGTTGCCGACCGGCCGGACGGGGAATTTGTCCCCTGGTCCGACGGGCCGGTGACGCCCCGGGACTGGGAGTGCCTGGACGGCACGCTGTATGTGGAGGACGGCACACCCTATCTGGTGTTCTGCCACGAATGGCTCCAGATCGGCAACGGCACCGTCTGCGCCGTAGCCCTGACGCCGGATCTGAAGGCGGCGGCAGGGGAGCCGTTCCAGCTGTGGGCGGCGGCGGACGCGCCCTGGGCCTTCCCGGTGCGGCATCCCGGCGAATTTGTCACCGACGGGCCGTTCCTGTTCCGGGAGGACGGGGTGCTCAAAAGCATCTGGTCCAGTTTTGACGCTTCCGGCTATGTGGAAGCGCTGGCCGTCTCCGCCGGGGGCATCCACGGCCCGTGGAACGCGGCGCTGCCGCCGGTACTTACCGGCCACGACGGCGGCCACGGGATGCTGCTGACGGACCGGGAAGGAAAACGCCGTTTCGTCTGCCATCAGCCCAACGCCGCGCCGCTGGAGCGGCCGGTGCTGTACGACTGGCCCGCTGCAGGAGAAGTAACCGCATGAGAAATCGCATCGAGCAGGCAAACCGCCCCGCCGCCTTCCGGCCGGAAGCCTTCGCCGAACCCGACGGCCTGTACGGGCCGGTGTATTCGTGGCTCTGGAACGCGCCGCTGGACGGGGACACCGTCTGCCGCCAACTGGACGACATGGCCGAAGCCGGAATCCGGGCGGTATACGTCATTCCGGAGCCGCCGGAGTTCCGCCCCGCCACCATGGTAACCACTATGACGCCGCCCTACCTGTCCCCCGCGTTTTTCGGGCTGATTCGGCTGGCGGTGTGCCATGCCCGGGCGCTTGGGATGCAGATGTGGATTTACGACGAGGGCGGTTGGCCCTCCGGCGGCGCCTGCGGCCAGTTGACCAAGGCCCGGCCGGATCTGGTGTCCACTGTGCTGGACAGCCGGACCGTCACGGTGCCGCCCCGGACGCCCTACGCCCCCGGCGGCGGCACGCTGGCAGCCTATCGGGGCCATGACCGGGTCCGGCCGGGGAAGTTTTTCCCGGCGGAAACGGAACTGACGGAGTATTTCTGCCGGGTGGCCAATCCCATGCTGCCCAACCTGCTGGAGCCGGAGACGATTCCGCTGTTTCTGGAAATGACCCATCAGCGGTATTACGACGCGCTGGGGGATCTGGCCGACGCGGTGGTGCCCTGCGTGTTCACCGACGAGCCGTGGCACGCCCTGACCTCCTTCCCCCGGGATTTCCCGGACCGGTTCCGGGAGGCCTACGGCTACGATCTGTACGACTATCTCTATGTAATCCCCGGCCCGGAGGGGCTGACGGACCGGGAAGCACAGGTCCGGCAGGACTACGCCGCCCTAATGGCCCGGCTGCTGTGTGCGCGGTTTTTAGAGCCGATTCACGACTGGTGCGCCCGCCGGGGGCTGCTGCTGACGGGCCATCTGGATCAGGACCACCGGATGGAACAATGCGCCGCCAAGTACGCCAATCCTCTGGCGCTGCTGCGGCAGACGGACATTCCGGGCATCGACGTGATCTGGAACCAGATCACCCCCGCCCCGCGCCCGGTGCCGGAAGGGGAGAGCTTCTTCCCCCGGCTGGCCGCTTCCGCCGCCGCTCAGGCCGGGAATGCCCTGTGTCTCAGCGAATCCTTCGCCGTCTACGGCAACGGCCTGACCCCGGAGGAAATGCGCTGGATTGCGGGGTATCAGTTCGTCCGGGGCATTCAGATTCTCAACCCCATGACGATTCCCTACAGCCGGGACGGGGCGCTGGCCTACGGCGAGCGGCCCTATTTCTGCCGGGAAATCCCGGGGTATCTCCATCTGCGCCAATGGAACCGGCACATGGGCCGGGTGTCCTTCTTCCTGTCCTGCGGCACGCCCACAACGGACTGCGCCCTGTACCTGCCATTGCCGGAGGGACTGTGCGACAACCGACTTCTGGAAGCCTACGCCCGGACCGGCGAAGCGCTGGAGGAACAGGGCATCGACTTTGACCTGATCGACCGGGAGGCCATCCGGTCCGGCCGGGTGGAAAACGGGGCGCTGCACTGCGGCACCGCCGTCTACCGGCGCATTGTCGTGCCGGAGGGCGTCCCCGTGCCGGAGGAGCTGGTATCCGTTCTGGCCGCCCTCGACGGCCGGTCCGCCGCTCCGGCGGTCTGCGGCAAGCCCTTCCGGCTCCGGTGCCGCCGGGAGGAGGACGGCACGTTGCTGGTGTTCGTCTTGAACGAAAGCACCGACCGCGCCGCGGCACCGGTGACGCTGCACACGGGCCTTCCCTGCTATCAGGCCGACACCGACGACGGGGCGCTCTACCTGCTGGCAGGGGAAACCGATGCCGGCCGGCAGGAACTGACGCTGACGCTGGCGCCGGGGGAGGAATTTCTGATTCTGGCCACGGCCCGGCCGGTACCGGCGCTTTCCCGGCCGGTGCCCACGGCCTGCCGACAGGCCAACCTGACGGGCTGCGTCAAAACGGCGGAATTTCTCTGCCTGCCGGAGGGCATCCGCCGGGTGTCCTGCCGGGAAACGCTGACGCCCCGGGCGGATTTTGCCGCCATGGCGGGGCCGGATTTCTCCGGCGAGATCGTCTACCGGATGACGGTGACGCTGACGGCGGAGGACTGCGCCGCCGACGTGATGATTCTGGCGGCGGAACGGATCGAGCATTCCGCCCGGGTGTTCGTCAACGGCACGGAGGCGGGAATCCTCGCCCTGCGTCCCTACCGACTGGCCCTTGACCCAGCTCTGTTCCGGTCCGGGGAAAACCGGCTGGAGCTGGAGGTGGCCAACACCGCCGCCAATCGCTACGGCGCGGCGGACCCCCACGCCTGGTTCGGCGCGGCGGAAATCGGCCCTTACCACGACCGGGAGCAGGCGGAGGAGCGCAAGCGGAAAGACGGGGGTCTGTTCGGCCCGGTGACCCTTTCCCCTGCGGTGCAGAAAACCGGCGAAGGCCATTGAAACCCGGCGGTAATCCTGCTATAATAGGGAAAAACCGGCTCCGGCCGGAACAAGGCGGCGGGTGAACTCATGAACAGCAGACAAGACTACATTGCGGTTTTCGACTCCGGGGTGGGCGGCATCAGCGTGCTGCGGCAGCTGCGGCGGTACCTGCCGTCGGAGCGGTACCTGTACTTCGGCGACGCCGCCAACGCCCCCTACGGCACCCGCCCCACGGCGGAGGTCCGGCAGCTGGTGGCCCGGGCGGCGGAAAAGCTGGTGCCCCGGGGGCTGAAGGCGCTGGCCGTGGCCTGCAACACCGCCACGGCGGCGGCCATCGACCTGCTGCGGGAGACGTACCCCGATCTGATCATCGTGGGCATCGAACCGGCGCTGAAGCCCGCCGCGGACCGGTTCCCCGGCGGCACCGTGGGGGTGCTGGCCACGCCGGTGACGCTGCGGGAGGAAAAATTCGCCGCCCAGGCCCGGAAATACGCCGACCGGTGCCGGATCGTCAAGCTTCCGGCGCCGGGACTGATGGAGCTGGTGGAGGCGGGCAAGGCCAACAGCCCCGCCTCGGAGGCGCTGCTGCGGCAACTGCTGGGGCCGTGGATCGGCAAGCTGGACGGCCTGGTGCTGGGCTGCACCCACTATCCCTTTGCCGTCCCCACGCTGCGAAGCATTCTCGGCCCGGCGGTGCCCCTGTTCGACGGCGGCGCCGGAATGGCCCGGGAAACCCGGCGGCGACTGGCCCGGGCGGACCTGCTGGCGGAGGACGGCCCCGGGGAGCTGATTCTGGAAAGCAGCGCCGACGATCCGGCGGAGATCCGGCTGTGCCGGGAGCTGCTGGAGCAGGAGATGGAGGACGGGAGGTAAGCCATGGAAAACGTTCTGGTCATCGGCATCGCCGGAGGCACCGGCAGCGGGAAAACCACCCTGATGAAAAACATCATCCGCCGGTTTGACGGCCGGGTGACGGTGATGAGCCACGACAACTACTATAAGCGCCACGACAGCCTGACCTACGAGGAGCGCTCTAAGCTCAACTACGACGAGCCGGACGCCTTCGACACCAGCCTGATGGCCTACCATCTTGAGGAGCTGCGGCAGGGGCGGGCGGTGGACTGCCCGGTGTACGACTTCACCGTCCACAACCGGACGGAAAACACCGTCCATCTGGAGCCTGCGCCGGTGATTATCGTGGAGGGCATCCTGATTTTTGAAAATCAGGAGCTGCGGGACCTGATGGATATCCGGATTTTCGTGGACACCGACGCCGACGTGCGGCTGTGCCGCCGCATCAAGCGGGACGTGGAAAAGCGGGGCCGGACGCTGGAATCGGTGCTGACCCAGTACCAGCAGACCGTCAAGCCCATGCACGAAAAATACGTGGAGCCAAGCAAGAAATACGCCCATCTGGTGGTGCCGGAGGGCGGGAAGAATCTGGTAGCGCTGGACATGATTCTGGGCCGCATCCAGCGCCATCTGGACGAGAAGAAAGATGTTACGGAAGAAAATTCATAGCTTCATACTTTTTTAATAACTACCTGCTTTTTTTCTTCACATTTGAAAGATACAATGAAGACATCAAAAGTGATTACCACTTCTTCAAATATACTTCTTCATCTTTCTTCTTTTTCATTGTTCTTCTTTCTTTCATCTTTGTAAAATCCGCAGCTTTGGCTGCGGATTTTGCACGTTTCCGGGGTAAAAAAAGACCGCCGCGGCTGGCCGCGGCGGAAACGCACTTCCTTTAGTATCTCAGGCACCGCTGAAGCCGCCGCTCCGCCCGATGGAGCGTCCGGCTGACGGTGCTTTTCTGCACGCCGCGCTCGGCGGCGATCTGGGGTACGGTTTTCTCCTGGAAATAGTAGGCGATCAGCGTCTGGCGCTGGAGCGGCGTCAGCTCCTCCTCCACGGCGCGCCGGACCCGCTGCAGCTGAACCTGCCGCGGGAGTCGAAGGCCGAAGCGGCCTTCAAAGTGTGTACTTTTCATTGCGGTGGTACCCCCTCTCATAGTAGCGGGCCGTCAGCTCCCGCAGCTCGTTCATTTCCGTGAGCATGGGGGTCAGTTCCGCAATGCGGCGTTTGATCTGCCAGAGTGTCTCCGGGTCCTCGGCCTCGGCCTGGGCTAGCCGAAGCTCCCGGAGTCTGGCCCGCAGCGGCCGGGCTGCGGCTTCATAGGCGGCGCTCAATTCCGCCAGGGTCATGGCCGGTTCCTCCAGCAGCGAAGGCAGAAGTAACCCGGCGCATACAGTACCCCGCCGCAGCGGGGGCACGTTCCCCCGGGCCGGACGGCCTGAGGGTCGCAGTACAGGACGGATTCTATGGATTCGTTCATGGTTTCTCATCTCCTCCGGTATGTTGATCGGAGCGCCGGGAGGATGGGGCTGGGAAAGGGATTTTCTCTGTCACCTGCTGTTTCCGGGATTCAGTTTACTACACGGATTGTGTTATTTTCAAGCGAACCGTGTAGGCAACAGGTTTCTGCCATTTTTTCACGTCCCGTGTGCTATGCTTAGTGCAGCCAAAGCAAAAGAGGTGAGAGCAATGTTTGGCCCGCGGATTGCGGCGCTGCGCCGGGAAGCCGGCATGAGTCAGGCGGAGCTGGCCAAAGCGCTGAACATCAGCCCCAGCGCCGTGGGAATGTACGAGCAGGACCGGCGGGAGCCGCCTGCGGAGGTGCTGGTGGCCATGGCGAAGGTATTCGGCGTCTCCACGGATTACCTGCTCACCGGCGCGGGAATGCCGGAGGACCAGCTGACCCGGCTGCTGCTGGGACGGCTGGCGGCGGCGGAAGCCCATCTGGAAGGCCGGAAGGACCGGCCCTTTTCCCGGCAGGAACTGGCGGTGCTGTTTGCTGCCATGCTGATGGAGCCTTGACGAAGGCGGGCCTCCTCTGGTATGATAGGGCCAAAGGGAGGCGACGCCATGACGGATACGGAGTTTATGGACGAGGCGCTGGCGCTGGCGGCGGAGGCCGCCAGCGACGGCGAGGTGCCGGTGGGCTGTGTGATTACGCTGGGGGACCGGATTGTGGGCCGGGGCCGGAACCGGCGGGAAAAGGGCAAGTCCGCCCTGGCCCACGCGGAAACCGAAGCCATCGCCCAGGCCTGCGAAACGCTGGGGGGCTGGCGGCTGTGGCAATGCACGCTGTATGTCACGCTGGAGCCGTGCCCCATGTGCGCCGGGGCCATCATCAACGCCCGGATTCCCCGGGTGGTCTACGGCGCGTCGGACCGGAAGTGCGGCGCCTGCGGCTCGGTGTGCAATCTGTTCTCCATGGCCTTCAACCACCACCCTGCTGTGGAGGCCGGGGTCCGGGAGGCGGAATGCGCCGCGCTGCTGACGGCGTTCTTCCGCCGTCTGCGGCAGCGGCCCGGCCGGAAGGACGGCCCGGCGGGGTAATCACGCAAAGGAGGCGGTCAGGACGGATTGGCAGCAAAAAAGCCTGCGGGTAGGCGCGGCCGCCGTGGCGGCGGCGCTGATGCTGCGGCTTGCCGGAAGCGGCATTCTGGCGCCGGTGGTCCGGGCGATGCAGCAGCCGGAAATGATGTCGTTTCTTCTGTATTTGCAGACGGGGCGGGTGGTCCGGCTGGCCGCGCCGACGACCGAATGGAGCCGGGAGTCCCCGGGGCTGACAGCATCCCCGGGGCTGACGGCGTCGCCGCCGCAGGCGGCGGAACGGCCCGCCTTCTCCGACGATGATCTTGATCTGGTGGAAATGCGCTACACCTGCGACTACCGGCCCGCCCTGGCGCCGCTACTCACATCGCCGCTGGACTGGGACCTGACTGGCAGCGCGCCCACCGTCCTGATTCTCCACAGCCACGCCACCGAAAGCTACACCCAGGTCCCCGGGGAAAGCTACACGTCCTCCGCCGATTTCCGGACGCTGGACGAGCACTACAACATGGTCTCCGTGGGCGACGCTCTGGCCCGGCAGCTGGAGGAAGGGGGCATCACGGTGCTCCATGACCGGACGCTCCACGACAGCCCCTCCTACGACGACGCCTATGAAAATTCCCGGGCCGCCGCCCGGGACTATCTTGCCCGATACCCCTCCATCCGGGTAGTGCTGGACCTGCACCGGGACGCCGCCGAGGACGCGGCGGGGGATCAGGTGGCCACCTGCGCCACCATCAACGGCAGCGAAACCGCCCGGCTCATGCTGGTGGTGGGCACCGATGAAGCCGGGGAAGCCCATCCGGACTGGCAGGAGAATCTGGCCTTCGCGCTGAAGCTGCAGGTGGTGCTGGAGCGGCAAAGCCCCGGGCTGGTCCGCTACACGTCCCTGCGGATGTCCCGGTTCAATCAGGACCTGCGGCCCGGGGCGCTGCTGGTGGAAATCGGCACCGCCGGTGACACCCACGCCCAGGCCCTCACCGCCGCCGCGCTGCTGGGGGACGGGCTGCTGGCGCTGGCCCACGGATCTACATAAAGGTCCACCAGCGCAGGGCGTGGGCGTCGGCCATGGCCAGAAGCTGCACCTCCAGCCGGACGCAGGCCGCGGCGCATTCGCTTTGCGCCTCCAAGCGGGCATAAACCGTCGCCTCGTCAAAGGCGGCATCCAATTCCTCCATGGGTTCATGATCGGCGACGGACGCAGAAAACCGCCGGTTGTGATCCCATTTCTTTTTGGCCCGGGCCAGCTCGTCCCGGGCCGTGTCCCAGTCCTCCGCCTGCGCCGCCGCTTCCGCCCGGGTCACCGCCTGCGCCAGCGGCCGGTGGATGCGGCTCATGGCCGCCGTCACCCCGATGCCCAGCGCCAGCAGCACCGCCAGCAGCGCCACCCCCAGAATCAGCCGTTTCATTCCGCCTTCTCCTTTCCGATCCACAGTGTTTTGCCCTTTTCGTCCACCGTCAGCAGCCAGGTACTCTCCGCCGTGGCCCGGTAAAACTCCAGCGTCCGGGCCAGCCACGCCGGGTCCCGGCCCGCTTTTTGCAGATTTTCCCGGAACACATGGCCGTCCTCAATGATGCTCACCGGCAGATACCGGGGCTTGACCGCAATTCCGGCGCTTTTGGCCGTGGCCGGGGCGTCTGCCGGGAAGGGAAACACCGACAGGTTGCCGCTGGTTTCCAGAATGGCGTACTGGACCGTTTCCAGGCTCAGAATGTTCTTTTCCCGCAGGTGGCCGGTAAGCTCGTCCAGTGTAATGCGGGTTTTTTCCAGGTTTTTCTGGAGAATATGGCCGTTTTCGATGAGAATCACCGGCTTGCCGCAGAGCGCCCGCCGGAGGGCCACGCTTTTCAGCGACAGGGCCGACAGAATCAGCTCCATGCCCAGCACCGTCAAAATGGGCACCAGCCCGGAATACAGGGGAATGCCCCCGTCCTGCATGGGAATGGAGGCCAGATTAGCCACCAGCATGGTCACCACAAATTCCGACGGCTCCATTTCCCCGATCTGGCGCTTGCCCATCAGGCGGATCACCCCGATCAGCACCAGATACAGCACCATGGTTCGCAGATAAGACAGCAGCATGGAATTCTCCTCCTTCCGTAGCAGTTTTCCCTGGAAATGGGAAAATACACGGTGGGGATTTACTTTTGGCGGAAAATCTGGTATGCTATCGGGTGAAATCCCACAAAATCGGAGTCGAAACAAGTGGAAAACTATTTTCAGATGCATTTGTCGCAAAAAGAAATCAACGCCATCTCCAATCTGGGGCTGGCGCATATGGGCGATGCGGTGTTCGAGGTGCTGTGCCGGGCCTATCTCTGCGCCAGGGGGGATCACACAGTGCTGAAGCTCCACCGGGACGCGGTGGCGCTGGTAAAGGCCACCGCCCAGGCCGAATTCGCCGACGCCCTGCTGCCCCACCTGACGCCGGAGGAGCAGGACTACTACCGCCGGGGCAAAAACGCCCACGTCCATGTGCCGAAATCCGCCACCCCCCAGCAGTACGCCAAGGCCACCGGCGTGGAGGCGCTGTTCGGGGCGCTGTACCTGGCCGGGCGGACGGACCGGGCCAATGAACTGTTCGGCGTCGTGATGGAGGAGCTTTATGGCCTTTGATGCAACTTATCTCTCCGCCGTGCTGGCGGAGCTGCGGGCCGCGGCCATGGGGGCCAGAGTGGAGAAAATCCACCAGCCCAGCCGGGACACCGTGATTTTACACCTGCGCTGCGACGGCGGCCGGCAGAAGCTGCTGTTCGCCGCCAATCCCGCCGCCCCCCGGCTGCACCTGACGGCGGCCAACCCGGAAAATCCCGATCAGCCGCCCATGTTCTGTATGCTGCTGCGAAAGCACCTGTCCGGCGGACGGCTGACGGACATTTCCCAGCCGCCGCTGGAGCGGGCGGCGACCTTCACCTTCCAGTGTACCGACGAGCTGGGCTTCCCGGTGGAAAAAAAGCTGGTCTGCGAGCTGATGGGCCGGACCTGCAACCTGTATCTGCTGGACCCCGACGGCCGGATTCTGGACTGCCTGCGGCGGATCGGGCTGGACGATTCTGCCCGGCGGCAGGCCCTGCCGGGGCTGTACTATCAGCCGCCGGAGCCGGTGGCCAAGCGCGACCCCGCCTCCCTGACGGCGGCGGACTTTGAAGCGCTGCTGACCGCCCCCGGCGCCGACCGGCTGGCGGACCGGCTTATGGATGCGCTGGGCGGCCTGTCGCCGCTGGTCTGCCGGGAAGCGGCGCTGGCCGCGGCGGGGGACGTGGACGCCCGGGTCGCCGGGGCGGATATCGCCGCCGTCGGCGGGAAGCTGGCCGCCTTTTTCGGGCAGGCGCTGGCCCATCCCGCGCCGTGGTATGTGCCCCAGCCCGACGGCACGCCCAAGCAGTTCGCCTTCTGCCCCATCCGGGAGTACGGCCCCTGCCGGGAGGCAGCGTCCTTTTCCGGCCTGCTGGATGATTTCTACACCGTCCGGGACCGGAAGGACGCCATGCGCCAGAAAAGTCAGGCCGTCCGCAAGACGGTGACCAACCTCTGCCAGCGGCTGACCCGGAAGCTGGCCCTGCAGGAGCAGGAACGGGCCGCCACGCTGGACCGGGAGACGCTGCGGCGGCAGGGGGACATCGTTACCGCCAACCTGTCCCGGATCGCCCGGGGCCAGACGGTGCTGCGGGCGGAAAACTTCTATGAGGAGGACCTGCCGGAGATTGAAATTTCCCTGTCCCCGCTGCTGTCCCCCCAGCAGAACGCGGCGAAATTCTACAAGGACTACGCCCGGATGAAAAACGCGGAGAAGGAGCTGACCCACCAGCTGGCCATCGGCCGGGAGGAGCTGGGTTACCTGCAAAGCGTGCTGGAGGAGCTGAACCGGGCCAGGACGGAGCAGGAGCTGGAGGAGATCCGGCAGGAACTGCAATCCCAGGGCTATCTGAAGGCGGATTCCGGCAAAAAGCGGATGAAGCAGGCCCGGTCGGCGCCGCTGCGGTTTACCTCCACAGACGGATTCCCCATTTTCGTGGGCCGGAACAACCGGCAGAATGACGAGCTGACCTTCAAATCCGCCCGGAAGGACGATCTGTGGCTCCACGCGGAGAAGGTCCACGGCAGCCACGTCATCATCGCCTGCGCCGGGGCGCCGGTGCCCGACGACACGGTGACCCAGGCCGCCCAGCTGGCGGCCTACTACGCCGAAACCGCCGGTGGGCAGAACATCCCCGTGGATGTGACGCCGGTGAAGCAGGTGAAAAAGCCCGCCGGGGCCAAACCCGGCATGGTGATTTATCACACCTACCGGACGGTGGTGGTCAACCCCTATCCGGACATTGTCCGGGACGCCCTGAACCGGGAGGGAGAATAAAAGGCAGCAAAATGCCGCCGGGAACGGAAAAACGCCGTTCCCGGCGGCACTTTTTTCTCTTGCTATTCGTTGCTGTCATAGACCTGATTCTTCAGGCAAAGGATAAAAAGGAAGTCACTGCCTCAGCTCCCCAGCTTCAGTGACTTGCCTTTGCTGAATGGGGAACCGACCTGCTGGCGGCACCCTTTTGCATTTCCAGTACACCCCATTTGGTCGGTTTTGTCAACCGTATCCCGCCGCCGGAAACAAAAAATGTTCCCGGCGGCGGTTTTCAGATCGGCAGATCGGTCAGGCTGCCGAAGGTGTAGCCCATATCCTCCCAGCGGGTCAGAAGCTCATCGAGAATATCCGCGTTGGTCTGAGACGTGGAATGAAGCAGCACCACCGCGCCGTTGTGGATCCGGGGCAGCAGCTTGCCGAAGGCCGCCTCGGCGGTGGGCTGGTCGTCCTGCTTCCAGTCCACATAGGCAAGGCTCCAGAAAATCGTCCGGTAGCCCAGCGCCTGGGCCATTTTCAGGTTTTCCTCGCTGTAGATGCCCTGAGGCGGCCGGTAAAATTTTGGCATTTCCGCCCCCACTGTCTCCCGGTACAGCGTCTCCAGCTCCTGAAGCTCCCGGGTGAAGGTGTCCCGGTCCGAAATTTTGCTCATATTCTCGTGGTGCATGGTGTGATTGCCCACCACATGGCCCTCCGCCGCCATCCGCCGCACCAGATCCGGCTGGTCCCGGACGAAATTGCCCACCACGAAAAACGCCGCAGGGGCGCTGTGCTTTTTCAGGGCGTCCAGAATTTTCCCCGTGCAGCCGTTTTCGTACCCCGCGTCGAAGGTCAGATAAATCACCGGCCGGGTCGGGTCCCCCAGATAGGCCGCATCGTAGCGGGCCAGCTGGGCCGGGGTGGCCGGTCCGATGGGGGGCTTGCCCGCCTTCCGGAAGCTCAGCCCCCAGGCCCCCGTGGCCACCACCGGGCGCACCGCCGCCGCCCACAGGCACACCGCCAGCACCGCGGCAATCCCCGCCAGCACCGGCCCTTTCCGTCTTTTCACACGCATCCCCTCCCGGCATACCCTATGCGGAAAAGGCTGCCCCTATTCCCCCTCTGTTTTGGGGGTTGACAAGCCGGAATCGCCGCGCTATAATACCACCAACATCCGAAAGTGGTAGGTAAATCCGCTTTCCAAAGGAGATTGATTGCAATGGCAAAGATTTATACGTCCGCCGACCAGCTTATCGGCAAGACCCCCCTGCTGGAGCTGACCCATCTGGAAAAGGAATACGGCCTGAAGGCCAAGCTTCTGGCCAAGCTGGAATATTTCAACCCCGCCGGTTCCGTCAAGGACCGGATCGCCAAGGCCATGATCGATGACGCCGAGCAGAAGGGCCTGCTGAAGCCCGGCAGCGTCATCATTGAGCCGACCTCCGGCAATACCGGCATCGGTCTGGCCTCCGTGGCCGCCGCCCGGGGCTACCGGATCATCATCGTCATGCCGGAAACCATGAGCGTGGAGCGCCGCCAGATCATGAAGGCCTACGGCGCGGAGCTGGTGCTCACCGAGGGCGCCAAGGGCATGAAGGGCGCCCTCGCCAAGGCCGACGAGCTGGCGAAGGAAATTCCGAACAGCTTCATCCCCGGCCAGTTCGTCAACCCCGCCAACCCCAAGGCCCATTTTGAGACCACCGGCCCGGAAATTTTCGCGGATACCGACGGCGAGGTGGACTATTTCGTGGCCGGCGTCGGCACCGGCGGCACCGTCACCGGCGTAGGCGAATACCTCAAGTCCCGGAAGCCTGACGTGAAGGTGGTGGCCGTGGAGCCGGAATCCTCCGCCGTGCTGTCCACCGGCAAGGCCGGTCCCCACAAGATTCAGGGCATCGGCGCAGGCTTTGTGCCCAAGGTGCTGGACACCGGGGTCTATGACGAGATCATCCCCGTGTCCAACGAGGACGCCTTCGCCACCGGCAAGGAAATCGGCAAGCGGGAGGGCGTGCTGGTGGGCATTTCCTCCGGCGCGGCAGTGTATGCGGCGCTGGTGCTGGCCCGTCGGCCGGAAAACGCCGGAAAGACCATCGTGGTCCTGCTGCCGGACACCGGCGACCGGTATCTGTCCACGTCGCTGTTCGCCGACTGACCGGAGGCGGACGCCATGATTTCTACCCGCGGACGATACGCCATCCGGGTGATGCTGGATCTGGCAGACCACGGCGGCGTGGGCGGCTATGTGCCCATGAAGGACGTGGCCGCCCGGCAGGACATTTCCCTGAAGTATCTGGAAAAAATCATGCCCCTGCTCACCGCCGCCCGGCTGGTGGAGGGGCTTCACGGCAAGGGCGGCGGCTACCGGCTGACCCGGCCGCCGGAGGACTACCGGATGTGGGACATTCTCCGGCTGACGGAGGGCGATCTGGCGCCGGTGGCCTGTCTGGGCAGCGGCGCGGCCCCCTGTCCCCGGTCGGCGGGCTGCCGGACGCTGGGGATGTGGGAGGAGTACTACCGGCTGACCCGGGAGTACTTCAGCGGCATCACCCTGGCCGACCTGCTGAGAGCCCCCACGGAACCGGAATATGTGATCTGAAAGCAGTCCCCCGGCAGGCAATTTTGAACAGCACCCCATTTGTTAGACAAGTATGATATACTATCTAATAAGTGGGG
>CAJLCS010000013.1 GCA_905205195.1 uncultured Eubacteriales bacterium
TGCACGTCCGGCGGGTTTTTGTGGCCCAGATCGGCCGTATTCCCTTCTTCCCCTGCCCGCGGCGGACCGAGATGCTCCGCCGCCTGACCGACCAGGTCCGGCTTTTGCAGGAAAACGGCTTTCAGGCCGGTGTGTGGATTCCCACACTGGGCTACGGCGGCACAGTGGAGTCCTACCACCGGGATTTTGCCGCCGGTTTCACCCGCCGGGTCGGGCTGGACGACTTCACCGCCGACGACGCCTTCTGCCCCACGGACGCCCGGTTCACCGACGCCATGTGCGGCATTCTCCGGGATCTGGCCGCCACCGGCACGGACATGATCATGCTGGACGACGAGCTGACCCTCACCGCCGTCTCCTCCCTGGGCTGTGCCTGCCCGGCCCACCGGGCCATGCTCCGGCAGCGGACCGGCGTGGATGCCGAACATCTGGGAGAACTGATTTTCACCGGCGGCCCCAACCGGTACCGGGAAGCATGGCTGGGCTGCATGGGCGATACCCTCCGGGACTTTTGCAGGAAGCTGCGGCAGGCGGTGGACGAGGTGAATCCCGCCGTCCGCATGGGCCTTGCCTCCGGCTTTACCTCCTGGGAGCTGGATGGCGTGGACGCGCCGGAGTTGACCCGGATTCTGGCCGGAAGCACCCGGCCCTTCCTGCGGCTCACCGGCGCTCCCTACTGGTATACCGCTCGGCGGTTCGGCCGCCAGCCCCTGGCCAACATTCTGGAAACCTGCCGCCAGCAGTACGCCTGGTGCCGGGCCGCCGGAGAGGACATGGACCTGTTTACCGAGGGCGATTCCTACCCCCGGAGCCGGTATTTCACCTCCGCCACCGTGTGCGAGGCCTTCGACATCGGCACCAAAATGGCCGAAAGCTGCGACACGTTGAAATACTTCACCGACTATCTTTCCTGGAAGGAAACCGGCTATCTGCAGGCCCACCGGCGCAACGGGCCGGTCTACGACGCGCTGGCCGCCCATTTTGACGGCAAAACCGCCCTGGGCATCCGGGTTTACGCCCGGGAGCACACCGTCTGCCAGGCCGACCTGCCGGGCCGGTTCGCCGCGGAGGGGATTTTACAGCGCTGGTACCGCCATACGCCCATCATCCCCTCCGTCAACGCCGTCCCCACCACCTACGAGGGGGAGGGGCTGTGCGCCATGGCCTTTGGCGACAACGTCCGGGACGTGGACGACGCCGCCATGAAGCGCGGCCTGATTCTGGACCTGTCCGCTGCCCGGATTTTGCAGCGGCAGGGCATCGACGTGGGTCTGATCTCCGCGGAGCCGATGACCGTTTTGAAGGAAACCTTCGGCCCGGACACCTACTACGCCTACGCCGACCGGGGCTGCTGCAACATGACCCTCCGGGAAGGGGCCGAGGTGCTCAGCACCTTCGTCGGCGACGGCTTCACCGCCCCCGGCGTCTACCGGTATGAAAACCAGAACAGACAGCGCTTCGTGGTCTACGGCTTTGACGCCTACGAAGCGCCGCTAGGCAGCGGCTTCCAGCTCAGCCGGGGCCGAGGGCAGCAGCTCTGCGACGCCGTGGAATGGCTCAGCGGCACCCGCCTGCCGGTGGAGTGCCCCGGCGTGCCCTACCTGTACGCCGTCTGTAAGTGCCAAGGCAATGCCTACGCCGCCGGGTATCTCAACTGCACCGAGGACGATGCGGAAGGCGTCATCGTGAAAATCAACGTTCCCTTTGACCCGGACAGCCTTCAGTTTCTCAACTGCACCGGCCGCATCCGGCCGGACGGGGTGGAAATCGACCTCATCCGGAGCTTCGGCTTTGCCGGGATCGTGTTCGACCGGCTGGAGGAGGCATCGGTATGACGCGCTGCGCCTGGTGCTGCGACGGCGGGATCGTCCAGCGCTACCATGACGAGGAGTGGGGCGTGCCCCTCCACGACGACCGGACGCACTTTGAATATCTGCTGATGGAGGCCATGCAGTGCGGCCTGAACTGGACCATGATGCTCAAAAAGCGGGAGATTTTCCGCACCTGTTTTGCGGATTTCGATTACGACCGGATTGCGGATTTCACGGAGGACGACATTGCCGCCATTCTGGCCACCCCCGGCATGATCCGTTCCCGCCGGAAAATCGAGGCCGTCATCGGCAATGCCCGGGGCTTTCAGGCCATCCGCCGGGACTATGGCAGCTTTGACCGGTACTTGTGGGCCTTCGCAGACGGGAAAATGCACCGCTACGCCCGCCACTTTTCCGGCGCGCCGGAGGTGACCAACCCAATGTCCGACCGGATCAGCCGGGATCTGAAGCGGTACGGCTTCCGCTATCTCGGCTCCATCACCGTCTTTTCCCATTTGCAGGCCTGCGGCATCATCAACGACCACCAGCCGGACTGCTTCCGCTGCCCCCAGGTGCGGGCGCTGGCGGCGGAGGACTATGTGGATGAATAAGGGCCGCCAAAACGGGGAAAAAGGTGAAACTGCCTCTTGCGTCCGGGACGCGGATACGCTATGATGAAAGAACCAAACACCGAAAGGATGATACTGCGTGCTTTACACCATTGAAAACGACGCACTGCGGGTCCGGATCTCCGATCTGGGCGCCGAGCTTCAGTCCCTGCAAACCGCCGACGGTCACGAATACCTGTGGCAGGGGGATCCCGCCATCTGGACCGGCCGGGCGCCCAACCTGTTCCCCATCTGCGGACGGCTGACCCAGGGAAAATACACCTGGCAGGGCAACACCTATGAAATGACGCTGCACGGCTTTGCCAAGCTGTCCGTGCTGACGGCGGCGCGGCAGGAAAAGGACCGGATTTCCTTCCGGCTGGAAAGCAGCCCGGAAACCATGGCCATTTACCCCTTCCCCTTCGTGCTGACCGTCACCTACGCCCTGTCCGGCAGCACCCTGACCCAGACCTTCACCGTGGAAAACACCGGCACCGGCGTGCTGCCCTTCGCCGTCGGCGGTCATCCGGGCTTTAACGTGCCGCTGGAGGAAGGGGAAGCCTTCGAGGACTGCTATGTGGAGTTCGACACCATCGAACCGGCGAAAAAGGTGGTCATGAGCGAAACCTGCTTCGACACCCGCCGCCGGGATCCCTTCCCGCTGGAGGAAGGCCGGATTCTCCGGCTCCGCCACGATCTGTTTGACCACGACGCCATTTTCCTGACGGACATGAGCAAGGGCGTCACGCTGAAATCCGCCAAAAGCAGCCGCAGCGTCCATCTGTCCTATCCGGACATGAACGCGGTGGGCTTCTGGCACAAGCCCCACACCACAGCCCCCTATGTGTGCATCGAGCCGTGGTACAGCCTGCCCGCCGACGACGGCATCGTGGACGATCTGGCCACCAAGCAGCTGATGATCCGGCTGGAGCCGGGCCGGACCTACGAAAACAGCTTCACCATCACCGTAAAATGACGGCGGAGCTGGTTCTGGAGCGCAGCGGCGGCGACGGCTACGCCTGCTTCCGGATTCCCTGTCTGGTCCGCACCGACGCCGGGACGATTCTGGCCTGCTATGAGTGCCGGAAATCCCGGGACGACTGGGCCGAGATCGATCTGGGGCTGCGGCGCAGCACCGACGGCGGCAAAAGCTTCTCCGCCCGGAAAATTCTGGTCCGCGGAGAAGGGAAAACCCTCAACAATCCCGTGCTCTTTGCGGACAGGTCCCGGATTGTGCTGCTGTGGCAGCAGGAATACCGCCGGACCTTCTGCTGCGTCAGCACCGACGAAGGGCAGCGCTTCTCTGCGCCCCGGGAGTTGACGGCATTTACCGACGACGGCGCCTGTACGGTGCTGGCCTGCGGCCCGGGCCACGGGACCGTGCTGCCCGGCGGGCGGTATTTGGTGCCCATGTGGCGCGTCCGGAATCCGGAGGACCCCAAGGCCCACCGGCCCTCGGTTCTGACGGTCTTTTACAGCGACGACCGGGGCGAAACCTGGCATCTGGGCCGAGAATTTCCCGACGCCATGAAAAATCCCAGCGAAGCCGCCGCGGCGGCCTTTCCCGGCGGTATGCTGATGAGCATCCGCACCGAGGATGCTTCCCGCTGCCGGACCCTCTCCGTCAGCCGGGACAACGGGGCAACCTGGTCCCCGGTGCGCCGGGCCGACGCCCTGCCGGACCCCGTCTGCCAGGGCAGTCTGGTGTCCGACGGCCGGACGCTTTACCTCTGCAATTGCGCCGACCGGCAGTTCCGCCGGAATCTGACCGTCCGGTCCTCGGCCGACGGCGGCGAAACCTGGTCCGACGGCCGGTGCATCGATCCGGTGGGCGGCTATTCCGACCTGGCGCTTTCCGCCGACGGGCAGACGCTCTTCGTGCTTTCCGAGCAGACCGCCGACGGAATCGGCATCACCGGCCTGGTCTTCCGGCGCATCCCCACCGCTTCTCTTTAACAAAGGAAGAAGGCAGCGCAAACGATGTGCTGCCTTCTTAGACTGTCGAAAAACCCCTTCGGGCTTTTCCGACAATAGGATTGCAGTCCGCTTCGCGCACGCATCGTCCGCCGTTGGCGGACGATTTGCACACTCGCGGCCTGATATGTATATTCTCCGACGTACAGAAGGTGAATTGCCCCGCAGGGGCAAGAGAAGCCGCCCTGGGGCGCGCCGCCGGAGAATATGATTTTGATTTCTTCGTCGCCTGCGGGCGACGAACTCTGCGAGGCTTTTTGACACGCTGAGAAGGCAGCACAAACTATGTGCTGCCTTCTTTTTGTACGGTCCGATGCTCGCTGTGCCTACGGACAAACGTGATAGGAAAGCCTGCGGCTTTCGTGATAGGCTATTCGCCGCCTGAACTGCCGCAGGCAATATCACGATGCAAAGCATCCTATCACTGTCCGAAGGACAATACCACTCGCCGTCAGGCGAACAGAACTTTTTTATTGCGTGTCCCCCGGTTTGGCGGGAGGTGTGCCGCCGTCGCCGGAGGGCGGGGTCTGTCTGCCCTGCCCACCGGGATCACCGGAGGGCGGCGTCATTCCGTTCTGACCGCCGGGACCGGCCGCCGCTTCAGCCGCATCCCTTCCCCGTCAGCGACGCGCTGGCGGAAACGGCGGAATCCTTCCGGGATTTTGCCACCGAACGGGGCCACGACCTGCTCTGCCGCATCACGCCGGAGTTGACCTTCTGCGGCGACGAATACGCCGTCCGGCAGATGGCCTCCATCCTGCTGGACAACGCCGCCCGGTACGCCTCCGACGGCGCGGACATTGTGTTCCGTCTGGAAAAGCAGAAAAAGGGCATTCTCATCGGGACGAAAAACCGCTGGGACAGCGACAGGCAGGGACCCTGCGACGAGCTGTTCGACCGGTTTTACCGGGCGGACCCGGCCCGGACTGGCGGCGGCTTCGGCATCGGGCTGTCCATCGTCCGGAGCATTGCCCAGGCCCACCGGGGCGCCGTCCACGCCGTCGCCGCCGACGGCATCCTGCGGATCACCGCCGTTCTGCCGTAATATTCCGATACGCAAATCCCCCGACTGTCAAGAACAGTCGGGGGTGTTTTCATGCAAAATCGCTTAATACTGGGTGGGTTTGATGTGCCAGATTTCCTCGGAATACTGCCGGATGGTCCGGTCGGAGGAGAATTTGGCGCTGCTGGCCAGATTCAGCAGGCACTTGCGGCCGAAGGCCAGCCGATCGGCGTAATCCCGGTTGGCCTGCAGCTTCTGCTCCATATAGGACGCGTAGTCCAGCAGGACGAAGTAGTGGTCCGGGCGATGCCAGGACGCGCCGTCCAGAATGGAGTGGTACAGCTCCCGCTGATCGTCGTCGGTGGGCACCGTGCCGTCCACCAGCGTATCCAGCGCCCGGCGGACCCGGTCGTTGATGTCGTAGATGCCCCGGGCGTTGTAGCTGTCCCGGCAGGCGTTCAGCTGCTCCACGGTATGGCCGAAGATATACTCGTTCTCCCGGCCTGCTTCCTTGGCGATTTCCACGTTGGCACCGTCCAGCGTACCCAGGGTCACGGCGCCGTTGAGCATCAGCTTCATGTTGCCGGTGCCGGAGGCCTCCGTGCCGGCGGGAGAGATCTGCTCGGAAATATCCGCCGCGGGAATGATATGCTCGGCATAGGAGCAGTTGTAATTGTGGACGAAGACCACCTTCAGCTTGTCGTTCATCGTCGGATCGTTGTTGATGAGCCGGGAGATCCGGTTGATGTAGCGGATGATGGCCTTGGCCCGGGCGTAGCCGGGGGCGGACTTGGCGCCGAAAATAAACACGGTGGGATAGAAGTCCGTCAGGCTGCCGTCCTTCAGCCGGAAGTAGATATCCATGATGGACAGGGCGTTCATCAGCTGGCGCTTGTACTCATGCAGCCGCTTGACCTGCACGTCGAAGATAAAGTCCGGATTGAGCTGGACGCCTTCCTTCTCGGCGATGATTTTGCACAGCTGGACCTTCTTCTCCCGCTTGATGAGGTTGAACTGGCGGACCATGTCGTCGTCGATCATGGGCTTGAGCTTGCCCAGCTGCTCCAGATTCTTCAGGAAATCGCCGCCGATGCGGTATTTGAGCATCTGCGTCAGCTCCGGATTACACAGGCCCAGCCACCGCCGGGGGGTGATGCCGTTGGTCTTGTTCTGGAACCGGTCGGGATACACCGCATACCAGTCCTTGAACAGGTCGTGCTTGAGGATTTCGGAGTGAATTTCCGCCACGCCGTTGACATAACTGCTGACATACACCGACAGCAGCGCCATGTGGGCGGTATTATCCTTGACGATATACAGGTTGGGATGCTCCCGCTTCAGCTTTTCGTCGATCCGCAGGATAATATCCGCAATCTCCGGCACCACGCTGCGAAGCAGGTCCAGATCCCATTTTTCCAGCGCCTCGCCCATGACGGTGTGGTTGGTGTAGGAGAAGGTCTTCTGGGCGATGGCAAAGCTCCGGTCGAAATCCATGCCCTCGGCCATCAGCAGCCGGATCAGTTCCGGGATGGACATGGCCGGATGGGTGTCGTTAAGCTGGACCGCGTAAAAATCCGCAAACCGGGACAGATCGTTGCCGTGGACGGTCTTGTAGGTCCGCAGCATATCCTGCAGCGACGCGGAGGACAGGACATACTGCTGCTTGATCCGCAGGCGTTTGCCCTCCCAGGTGGAGTCGTTGGGGTACAGGACCCGGGTGATGTCCTCGGCCTTGTTCTTCTGGGCCAGCGCCCGCTGATAATCCTGCTCGTTGAAGGCGTTGAAGTCCAGCTCCTCCTCGGCCTCGCACTGCCACAGCCGGAGGGTGTTGATATTTTCGGTGCCGTAGCCGATGATCGGCACGTCGTAGGGCACCGCCAGCACGGTGTGGTCCGGGAATTTGACCTTCACGGTGTGGTTGTACCGGCGGAAGGACCAGGGATCGCCGTACTTGGTCCAGTCGTCGGCCATTTCCACCTGGCTGCCGTTGGCATCAAAGCTCTGCTTGAACAGGCCGAAGCGATACCGCAGGCCGTAGCCGGACAGGGGCAGGTCGCAGCTGGCGGCGCTGTCCAGGAAGCAGGCCGCCAGACGGCCCAGGCCGCCGTTGCCCAGCGCCGCATCCTCGATATCCTCCAGCACCGCCAGATCCACATCCCGCTCGGCGAACAGCTGCTTCATCTCATCCAGAATGCCCAGATTGAAGAGGTTGCTGTACACCAGCCGGCCGATCAGGTACTCGGCGGAGAAATAGTAGGCCTTCCGCTCGTGCTGCCGGGCGTGACGGCTGCGGCTCCAATGGTCGCTGATGGCCATCATCACCGCAATGCCCAGCGCCTCATGCAGCTCCTGGGGGGTGGCTTCCTTCAGGGACACGTCGTAGTTGTACTTCAGCTGCGCTTCCGTCCACTTCAAAATGTTCATGCAATTATAGCTCATGCTCGATCTCCTTTTCGTTCCAAACGCCATGGTTATCTTTCCGGTTTCCGCTCAGCCGCTCATACCGCCGGGTCATGCGGCGGATCCGCTCCGCCAGCGCCCCGTCGGCGGCATCAGGGGCCATCCGCCACGTCCAGTTGTCGCCGGACATGGTACCGGGGAAATTCATCCGTGCCTCCGCCCCCAGGTTCAGGTAATCCTGCATGGGGATCATGCACAGCTCCGCCACCGAGGCAAAGGCCGTGCGGATGGTGCCCCAGACGAAGCCTTCCCCTTCCGTCAGGGCCATATACGCGGCGGCACGCTCCACCGCCGCCTGCGGCGCGGTTTCGAACCACTGCCGCATGGTCATGTTGTCATGGGTACCGGTGTAGCACACCGTGTGGGCCGGGTAGCGGTGGGGCAGATAGTCGGAAGGCTCCTCCGAATCGAAGGCAAAGCCCAGCACCTTCATCCCCGGCAGCCCCGATTCGTCCCGCAGTACCAGCACCTCCGGCGTCAGTAGGCCCAGGTCCTCCGCCACCAGCGACAGCCGGGGCAGACGCTTTGCCACGGTGCCGAGGAAATCCATCCCCGGTCCCTTGACCCAATGGCCGCCCCGGGCGGTTTCGTCGCCGTAGGGCACAGACCAGTAGCTTTCAAAGCCCCGGAAATGATCCAGCCGGATCCGGTCGTACCAGCCGCCTGCCGCTTCCAGCCGCCGCAGCCACCAGCCGTAGCCGGTCCGGGCCAGTTCGTCCCAGCGGTACAGGGGGTTGCCCCAGAGCTGGCCATCGGCGGAAAAGGCGTCCGGCGGGCACCCGGCCACCGCCGTAGGCGTCAGCGTGTCGTCCAGCTGAAACAGCTCCGGATTGCCCCACACGTCGGCAGAGTCGTAGGGTACATAAATCGGCACGTCGCCGAACAGCCCCACGCCCCGGCTGTGGGCATAGTCCCGCAGTGCCTGCCACTGGGTGAAAAACAGATACTGCACAAAGCCGTAAAACCGGATCTCCGTCCGCAGCTCCCGCCGGGCCTGCCAGACCGCGTCCGGGTCCCGCCGCTTCAACGCCGGGGGCCATTCGTACCACGGCGCCCCGCCATACCGGTCCTTCAGCGCCATATACAGGGCAAAATCCGGCAGCCAGCCGCTCTGCGCCAGGCAGAACCGGCTCAGCGCCTCCTCGTCCCGGAACCGGGAAAAGGCCAGCCGGAGAATCCGGCTCCGGTTTTCGTACAGCGCGCCGAAGTCAACGCGTGTTTCACTGCCGCACCGGCAGATTCCGTCCAACTCCGCCTGCTCCAGCAGGCCCTGCCGCTGCAATTCCCGCAGATCGATCAGATAAGGATTCCCCGCAAAGGCGGAACAGGACTGATAGGGTGAATCGCCGTAGCCGGTGGGGTTCAGCGGCAGGATCTGCCACCACCGCTGGCCCGCGTCGTGGAGAAAATCCACGAACCGGAAGGCGCCTTGCCCCATGGTCCCGATGCCGTAAGGCCCCGGCAGGGAAGAAATATGCATCAGAATGCCGCTTTCGCGCACCATGACCGCTCCTTTACAAGTCAAAAAGAAAACCGCTTCCCGCTTCTTCCGAAACGCGGAACCAATCCATATAAAGAGTAATACTTTTTTTGGAATTTGTCAAGAAAAACCGGCCGCATCCCGGTCCCCCGCCTGAAAAAACGCCTAAAAATCCCGTTCCAGCTTATGCAGGAACGGGATTTTTGCTCAGCGGTGCTCTTCTTCCCCGGGCAGGAAATACCGGACCGCCGCCTGTCGGCCGGAAAGGGCATCGTCTGCCCCGGTCAGCTCGGTGATGCGGTCCAGCACCAGCGACACCGCAAAATACATGGTTTCATAGCGCAGATACATCCCCGCGTTCTCGTCCCACAGGTACCGCAGCCGGGGGGCGAATTCCTCATCGCCGTGCCAGAACTGGATGGCCAGCCGCAGGCCGTCAAACAGCTCCACGGAAAAGCCGATGTCCGCCCCGGGCACCGGGCGGCCCTCCAGCCGGGCACAGGCCCGCTCCAGCAGGCCGGGATCGGCGTCAACCCGGTCCGCCATGGGGTTTCTGGCTTCCTCCAGCAGATTTCGGTGGAATTGATGGCCGAAGGCCTCCATATTCTTCCACCGTCCGGACAGGTGCCGGTCCTCCCGGCAATCGCACAGCCAGTCCAGCACCGTCATCACCGCGTGGTAGGTGTTGGCATCCAGCCAGTGCGCCCCCTCCCGGACCTCCAGATCGCCGGAGCGCCGGTCAATCCGCAAGGGTCGGTCCAGCAGGCGGGTATACAGGTACCGGTCGTCCGCCGTCAGGCCGCATTTGCGGATCAGCGCGTCCTGATCGTAGGTCAGGAACCGGGCCTTGGCCTGATCCGCCTGAATCCGGTAGTTATCCCGCCGCTGCATCCGCCGTCTCCTTCCGTCCCAGCCGCTGCGGCAGCCGGTAGACCAGCACATAGGCAGCGCCGCACAGCAGAAATGCACAGAACACATCCACGACGGAATGCTGCTTGACAAACACCGTGGACACGGAAATCAGCACCGCCGTCAGGAAAAAGGCGATTTTCCAGCCGATTTTCCGGAACCGGGGCGTATCCCACGCGCCGAAGGCCACCGCCATGGACCCCGCCACATGAATCGACGGGCAGACGTTGGTGTTGGTGTCGAAGGCATAGAAATTCCGGATGATCCGGGTCAGCAGATTGTCCCGGGGGAAGTTCGTCGGCCGCAGATTCTGGCAGGTGGGATACACCACATACACCGCCAGCGTCACGCAGTAGGTGATCATGATGAAATACATGAACCGCCGGAAGGCCCGGGCGTCGAAAAACAGCAGATAAACCACCATACCCGTGAGAAACACAAACCAGAACAGATACGGAATCATGAACCACTCGCAGAACGGAATCCGGTCGTCCAGCGGGCACCACACCGGGTGGAAGGCCTGCTGAAAGCCGCCCCGCTCCAGCAGGCTGAAGCAGATGCCAAATACAGGCCAGAACAGCAGCAGCCACAGGTGGCAAAATTCCGGAGAATTGAGGTTGGAAGGGCGAAGCTTCCGATAGTCAATCACGATGCGTTACCTCCGCAGCACAGAATTTTAATCAGATATATCATAGAAATATGAACATTTTATGAACAATCGTTTTTCTGCCGCCTGTTTACTTTTCCGGGCCGTTGTGATAAAATAAAATATCTCTTTTTTGGAGTTGATTCCGTGAATTTAGACAATACCTATGTCCAGATTGATCTGGATGCCATAGCGGACAACATGGCCGCCATCCGTGCCAAGGCCGGCGTGGACGTTCTGGCCGTCATCAAGGCCGATGCCTACGGCCACGGCGCCGTGCCCATTGCCCGGCTGCTGCAGGACCGGTGCCGCTTTTTCGGCGTCTCCTCCATCCTGGAGGCGCTGGAGCTTCGGCAGGCCGGCCTGACCGCCCCCATTCTGATTCTGGGGTATACCCCTGTTTCCGCCTTTCCCGCCGCGGTCCGGGAGCAGATCCGCCCGGCGATTTTCCACTACGAGGACGCCCTGGCCCTGTCCCAGGAGGCCCAAAAGCAGGGCAAAATCGCCCCCTTCCACTTCGCCGTGGATACCGGCATGAGCCGGATCGGCTTCCAGGCCACCGCCGAGGACGCCGACCTGTGCGCCGAAATTGCCCGGATGCCGGGGCTGCTGGCCGAGGGACTGTTCAGCCACTTCGCCACCGCCGACTGCGCCGACCTGACCCGGTCCGCCGAGCAGGCCCGGAAATTCGCCGCCTTCGACGACATGCTCCGGGCCAGAGGGCTGCACATCCCCCTGCGGCATCTGGATAATTCCGCCGGACTGATGAATTTCCCGCCCAAGTACGAAATGGTCCGCTCCGGCATCGTCACCTACGGTATGTACCCCAGCGACGAGGTTTCCCCCGCCCTGCTGTCCATCCGCCCGGCGCTGCAATGGATCAGCCGGGTGACCCATGTAAAGACGCTGGAGCCGGGCCGGGAAATCAGCTACGGCGGCACCTTCGTCACCACCCGCCCCACCCGGGTGGCCACGGTGCCCGTGGGCTACGCCGACGGCTACCGCCGGAGTCTCTCCGGCCGGTTCCATGTGCTGATCCACGGGAAAAAGGCCCCCATTCTGGGCCGGGTCTGCATGGACCAGATGATGGTGGACGTGACGGACATTCCCGGCGTGGCGCTGGAGGATAAGGTCACGCTGGTGGGCCGGGACGGCGGCGAGCAGATCACCATGGAGCAGATCGCTGCGGCGGCGGACAGCTTCAACTACGAATTTGTCTGCGGCATCAGCCGCCGGGTGCCCCGGATCTACACCCGGGGCGGCAAGGTGGTCCATTCCGTCCGGTATCTGCTGGATCCCACGGCGGAAGAAGAAACGCAATCCGGTCTTGCACCGAATCATAAATAACGATAAGGAGACGATACTATGGGACTGATTAAAGCGGCAGCAGGCGCAACAGACGGCGTTCTGGCCGACCAGTGGCGCGAGTACTTTTACTGTGAAGCAATTCCGGAGGATACGCTGGCCGTCAAGGGCCAAAAGCGTGTCAGCCGCCGCTCCAGCAACACCAAAGGCAGTGACAACATCATCACCAACGGCTCCATCATCGCCGTGGCCGACGGCCAGTGCATGATGATCGTGGAGCAGGGCAAGGTGGTGGAGGTCTGCGCCGAGCCGGGCGAATTTACTTATGATACCTCCACCGAACCCTCCATCTTCTACGGCGGACTGGGCAAGGGCATTCTCGACAGCTTCAAGACGCTGGGCAAGCGGTTCACCTTCGGCGGCGACACCGCCAAGGATCAGCGGGTGTACTACTTCAACACCAAGGAGCTGACCGGCAACAAGTACGGCACCCCCTCCCCCGTGCCCTTCCGGGTGGTGGATCAGGCCGCCGGCATCGATCTGGACATTTCCATCCGCTGCTTCGGCGAATACAGCTACCACATCATCGACCCGGTGCTGTTCTACACCCATGTCTGCGGCAACGTGCAGGAGGATTATCCTCGGGAGAAGCTGGACAGCCAGCTGAAAACCGAGCTGCTGACGGCGCTGCAGCCTGCCTTCGCCAAAATTTCCGATCTGGGCGTCCGGTATTCTGCCCTGCCCGGCCATACCGCGGAAATCGCCCAGGCCCTCAACGACATTCTGTCCGCCAAATGGCGGGACCTGCGGGGCCTGGAGATCGTCTCCTTCGGCGTTTCCAGCGTGAAGGCGTCGGAAGAAGACGAGCAGATGATCAAGCAGATGCAGCAGGCCAAGGCTTATGTCAACCCCAATCTGGCAGCGGCCAATCTGGCCAAGGCCCAGGCCAACGCCATGCAGGATGCCGCCAAGAATCAGGGCGGCGCCGCCATGGCCTTCATGGGTATGAACATGGCCCAGGGCGTCGGCGGCATCCGCGCCGAAAACCTCTATCAGATGGGCGCCCAGCAGCAGGGGCAGCAGCAGCCCGCCGCCCAGGACGGCTGGACCTGCCCGGGCTGCGGCGCCAAAGCCTTCGGAAAATTCTGCCCCGAGTGCGGCGCGAAAAAGCCGGAAAACGGCTGGGTCTGCACCTGCGGCACGGTGAACCGGGGTAAATTCTGCTCCGAATGCGGCAAGCCCAAGCCCGCCGGCGTGCCCCAGTACCGCTGCGACAAGTGCGGCTGGGAGCCGGAGGATCCGACCCATCCGCCGAAGTTCTGCCCCGAGTGCGGCGACCCCTTTGACGGCGGCGACCGAAAGTAACCATCCGCCTTCCCGGCGCGGAAAGGAGAGAGGACACCCGTGCCTTCTGACGTAACCAATTACCAATGCCCGGCCTGTACCGGCCCGCTCCACTATTCCGCCGCCACCGGCAAGCTGGAATGCGACTACTGCGGCAGCAGCTACACTGTGGCCGAGGTGGAGGCCTTCTACGCCGAGCAGGAGAAAAAAGCCAAAGCGGCCTTCGAGCAGGAGGCCGCCAAGCCCCAAGACGACGCGGAGGAAACCTGGCATCCGGAGGGCATGAAGGCCTATAACTGCCCCTCCTGCGGCGCGGAGCTGCTCTGCGACGAGACCACGGCGGCCACGTCCTGCCCCTACTGCGGCAATCCCACCATTGTGCCGGGCCAGTTTTCCGCCATGCGGGAGCCGGACTACATCCTGCCCTTCAAGCTGGACCGGGCCGCCGCCGTGGCGGCGCTGAAAAAGCACTATCACGGCAAATTCCTGCTGCCCCGGGCCTTCCGGGACGAGCAGCATCTGGAGGAGGTAAAGGGCGTTTACGTCCCCTTCTGGCTCTACGACATGAATGCCGACGCCGACGCCTCCTTCACCGCCACCCGCAGCCATGTCCGCCGGGAGGGAGACTGGGAGGTCACCACCACCGAGCATTTTCTGGTGCAGCGGGCCGGTGACGTGGATTTCACCCGCATTCCCGCCGACGGCTCCAAAAAAATGCCGGACGACTACATGGATTCCATCGAGCCGTTCCGGTATGAGGACCTGCAGCCCTTCTCCACCGCCTATCTGCCTGGCTTTCTGGCGGACCGGTACGACGTGGACGGCAAGCAGAACCTGCCCCGGATCGAAAACCGCTGCCGCACCACGGCGATGGACCTGATGCGGCAGGACGTCCACGGCTACGAAGCCGTGGTGCAGATCAGCGGCAACGTGGCCCTCAAGGAGAAGGCTGTTTCCTATGTGCTGCTGCCGGTGTGGATTCTCAACACCCGGTGGCGGGACAAAACCTATCTGTTCACCATGAACGGCCAGACCGGCCGTCTGGTAGGCGATCTTCCGGTGGACCGGAAGCGCTACTGGCTGCTGGTGGCCGGGCTGACGGTGCTGGGTGCCGCGATTTCCGTGGTTTCCGGCTTCGGCTTCTGGCTGGCCAACTTTTTCCGGTAAGGAGGGCGTGCCATGAAACGACTTTCCGCCCTTCTTCTGGCCCTGCTGCTGCTCACCGGTCTGCTGCTGCCCGCCCGGGCCGCGGCGGCGCGGGTGTTTGACGATGCCGGGCTGCTCACCGACGAAGAAATCGCCGATCTGGACCGGCTGGCCCAGGAAAGCGGCACCGACGCCGTGGGACTGTACATCGTCACGGTGGAGGACTACACCGACTACGACAGTGACCTGGAGCAGGCCGCCGAAGCCATCTACGAGGAAAAGAATCTGGGGCTCGGCAGCGACCACACCGGCCAGATGCTGCTTCTGAGCATGGCCGACCGGGATTTTATCCTGCTGGCCCACGGCGACGATGCCCATGACGCCTTCACGGACTGGCGCAAGGAAGATATTGCCGACGCTTTTCTGGACAATTTCCGGGAAAACGACTGGTACGGCGGCTTCCGGAGCTATCTCAACGAATGCGCCTGGTACCTTCAGGACAATTCCGGCACGGACACGGTGCCGGACGACAGGGACGACGGCACCGTCAGCTACCGGCAGATGACGCTGACCGATCCGCTGGCCTGGGTTGTCTCTCTGGTGGTGGGCTTCGGGCTGGCGCTGCTGATTGCCGCCCTGTTCCGGGCACAGCTGAAGTCCGTCCGGGCCAAAGCTCAGGCCGAGGACTACACCGGCGAGGTCCGGTTCCGGACCCGCACCGACCATTTCACCCACATCACCACCAGCCGCCGGAAAATCGTGGAGGAACACGACAACAACAATCACGGCGGCGGCGGAGGCGGCGGCACCTCCGTCAACAGCGGCGGCTATTCCAGCCACAGCGGCAAATTTTAACACAAATCGCCCCGGGAATGCTCCCGGGGCGACGGTTTTTATGGTTTCAGGTATTTTTGCAGCTTGCCCAGCCGGGCGAGCGCCTCCTGCAGGGACGCTTCGCTGCGGGCAAAGTGCAGGCGGATCAGGTGGTTCACCGGCTCGCGGAAGAAGCTGGACCCCGGCACGGCGGCCACGCCCACCTCATGGATCATCCACTCGCAGAATTGCAGGTCGCTCCAGCCTTGGAACTTCTCCTGCGCGAGAAAATCGGAAATATCCACCATGATGAAGTAGGATCCTTGCGGCGTGGTGTGCTTCAGGCCGATGTCATCCAGCCCCTTGCAGAAGATCTCGCGCTTGCGGCCGTACATCGCGGCAAGGCCGTCATAGTAGTCCTGGCCCAGCCCGAAGCCCGCGCAGACCGCCTCCTGCAGCGGCGCGGGGGCGCCCACCGTCAGGAAGTCGTGGACCTTCTTCACGCCCTCGGCCAGCTCCGGCACGTCCGGCGGCGCAATCAGAAAGCCCAGCCGCCAGCCGGTGATGGAAAAGGTTTTCGACAGCGAGTTGCAGGTAATCACCCGCTCCTTCCCGCCGGGGAGAGACGCCGCCGGAATGTGCGTATACGGCGGGAACACGATGTGCTCATACACCTCGTCGGTAATCACGAAGGCGTCGTACTTCTCCGCGTAGCCCAGAATCTCCGTCAGCTCCTCCCGGGTAAACACCTTGCCGCAGGGGTTGGAGGGATTGCAGACGATGATGGCCTTGGGGTGCTGGCGGAAGGCATCCTCCAGCACCTTGGAGTCGTAGTTGAACGTAGGCGGCACCAGCGGCACATAAATCGGCTCCGCCCCACTGAGGATCGCGTCCGCGCCGTAGTTTTCATAGAACGGGCTGAACACAATCACCTTGTCGCCGGGGTTACAGACCGTCATCATGGCGGCCATCATGGCCTCGGTGCCGCCGCAGGTGACCACCACCTGGGTTTCCGGGTCGATTTCGTAGCCGTGAAGGGGCGAATACTTCTCTGCAATGCAGCGGCGCAGGTTTTCCGAGCCGAAGGTGATGGCATACTGGTGCTGCTCTCCGCCCTTTGCCATCCGGCCCAGCGCATCCAGCAGCGCCTGGGGCGGGTCGAAGTCCGGGAACCCCTGGGAGAGGTTGATGCACCCCGGCTCCGCGTCGCTGATGCGGGTCATGCGGCGGATCACCGAGTCGGTAAACGTGCCGACCCGCTTGCTCAGTTCCGGCATCGCTTACCCCTCCAGGCCGACCAGGGCCTGTGCCTCGGTGACGTACTGATCCACCAGATTTTTGCTCTGCATCTCGGCAATCACCTGATTGAGGTAGGCGGCAAACTCGTCGTTGCCCTTCTGCACGCCGATGCGGATGCCGCTGTCGGCGGTGACCTCAAAGCGCACGGGGCTGACGGCCAGACTCGGGTCCGCGTTGACATAGGCCTGGGCGACCAGCTCGTCCATGACGGCGCCGTCCACTTTGCCGTTCTGGACCTCCAGAACCAGGTCCGGCACCTTCACCAGGCCCACCATATTCTCCGTCCCGGCGAAGGCCACCGCCCGCTCGTAGGGCTTGGAGCCGGTCTGGGCCGCGATCTTGTGGCCCGCCAGATCCTCGGGCTTCTGGAAGTTCTCGGCAACGTCCTTTTTCGTGATGAGCACGGTGCCGGTGTCATACATCACGTCCGTAAAGTCGATGCTCTCCCGGCGCTTGTCGTCCGCGCTCATGCAGGCGTTCACGATGTCAAAGTCACCGTTCTTCAGGCCCATCACCAGGTTGTCGAAGTTCATGTCCACCACCTTCAGCTGGACCCCCAACTGATCGGCGATGTACTGGCAGATCGAAATGTCGATGCCGACAATGGTGTCCTGCCCGTCCACCTGGGTGTGGAACTCAAAGGGGGAATAGTCCGCCGACGTACCGACCACCAGCACCCCCGCCTCCTTGATCTGCTCAAGCTTGGATTTTCCGTCATCCTTCTTCTGTCCGCAGGCGGCCATGCCGAAGACCATGAGCGCCGCCAGCACCAGTGCAGCCAATTTTTTCATCGCTGTTTCTCCCTTCTCCGTCTTATTCCCACAGAGGCTTGTCCCAGAGGTTCACCTTCGTGCCGATGCCCTTCTCGCAGGCGTTCAGGTACATCTGATAGCCGATCATGATATCCAGTGCGCCCAGACCCATGGACGCCGCCGCCACGAACTGGTCGTCGGAAGTACGCAGCTTCTTCTCGCCCAGCACCAGCTGGCTCAGGTCGATGATCTTCGCCTCGTCCAGCTTGCCCTCCTGCGTCAGCTTGGCCAGGGGGTTGACGTGGGTTTTCAGCTGGGTCCAGTAGTCGGCGGCCAGGCCGTCGGCGCTGAGGAACACCTCCTCGCAGACCTCGCCGGAGTGCATGGTCACAAGGCCGCAGCCCGGCGTCAGCCAGGACTTGTCGATGATGGGGGTACGGGCGGTCGTCTCGCCCACGATCAGCTGGGATTTCAGCGCCGAACCTTTGGAATCGGTGGTCGGGATGATCTCCACCCCCAGCTTGTCGCCGTACTCCTGGGCGATTTCCTGGGCCTTCGCCACGTCCAGGTCGCACAGATACATGGTCTTGATCTGGGGCAGCGTCTCGTGGATGGCGGAGACCATCGTGCGGCCGATGACGCCTGCGCCGACCAGCGTGGCCGTGGTTGCATTGGAGGGCGCCGCGTACTTCGCCAGCACGCCGCCCACGGCGGAGGTCCGCATGGCGGTAATCAGCGTGCCGTCCAGGATGCAGAACGGCAGCACCGTCTCGGGGTCGCTGAGGATGGAGATGTCGATGCCGTAGGGAATGCCGGGGATCGTCGCGTTCTTCTTCGACTCCGCCGCCCACTTCACGCCGGCGATATGCACGTCGCCGCCGATGTAGCAGGGCATGGAGTTGAAGAACGACTGCCAGTTGGCCTTGTCGGGGATGCTGGTGTTGGTCTTGGGCGGGTTCTTGATCTGGCCCTTGCCCAGCATGGAATAGGTTTTCTCGGTCACTTCAATGATCTGCTTCATGTCCAGCAGACCGGCTTTGACCACATCCTCCTGCTTCAGGAAGAGAATTTCGGGATTTGTCGTGTGCAGCATAGTCATATCCTCCTAAGATAATCTTTCATTCAAATAACGTTGATAACTCTGGACAAGAATTCCTTTGTACGTGGATTCTGGGGGTGCTCAAAAATTTCCTCCGGCGTCCCCTGCTCGGCGATCTGGCCGCCGTCCATAAAGAGCACCCGGTTGGCCACCTTTCGCGCGAAGCCCATCTCGTGGGTGACCACCACCATCGTGATGCCGTCCGCCGCCAGGTCGGAGATGACCTGGAGCACCTCGCCCACCATTTCCGGGTCCAGCGCCGAGGTCGGCTCATCGAACAGCAGCACGTCCGGCTCCAGCGCCAGCGCCCGCACGATGGCGATTCGCTGCTTCTGCCCGCCGGAGAGCTGGGACGGGTAGCTGTCCGCCTTGCTGTCCAGCCCCACGCGCTTGAGCAGCGCCATGGCCTTCGCCTCCGCCTCCGCGTGGGGGACGTGCTTGACCTTCTCCATGGAGACGGTCACATTGTTGAGAATCGACAGGTTGTTGAACAAGTTGAACTGCTGAAAGACCATGCCGACCTTCTGTCGGTGCCTGTTCACGTCGAATCCCTTCGCCGTGATGTCCGTTCCCTCGAACAGGATGGTCCCGGACGTGGGCTGCTCCAGCAGGTTCAGGCATCGGATGAAGGTGGACTTGCCGGAGCCGGAGGGGCCGATGATGGCGGCCACGTCTCCCTTGTAAAACGTTTCGTTCAGGTCCTTGAGCACCTGCAGCTGGCCGAAGCTCTTGCAGAGGTCCTTCACCTCAAACATCACATTACCGTTCATTGCGCTTGAGCCTCACTTCGAAGATATTGATCCCCTTGCCCAGGATGATGTTGAGCAGCAGATAGAGAATCGCGGAAATATAGTAGCAGGGCAGCGGGTTGTAGGTCGCCGTGACGACGATGCCGTTGTTGTACATCAGGTCGCTGATGCCCAGATACTGAATGATGGACGTCTCCTTGACCATGGTGACAAACTCGTTGCCGATGGCCGGCAGGATGTTCTTGATGGCCTGGGGCAGGATAATCAGCCGCAGCGCCATGGTCCGCGTCATGCCGCAGGACCGGGCCGCCTCCATCTGCCCCACGTCCACAGCCTGAATGCCCGCCCGGAACACCTCCGCGATATAGGCCGCCGAGTTCAGCGACAACGCGATGATGCACGGGATGGCCCGCTCGATATCCACGCCCCAGATCGTCCCGGAGGGATACTTGATAAAGCTCAGCTGATAGTACACGATGTACAGCTGCACCAGCATGGGCGTGCCCCGGATGACGGTGATATAGAGCTTGCTGAAGGCCTGCAGCGGCTTGCAGTTTGAAATTCGCATCAGCGCCACCAGGCAGCCCAGAATCGCGCCGCAGAACACCGTAATCAGGCTGACGAGAATCGTCGTTCGCGTGCCCCGCAGGAAGTATTGATAATATTCCGTGAATATTCGTATAATATCCATCTTCTCGCCTCATATCCGGTGGTTTTGATGGCGTCATTGTATATTTATTCGTTCCATTTGTCAAGGTCTGTCCCTCAGCTTTGGAGGATACGGCAGCAATCCATTATTTTGCGCGTTTATTTTGTGCAAGTTTCACGTCTCGCTCTGTCGTTTCTGCGGCGAATTTCAATTTGTATGGTTATTCATGCGCTGCCCATATAAAAAGGACAGACACGCGCCGGTGTCTGTCCTTTTTGTCGATTGTTATCAGCGGAAGGTCACGTTTTCCGCATAGGGTCCGATTTCCAGATTGGCCTGCTCCGGAGACAGGACCTTTTCCCCGTTGATGCAGAGATTTTCAAATGTCACGTCCTTCACCACCCGGTCCGGGCCGTAGCCTGCGATGCAGGAGGGATTCTGATTGGCGCCCCGGTAATCTATATTCCGGAAGGTCACGCCTTCGATCCGGAACCCCGGCGCCGGATTGTACTCGCCGTTTTTCTGCACCTTCACATACAGCAGGTTGGATTCGGCAAAGTCATACACCCGGATGTCCTCAAACAGGATGTTCCGGCAGATGTTCTCGTCCCCCACCGTCAGCGCCATGGCGCCCCAGTACAGCGGCTGGTTGCAGTTGACCTCCAGAATGTCCAGATCCCGGAACCGAAGGTCCGCAATGGTCTCCCGGTGGGCCGGATCCTGGGTGCCGTGGGTGCCGATGTTGATGGTATGGGCGTCGTCGGTCCACAGAATGCTGTGGGACACGTCCCAATCCCGGCTGTCGCCCACGTTATTCCACCGGCGGGCGTACACCGCAATGCAGTCGTCGACGGAGCGGATGAAGCAGTTGCGGATGGTGATATGGGAACTGGACATCATGTCGATGCCGTCGCTCCAACTGTGGGCGGCGAAGCACTTCAGATTGTCGATGGTCACATGGCTGCACTGATTGCCGCAGACCACATAGTGGCAGGGATTGCGGACAATCAGACCGGAAATCTCCACGTCGCTGCAATGGTCCAGCGTGATGCCCTGGGGATAGATGTGCCCCTCCGGCAGGGAGTGGGCGTCGCAGTCCGGCGAATTGGAAAACAGCAGGTCGATGATGCCCCGGCCCATGACCCGGGTGTGGTCGCCCCGGACCACCACCGTAGCCCGCAGCACCGCGCCGCCGGCCAGATACAGCGTCTGGCCCTCCTCTACATACACCACCGGCGCACCCTTATCCGTCACGGTCACCGCCGGGCAGGAAGCTTGATCGTGAAGCCCCGGGCCGAGAAACAGCACCTTGCCGTCCGCCGGGTCGGGGATCTGTTCTTCTTCGGGATTGAAATACAGCTGCAAATTCCGGTACCGGTCCCCGTTGACCTCCAGTGACAGCCGGCAGGGCCGGAAAACGGAAAAGGTCACCGTGGTCCGGTCTGCCGCCCAGACGATCCCCTCCGACGCCGGGCGAATCCGCAGAAAATCGATATTCCGGCTCAGGGACGTGACCCGAACCTGCACCGTCCCGGCAATGTCCGCCGACGCAAAGGACGTCCAGAACCGGTTATACCCCTGAAAATCCGTCCGGTAGGCCACCTTGGCCGCCAGCACCGGCACCTCGATCCAGTCGCCGCCTCCGGCGCTGACCTCCACCCGGAAATCCCGCCGGTTGCGCTCCACTTCCTCCGGCACCGGGAACACCGTCACCCGGCTGCCGCTCCATTCGTTTGTCATGGTTTTCCCTCCCTGTTTCTGGTATGCTCAGCATAACGGATTTCGGAGGGCTTGTCAAGGGGGGCGCTATTCATCGCGCTAAAGTTTTTTGTAAATTTGCGGCAAAACAGATTGTATCCCGCCCGGCGGCGTGATACAATACCCGCAGTTTGAACCACAGAAAGAGGGAACGTTATGAGAATCGTCGTCAAAGTGGGCACCTCCACCCTGGCCCACCCCACCGGAAGGCTGAACATTGCCCGGATCGAAACGCTGTGCAAGGTCCTCAGCGACCTGAAAAACGCCGGGCATGAGATTATACTGGTGTCCTCCGGCGCCATCGCCATGGGCGTCGGCAAGCTGAACCTCCGTCAGCGGCCCAAGGACATCCCCACCAAGCAGGCCGCCGCGGCCATCGGCCAGTGTGAGCTGATGTATACGTACGACAAGCTGTTCACCGAATACAACCACACCGTCGCCCAGCTGCTGATTACCGGCCCGGACGTGAAGGACCCTCTGCGGAAGAAAAACTTCCACAATACGTTGGAGCGGCTGCTGGATCTGGGTGTGCTGCCCATCATCAACGAAAACGACACCGTCTCCACGGAAGAAATCGTCATCGGCGACAACGACACCCTGTCCGCCACGGTGGCCGCCAGCATCCGGGCCGACCTGCTGGTGATTCTGTCGGACATCGACGGGCTTTACGACAGCGACCCCCGGAAAAATCCCGACGCCCGGCTGATTTCCGTGGTGCCGGAGCTGACCGACGACATCCGGGCGCTGGCCGGCGGCGAAGGGTCCTCCCTCGGCACCGGCGGCATGGTGACCAAGCTCCGGGCCGCCGCCATCGCCACCGGCGCAGGCTGCGAAATGATGATCGCCAACGGCCAGAACCCCCGCATTCTCTACGACATCACCGCCGGGAAGGCCGTCGGCACCCGGTTTCTGACGAAGGAGGCGGCCCGATGACCACCAAAGACCTGCTGCTGCAAACCCGGGCCGCCCGGGACGGTCTGCGCTCCGCGGATGCCCAGCGGAAAAACGCCATGCTGCTGGCCATGGCCCAGGCGCTGGAGGACGGGCGGAACGCCATTCTGGAAGCCAACCGGGCCGATCTGGAGGAAGCCCGGGGCCATCTTCCCGACGTCATGCTGGACCGGCTCCTGCTGGATGCGTCCCGGATTGCCGGGATGGCCGACGGCATCCGCGCCATTGCCGCCCTGCCGGACCACACCGGGCGGGTGCTGTCCGAGGTGACCCGTCCCAACGGCATGGTCATCCGGAAGGTGCAGGTGCCGCTGGGGCTGGTGGCCATCATTTATGAAAGCCGCCCCAACGTCACCTCCGACGCCGCCGCGCTGGCGCTGAAAAGCGGCAACGTCTGCGTGCTGCGGAGCGGAAAAGAAGCCTTCCGGTCCGCCAGCGCCATTGTCAAGGCCCTGAAGGTCGGAATTTCCGCCGTCGGCGGCAATCCGGACATGGTCAATCTGGTGCAGGACCCCTCCCGGCAAAGTGCCCGGGACCTGATGGAAGCGGTGGGACTGGTGGACCTGCTGATTCCCCGGGGCGGCGCCGGGCTGATCCGGGCCTGCGTGGAAAACGCCGCCGTCCCCTGCATCCAGACCGGCACCGGCATCTGCCACATCTATGTGGACGAGGACGCGGACCTGGAAAAGGCCCTGCGGATCATTGTCAACGCCAAAACCAGCCGCCCGTCGGTGTGCAACGCTGAGGAGGTCTGCCTGGTCCATCGGGCCGTGGCGGCGCGTTTTCTTCCCATGCTGAAAAAAGCGCTGGTAGACGACCGGGCCGCCGCCGGGCAGGTACCGGTGGAGCTGCGGCTGGATCCCGCCGCGGCCGCCGTCATTCCCGGCACCGCCGCCGGTCCGGCGGATTTCGACACGGAGTTTCTGGACTATATTCTGGCCGTCGGCGTGGTGGATTCGGTAGAGGACGCCATCACCCACATTGCCCGGCACTCCACCGGCCACAGCGACGCCATCGTCACCGAAAATAATGCCCACGCCGCCCTGTTCACCGCCCGGGTGGACAGCGCCGCCATCTACGTCAACGTGTCCACCCGGTTCACCGACGGCGGCGAGTTCGGCCTTGGCTGCGAGATGGGCATCTCCACCCAGAAGCTCCACGCCCGCGGCCCCATGGGGCTGGACGAGTTGAGCACTTACCAGTACATCATCACCGGAAACGGTCAGATTCGATAGGAGGAACTGCCATGAAACCCTATGCTGCCGGTTTTATCGGCGCGGGAAATATGGGCGGCGCCCTGGCTCAGGCCGCCTGCCGCGCCGTCACCCCGGACCGGGTGATTCTCACCTGCAAAACGCCGGAGCACACCGCTGCCGCGGCGGAACGGCTCGGCTGCCACACCGGAACGGCGGAAACCATCCTGAAAAACAGCCGGTTCGTCTTTCTGGGGGTCAAGCCCCAGATGCTGGCGTCGGTCGCCGCCGAGCTGGCCCCGCCCCTCCGGGGCGCGGACTGCGTGCTGGTGTCCATGCTGGCGGGCGTGACGCTGGATACGCTGGAAGCCTGCTTTCCCGGCAAAAAGCTGCTGCGGATTCTGCCCAACACCCCCTGCGCGGTGGGCGGCGGCATGACGTTTCTCTGCCGCGGCACCCTGGCAACGGAGCAGGATGTTGCCGATTTCCGGGCGCTGATGGCCCAATCCGGTCGGATCGACGAGATCCCGGAGGGTCAGATCGACGCTGCCTGCGCTGTGGCTGGCTGCGGCCCCGCCTTTGCCTACCTGTTCGCGGAGGCGCTGGCCGACGGCGGCGTCGCCTGCGGTCTGCCCCGGGATAAGGCCATCGCCTACGCCGCCCAGATGATGCTGGGCAGCGCCGAAATGATTCTGAAAACCGGCGTCCATCCGGATCAGCTGAAGGACAACGTGTGCAGCCCCGGCGGCAGCACCATTGCCGGTGTCCGGGCGCTGGAATCCGCCGCCTTCCGCAGCGCCTGTATGGAGGCGGTCATCGCCGCCTTTGATAAGACCCGTTCTTTGGGATAAAAAAACGGCCGCATTGGAGAAAACGCTCCAATGCGGCAATTTTTGCGCTTATCGGGCCAGATACCGGGCCAGAAATGCCCGGGTCCGGGGCATCTGGGGATGCTCGAAGATTTCCTCCGGCGGCGCGTCTTCCACAATCACGCCGTCGTCCATGAAAATCACCCGGCTGGAAACCTCCCGGGCGAAGGCCATTTCGTGGGTCACCACGATCATGGTCTGGCCGCCCCGGGCCAGCCGCTTCATCACGTCCAGCACCTCGCCCACCATTTCCGGGTCCAGGGCGCTGGTCGGCTCGTCAAACAGGATAATGTCCGGATTCATGCACAGCGTCCGGGCAATGGCCACCCGCTGCTTCTGCCCGCCGGACAGCTGGGCGGGTCTGGCCCGCAGATAGGCGGACATTCCCACCTTTTCCAGATAATCCAGGGCGATTTTCTCCGCCTCGGCCCGGGGCCGCTTCAGCACGATCTGCTGGGGCCGGACGCAGTTCTGCAGCGCCGTCATGTTGCCGAACAGGTTGAACTGCTGGAACACCATGCCCACTCTGGCCCGGTAGGCGGACACGTCCATCTCCCGGCTGAGGATGTTCTTGCCTTCAAAGACGATATCGCCGCCGGTGGCACGCTCCAGCAGATTGATGCACCGCAGCATGGTGCTCTTGCCGGAGCCGGAGGAGCCGATGACGCTGATGACCTCGCCCTTCCGGACGGAAAGGCTGATGTCCTTCAGTACCTGATGATCGCCGAAGGCCTTTTCCAAATGCTTCAGTTCCAGAATCGGTTCCATGGTCAGGCCTCCTTGATGTGAATTTCCGCGCTGGGATCGGACTGGGAGCCGCAGATGGTGTAGCTGTCGGAGCCGGCCAGCTTCTTCTCCGCCAGCCGCAGCAGCCGGGTCACCGTAAAGGTCAGCAGGAAGTACAGCACGCAGATAACGGTGTACACCTGAAAGGTCTGCAGGTTGATCCGCTTGATGACCCCGGCCATGTAGTACAGCTCCGCCACGCCGATGACGTTCAGCACGGAGGTGTCCTTGATGTTGATGACAAACTCGTTGCTCACCGACGGCAGAATGTTCCGCAGCACCTGGGGAATCACCACATGGAGCATGGCCTGCCCGTGGGTCATGCCCACGGCATAGGCCCCCTCGGTCTGGCCCTTCTCCACGGAGAGAATGCCGCCCCGGACGATTTCCGCCATATAGGCGCCGGTGTTGATGGACACGATGAAAATGCCCGCCGGAATCAGCGGCAGCGTCTGGCCGCCGTTGGCAAAGGCATAGCCCCAGTAAATGACCATGGCCTGGACCATCATGGGGGTGCCCCGGAAAATCTCAATATACACGGCAATCAGGCCGTTGACAATCCGGTGCAGCACCCGCACCGCCCCATGCCGGGACTGGGGCGCCGTCCGGATGACGCCGGTAAGCATCCCGATCAGGAAGCCCACCGCCGTGCCCGTGACGGCAATGAGCATGGTCATGCCCACGCCGGAGAGCAGATAGGGATAATACTGGGTCACAATGGCCCAGACCTGACTGAAAAACTCCATGTCGTCCTCCCGCCGCTTACTTCTTGATGATGACCACCAGATTGCTGCTGTAGTAGCAGTCGGTGAAGTCCACTTCCTTCATCCGCTCCTCCGTGGGGCTCATACCGGCGATGATGGCGTCCACCGCGCCGGACTGCACCGCCGGAATCAGGGAATCCCACTCGTAGGCGTAGATTTCCAGCGCCATGCCGCACTCCGCCGCCAGATACTTGGCCATCTGCACGTCGTAGCCGTTGGCGTAGAGGTTATCCTTACCGGAAATAGCCACCGCACCGTTGGCGTCCGTGGTCTGGGTCCAGTTGAAGGGGGAGTAGGCGCACTCCATGGCGATTTTCAGGGTGCCGTTGGAGGTGTCGGTGTTCGCGGACTGAAGCACCACCGGCTCGGACAGCACGTTGTCGTGGTTCATGCCGATCTGGAACATCTGCTCCATCAGCGCCTGCCGGGTTTCGGCGGAAACGGTGGCCAGCACGCCGTTGGCCTTGGCCACCCAGTTGGAGCCTTTCCGGAAGGCCATGGCGATGCCGGTCTGCTCGTCGGTGGCGGTAAAGCCGGTGTCGTTGTTCTTGAAGGGCAGGTAGGTCAGCGTCTCATCCTCGCCGCAGACCGTGTAGGCCGTCGGCTCCTCGGCCACATAGCCGTCGATGGCGCCGGAGCGCAGGGCGTTAAGCAGGTCGGTAAAGTCGGGGTAGGCCTGGGCCTTGACGCCGTCGATCTGATCCAGCACCGTCAGGTGGAAGGTGCCGGACTGGGCGCCGATGGTGGCGCCGGACAGGTCCGCAATGGTTTTGGCGCCAGACAGGTCCTTCTTCTCCCGGCTGCCGCAGCCGGCCAGTGCGCTCATCAGCAGAACACAGGATACCATAAATGCAATCAGTTTTTTCATTTTGAATTCCTCCCAAAATTTCGCAAAAAAGAACGGTCAAAGCCAAGCACTCCGACCGTTTTGTTCCCGCAAAGGAATTGCAAAAGAAATCGAATGAAAGCACTCCGCATTGGTATTGCGACAGTCGGCAGGATCTTCTCCTGACGCCCAACAAGTTCCCGCTCAAACGGCACCCGTTTCGGCGAATGCACCTTTCCCGGCGGCTCCATGGGTTTTTGAGAACCGGAGCCGGGGTACTGATTACCTTCGCGCCTCTAACAATTCGTGATTTGACTGTTCAGTTTTCAACGTATTACCTATTATAAACCGGTCGCCGCGAAAATGCAAGGGCTTTTCGTTTTTTCGGCGTTGGAACGGATTTTTCCGTCCCGACCGGCGGTTTTTTGGTACTTTTGTCCCCTCCGGCGTGCCGGAGGGGACAAAAAACGCTTACAGTGCGCAGTAGGCCTTGGCCGTCAGGGCTGCCACCTTAGCGTTGTTGTAAACCAGATGGATGTTGGAGTCCAGGCTGTCGCCGCCGGTCAGCTCCTTGACCTTGGCCAGCAGGAACGGCGTGGTAGCCTTGCCGTGGATGCCCTTTTCCCGGCTCTCGGCGATGGCCTCGTCGATGGCCTTGTTGATGACCGCCGGATCCATGGAGTATTCCTCAGGAATGGGGTTGGTCACCAGCATACCGCCGCCCAGGCCCAGATCGTTCTGGACCTTGAAGGCCTTGGCCAGCTCCTCCGGGGTGTCGATCCGGTAGTCCACGCCGAAGCCCGAGGTCCGGGTGTAGAAGGCGGGCAGCTCGTTGGTGCCGTAGCCGATGACGGGCACGCCGTGGGTTTCCAGATACTCCAGCGTCAGGCCCAGATCCAGAATGCTCTTGGCACCGGCGCAGACCACCATCACGGGGGTGTGGGCCAGCTCTTCCAGGTCGGCGGAGATGTCCATGGTGGTCTCCGCGCCCCGATGGACGCCGCCGATGCCGCCGGTGGCGAACACGTTGATGCCCGCCATATGGGCAATGATCATGGTGGTGGTCACCGTGGTGGCGCCGTCCTCCCCCCGGGCGCACAGCACCGCAAGATCCCGGCGGGACGCTTTGGTGATGGCCTGTCCTTTCTTACCGAAGTACTCGATTTCCTCCGGAGTCAGACCGGCCTTCAGCCGGCCGCCGATGACGGCAATGGTGGCAGGCACCGCGCCGTTTTCACGGATAATGCGCTCCACGTTCAGCGCCGTCTCCACATTCTGGGGATAGGGCATTCCGTGGGAAATGATGGTGGACTCCAGCGCCACCACGGGCTTTCCGGCGGCAACCGCTTCGGCAACCTCCGGCTTGACGTCCAGATAAGCATTCAGATTCATAACAAATAACCTCCCAAAAGAAATGATTTACAGCATCATACGTCTGCGCAGTGTTTCCACCGACAGCGCGGAATTGATGGTTTCGTCGCCCTCGATGGCGATGGCCGACGCGGCCAGCCCCGCCCGGGCGGTTCCTTCCAGATCGGTACCCTCCAGATAGGCCCAGACCAGCCCCGCCATAAAGGCGTCCCCGGCACCGGTGGCATTGTGCATCACCGCCGGAAGACTGGGCAGGTGCACGGACCGCCGCCGGTCCGCGGCGTAAACGCCCCTGGCGCCCAGCGAAATGAACACCCGGTGCATTCCCGTGGAAAGCAGCTTTCTGGCCGCCTGCTCCAGCGACGCCTCGTCGGTGATAGTGATGCCGCTGAGCAGCTCCGCCTCCAGCAGGTTGGGCTTGAGGGTGTGGATGCTCCTCAGCAGTGTACGGAGCTTTTCCGCCTTGGCGGTGGAAACCGGGTCCACAAACAGCGGCGCGGTGCAGTTCTCCGCCAAATAATCCAGCGCCTCCTGGGACAGATTGGTGTCCGCCACCACCACCTGGGCGTTGTTAAGCAGCGTCAGGTTGGCGGCCAGGTAGGCCGGGGTGATTTCTTCGCAGATGTCCATGTCCGACACGGCCAGCTGCATATCGCCGTCCGGCCCGGTCAGATACAGATAGGTGGAGGACCGGCCCCCGGGGACCTGCAGGGCGTGGCTGATGTCGATTCCCAGCTCGCCGCAGGAGGCGGCAATCTGCTGGGCGTACATATCGTCGCCGAAGGCCGTCAGGAACCGGACGTCCAGCCCCAGCAGGCTCATATTGTGGCAGATGTTCCGCCCCACGCCGCCCAGGCTCATCTGCACATGGCCCGGATTGGAATCCCGGTCCACCAGCGGCCCGAAGGACCGGCCGCAGATGTCGATGTTGATGCCGCCGACCGCCGCCACATAGGTGCCGGAGCGCAGCACATAGCCTTTTCCGGCGATATAGCCCTTTTTCATCAGATTGGAAATGTGAACCGCCACAGAGGAACGGGTAATCCCCGCCCTGTCCGCCAGCTCCTGCTGGGAGATCATGGGGTTCTCCTCGATCCATTGGAGGATCTGACGCTCACGTTGTGTCATGGTTAACTCCTAAGCATTCCTTTAGATTCTTTACATATGCTTAATATACACCGGTTCTCCCCGTTTGTCAAGGCGTAAAAACGCGCCGGTCAGAAACCGGCGCATTTTGTTCAGATTCCGTTCCACTCCGGCTCCCACCGGACGGTCATGATGCCCTCCCCGTCAAAGGTCACGGGCAGGATGCTGTAGCCGGACTTCTGCAGATTCTCCGGAATCCAGTGGTCCAGCATCAGATACCAGTTTCCCTCCGCCTGAAACAGGAAGGTGCTCTGGCCGTAAAAGGTCTTCCGGGCCGCCGGTCCCTCGCAGGGGTTGTCGAAGAGCTTCCACTTCCCCAGCAGCTGCGGGCAGGCCGCATACAGCGCCGCGTTGGCGTTCCAGCCGGTGCAGCCGGAGGTAACCATGTAGTACATCCCGTTGTGCAGGCACAGCGCCGGGGCCTCCCGCTCCTGATCCTGGAGCACCGAAACGTAGAAGCCGTCCACGTCGGTGTCGTCCTCGGTGAGCCGGGCGATGTTCATAGTCTTGTTCCAATCCTTGGAGTGCACCAGATAGGCCCGGCCGTCCACATCCCGGAACAGCGTCATGTCCCGGCAGTCCTGCCGGTTGGGCTGGCGGGCGTGAAGCAGTCGGAAGGGTCCCTCCGGCCGGTCCGCCACCGCCGTGCCGGCGCCGGCAAAGCAGTAGGACGCATCGTCCAGATGGAGCCACATAACGAACTTTCCCGTCTTTTCGTTATAAAGCACCTTAGGCCGCTCCGCCACCTTGGACGGATGCAGCGGGCTTGACGGGTCCTCCGGCTCGGCCTTCAGGGCCAGTCCCCGGTACTCCCAGTCCCGCAGATTCCGGGAGGCGTAGCAGGCTACGCCGATGACGTCCACCCGGTTCTTCCCCGGACAGTTGGGCGCGCCCTTGTGCTCGCCGTACCAGTAATAGGTATCGCCGTATTGCAGAATGCAGCCGCCGTGGGCCTGAATGTCCCGGCCCTGGGTGTCCTGCCAGATCGTTCCGTTTTTCATACCTGATCCTCCGGGCGCAAGCCCACCAAAAAGTCATCCTGTCCCATCCGCACCACGGTCCAGATGCCGTCGTCGTAGGTCAGCGTCGTCAGCGATGCGTTGGGTGCCCAGGGAATTTCCTCCATCCGGGACAGGGGCAGCCCCAGAATCCGGCACAGGCTGGACCGGATAGCTGCACCGTGGGTGGTGACCAGCACGGTTTTCCCCTCATTCTGCCGGGCAATGTCCCGCAGCGCCGCCTCCACCCGGATGCCCGCTTCCTCCAAGGACTCTCCCCCGGGGCAGCGGAAATGTCCAATGTCCGTCAGCCACTGCGCCATCAGTTCCGGGTCGTCCTGCTGCCGCCGCTCCTGGGAAACCCCTTCCCAGCGGCCGCCAAACAGTTCCCGCAGCCGTCTCTCCGCGTGAACCTCCAGCCCCAGTGCTCTGGCCGCATGGCCCGCCGTCTGGCGGGTCCTGGTCAGGTCGCTGGCATAGATGGCATCCACCGGCCAATGGGCCGCCAGATATTCCGCCGTCCGCTGGGCCTGAAGATGGCCCAGGGGCGTCAGCGGGAAGTCCGCATGGCCCGCAAACTGGCCGGACACGTTGGCCGTGGTTTGGGCATGGCGCTCTACCAGCAGCGTTGTCATCTCAGCGCTCCTTGAAAAATTCGATGGTCTCCCCCACCGGCCCGGTACAGAAGGCAATCCGGATGGGGAACGCCGGGTCGGAGGCAATCACGCCGTCCTTCGGCTCCACGGTAATGGGATAGCCGGTCGCCCGCACGGCGGCGGCGCAGGCGTCCACGTCGTCGGTGGCCAGGGCGAAATGCCGGATGGCCCCCTCGCCGGGATGGTCCTCGCCGTTGGCAAAAATCTCAATCAGGCTATTGCCGGTGGACAGCATGATGCCGCTGCCCGTTCCCTCGCCCCAGCTGCGGACCGGCTCCAGGCCCAGCACCTCGGTATAAAAGGCCACGGTTTTTTGAAATTCCGCCGTACCGGCGCACTTCAGCGCCACATGATGGGTTCCCCGAATCAGCTTGCTCATGATCGTTCTCCTCTCTCAGCCCTTGAGGCCCCGGGCCTGCCGGTCCATGTCCTCGATGACGATGTCGTAAATTTCGCCCAGCGTGGAGCAGTACTCCAGCACCAGCCAGGGCTTGTTGGTGTGATAGTGGATTTTAATCAGGTTCTCGTCGCCCACGGCCAACAGGCAGTCGCCCTTGAAATTCTCCTGAAAATAGTCGTTGATGGCGTCCTCGTCCAGATCGGTGCCCTCAATGAGCAGCTGGGTATCGTAACGGTAAGTAATCACTGAAAATTTCCTCTTTTCGCACGGGATAATTGTATCATACCATAAACCATGGCCCAATGCAATCCTTTTCGCCCATTTCCTATGAACAGCATTTTCCAAAACGTTTTCGCCTTTTGTCCGAAACCCGGGATCGGTATTCCGCATGGCAATTGTCGATCTTTTATTATTTTGTAAAAATTTTAATATACGTATTGACTTCTTGCAAAAAACATTATATTATTGATGTGAAATATCAGCAAGCACACCGTAAAAATAATTTCACATGGAGGAATTTGCTATGAAGTACCTTTCCCTGTCTGATACCGAAATGGATATCATGCAGCTGCTCTGGCAAGAGAACGTGGCGCTGAGCCGTCCGGAAATCCTGGCCCACCTGGAGGGTAAGGAGTGGAACCCCAATTCGATTCATCAGGTGCTTAACAGCATGATGAAGAAGGGCGTTCTGAAAATCGACGGCATTGCCCGCTGCGGCAAGGGCTACGGCCGGACCTACTTCCCCACCATGACCCGGGAAGAGTACCTGGCCCGCCGTGCCGAGGAAATTCTGCCCGATATGACCCCGGGCCAGCGGCTGACGGCCATGGTCACCGCGCTGCTCAGCCAGGGCGACATCGACGCCGCGTCCGTTTCCGCCGCAGAAGCCCTGCTCAAGGAGCATCGCGCCTGATTTTTCCCAAAAATTCTCAAAAGGAGCCGTTTCCATATTGGAAGCGGCTCCTTTGGCTGTTGCGCTCCGCACAGCGCTGCGGCGCTAGACTTGCAGCCTGATCGGTATGTTCTCCGACGTACAGAAGGTGAATTGCCCCGCAGGGGCAAGAGAAGCCGCCCTGGGGCGCGCCGCCGGAGAATATAATTTTGATCCCTTCGTCGCCTGCGGGCGACGAACTCTGCGAGGCTTTTTTGACACACTGAAGAGTCGCTTTCGAACCGGAAGTGGCTCTTTTCATGCTTTTAGGTGCTATAATGTCATTTTGGCTGTGATCGCGCGGTCCCCCGGTATCTCCCGGAAGCCCAGCTTCTCATACAAATGATTGGCCGGCCCGTTGTCCGTGTCCACGGTCAGAATCAGGCGATGGCCCCGGTTCACAAAAAGTGCCTTCCGCAGAAGCAGCCCGCCGATACCCCGATTGCGGCATTCCGGCAGGACCCGCAGGTCCATAATTTCATTGGTTCCGCTTTCGTTGCTGACATCCAGATACCCGGCCAGGCGGCCCTCCCGGATGCAGAGGAAAATGTGAAACGCATCCTTCTGCTCCAGCACCTTTTCGCCGTCCCAGTAGCCGTCCCGGCTGTGGATCCGGAGATACTCCTCCCGATACCGCCCGTCATAGGGGATCACGCCGTCGGGATCCTCCGTTTCTTCCTCCGGCGCCTCCATGGTGCGCTGTTCCGGGTAGAAAAACGCCTGTTTTTCCGTGAGAAAGCCCATCAAAACCGGATTTTTCGGGTTGCAGACCACCCACAGCTCATGGCCAAGGCGGGTTTTCCGCAAATAGGCCCACAACGCGTCGTAGGCCCGCTTTTCTCTGGCCGCCAGAAAGAGAGTTTCGAGATATTTTTCCTCCTCCAGCGCCAGAAGGCAGAAAAAGCCGATCAGCTTCTCCCCCTCATAGGCGCCCAGCAGCAGATTCTCTTTCTTTTCTGCCAGCGCACGGATTCTGTCCCGGCCGCAGAAGGGCGTGGAAAAGCACGGGTCCTCCGCAAAGCCGTCGATCCACGCCGGATCGGCCGTCAAGTCATCCATTTTTCTGATTTCCATCATGGTTTTCCCTTTCACGGCGTAAAGGCCGCTTCCGGATTGGAAGCGGCCTTTGAATGTCAGTATGGCCGGATATAGCGCTCGTGGCTGGTGGACACCGGTCGGGCGTACACGCCGGACACCAGCCCCAGCATGGCATACAGCGACACCAGCGAGCTGCCGCCGTAGCTGACGAAGGGCAGCGTCAGGCCGATAACCGGCGTCACGCCCACACACATACCCACGTTGCTGGTGACCTGAAAAATCAGGGCCGCCGCCGCGCCGAAGCAGACCATCCGGCGCATATAGTCCTGACTCCGGACGCCCACATAAATGCACCGGGCAATGATGGCCAGCAGCATCAGAATCACGAAAATGCAGCCCAGATACCCCAGCTCCTCGCCGATGGCGGCGAAAATGTAGTCCGTATGCTGGGCAAACAGAGCGTCCGGCGTCTGGGTCCGGGTGCCGTGGAACAGCCCCTGCCCCGTCAGGCCGCCGCCGGTGAGGGAACGAAGGCTCAGCTTGGTGTGGTAGCGCTCGTTCAGGCCGTCCGGGTCGATGGTGGGGTCAAACAGAATCTGAATCCGCTTGCGCTGGTAGTTGTCCATGAATTTGGTCCAGACGATGGGCGCCGCCGCCACAATGGCGCCGCCGCCGGCCAGAAACCACCACAGGCTCACGCCGCCGGCAAAGGCCATGCCCGCAAAGATAAAGACAAAAATCAGAGAAACGCCCGCATCCCGGGACAGCACCATGTTCAGTCCCACGATCAGCACCAGATACGCCACCATGTGAAACACGGATTTCCACGAGGAAATCTGATTCTGGTGGGACGCCATCACCGAAGCGGTAATCAGAATATAGGTAATTTTGCAGATTTCGGCGGGCTGAATGTCCACCGGCACCAGCGGAATGTTCAGCCAGCTCTTGTTGCCGGAGCCGTTGTCCGTGCCGAAGGGGATCAGCAGCAGAAGAAGAAACACGCTGAAGGCCACAATGGACCGCCGGTGCTCGGAGAAAAAGTCCGTGTCCACCGACGAAATCAGCACATACAGCACCACGCCGATGAGGGCCGCCGCGCCCTGCACGATGATGTAGCGGGTGAAGCCCATGGTGTTGGTGGCGCTGGCAATCACCAGGCAGCCGAAGGCATTGAGCACCAGGCACAGCGTCAGCAGGACCTTGTCCCCTTTTCGGATGAAATTCTGAAAGATTTGCACGATCTGACGCATAGCATCGCCTCCCGGGTGCTATTGTACCATTCCTTCCGGCAAAAGTAAAGTCCCCGACACATCGTCGCAGTACCTGTCATAATGTTCCGTTTTCCGCAAGTGGAAAACTCCACCAGTGTCAGGACTGCTCCTCTCCCCGCAAGGCGGGCCATGCGGGGTCCCCTTTATGACCGTCAACGCTGTGATTTTTTGACAAACTGCCGGGCGCAAATGCGCCCGGCAGTAAAGAAGAACACGCTTACGCCAGATAGATGGCCTTGCAGGCCAGCATGGTCATGTAGCAGTCCAGCTTGCTGACCAGCTCCATGGGCGCGTGCATGCACAGCACGGGCACGCCGGCGTCCACGGTGACGATGTTCCGGTTGGCCATGTAGGCCGCCACGGTGCCGCCGCCGCCCTGGTCCACCTTGCCCAGCGTGGCAATCTGCCACACCACCCCGGCCTTGTCCAGCGTGGAGCGGACATGGCCCATGGCCTCGGCAGAAGCATCGGACGCGCCGCCCTTGCCCCGGGAGCCGGTGTACTTGCAGATGGCAACGCCGT